>DAIBBI010000012.1:0-26644 GCA_027442615.1 Ferrovaceae bacterium | reverse complement strand
CCAAGACCCCCAAAGAACCATCCATAGGGAGATTTAAATGGCAATGATAATCGGGATTCCCCGTGAAGTGCATTCCGGGGAGCGGCGGGTTGCGGCCACTCCGGACACGGCGACACAACTGATGAAGCTGGGCTTCAAGGTTGCGCTCGAGGCCGGGGCGGGTACGGGGTCGCAGTTGTCTGACGAAGCTTATGCAGCCGTCGGTGTGGAGATCGTGCCGGATGCACGGTCGTTATGGGGGCATGCGGACATCGTGATGAAGGTGCGTCCTCCCGAACAGCATCCTGTGCTGGGAATTCATGAATCCGAATTGCTGAATCCGGGCAAAACCCTGATCAGTTTCATCTGGCCCGCACAGAACTCGGACTTGATGGAAATGTTGATGGCCCGTGGAGTCACCGTGCTGGCCATGGACGCCATTCCCCGTATTTCCCGGGCACAGAAAATGGATGCGTTGAGCTCCATGGCCAATATCGCGGGATACCGGGCCATCATTGAGGCTTCGCAGCATTTTGGACGGTTCTTTACGGGCCAGATCACGGCTGCGGGCAAAGTCCAGCCGGCCAAGGTCATGGTGATTGGCGCTGGCGTTGCAGGCCTCTCCGCGCTGGGAACAGCCCGGGGCCTGGGCGCCATCGTGCGCGCCTTTGATACGCGCCCCGAGGTCAAGCAACAGATCGAGAGCATGGGCGCCGAATTTCTGGAACTGGACTTTGAAGAAGAAGGCTCTGGTTCTGGGGGCTACGCCAAGCAGATGAGCCCGGAATTCATCAAGGCCGAAATGGCGCTGTTCGCCGCGCAAGCCAGGGAAGTGGACATCATCGTGACCACCGCGCTGATCCCCGGAAAACCCGCACCCAAGTTGATTACGGCCGAAATGGTGGCTTCCATGAAGCCCGGCAGCGTCATTGTGGATCTGGCCGCCGAGCAGGGCGGCAACTGCGAATGCACCGTGCCGGGCGAGGTGGCCGTGGTGAATGGGGTGAGCGTGATTGGTTACACCGATCTGCCCAGCCGTTTGTCGGCCCAATCCAGCCAGTTGTATGGTACCAACCTGCGTCATCTACTGACGGATCTCACGCCGGCCAAAGACGGCCAGATCGTGGTCAACATGGAAGACGACGTGATTCGTGGCGCCACGGTGGTTCACAACGGTGCGTTGACCTGGCCCGCCCCGCCACTGAAAGTTCCTGCCATAGCGCCGGCCAAGCCTGCTGCGGCACCCGTGGCTGCTCCCAAGCATGGCGAACCCTCGCCGCCCACCAAGGGTAGTACGCTGGTCACCATTGCCGTGCTGGGCATCCTGGTGTTTGGTGCGATTGGGGCCTATGCCCCGCCCGCCTTCCTGCCGCACTTCACCGTGTTCGTCCTGGCCTGCTTCGTGGGCTATCAGGTGGTGTGGAACGTGACGCCTGCATTGCACACGCCGCTCATGAGCGTGACCAATGCCATCAGCGGCATCATCGTGATCGGTGCGCTCCTGCAGGTATCCAGCCCTGATTCGCTGGTCATGGTATTGGCAGTGTTTTCCGTATTGATTGCAACCATCAACATTGCCGGGGGCTTTCGCGTCACCCAGCGCATGTTGAATATGTTCCGTAAAGACTGAGGACCGACACATGGCAAACGGATTGATGACGGTTTCCTACATCGCGGCGGCGATCCTGTTCATTTTGAGCCTGGGAGGTTTGTCCCGGCAGGAAACAGCGCGGCGTGGAAACTTTTACGGCGCCTTGGGAATGGCCATTGCCATCCTGGCGACCGTTATTGGCGCACAGGTGACGGGTTATGCGTTGCTGATTCCCGCAATTCTGATCGGCGCGGTGGCCGGTTGGGTTTTGGCGGTGCGGGTTGAAATGACCCAGATGCCTGAACTGGTAGCGGTGCTGCACAGCTTTGTGGGACTTGCCGCCACGCTGGTGGGATATTCCAGCTACCTCGACCCCAATGCGCATCTCGCTGGTGCCGAGAAAACCATTCACGAAGTGGAAATTTACCTGGGCATTTTCATCGGCGCGGTGACCTTTACTGGCTCCATCATCGCCTTTGGAAAACTGCGCGGCTCCATTTCCGGCAAACCGCTTATGCTGCCGGCGCGTCATTGGCTCAATCTCGCCGGTCTCTTGGTGGTGTTCTACCTGGGCGGTGTATTCCTGGGATCCGAGGGTACCCATGGGTTGGTGCCGCTGATTGTGATGACGGCAATCGCCTTCCTCTTCGGAATTCATCTGGTCATGTCCATCGGCGGGGCGGATATGCCGGTGGTGGTTTCCATGCTCAACAGTTATTCTGGCTGGGCTGCGGCGGCGACGGGCTTCATGCTCTCCAATGATCTGCTCATCGTGACAGGTGCCTTGGTGGGCAGTAGCGGGGCGATTCTGTCTTACATCATGTGTCGCGCCATGAACCGCAGTTTCATCAGCGTCATTCTGGGGGGCTTTGGTACGGGTGGAGGCACCTCCAGCGCAGCTGCCCCCGAGGGCGAAGTGGTGGCCATCAGCGCAGAAGACACGGCACAGCTGCTTGTGGATGCCAAGGAAGTGATCATTGTGCCAGGGTATGGCATGGCCGTGGCCCAGGCCCAGGGTGTGATCAGCGAAATCACAAAGCGCCTGCGTGCCAAGGGCGTCAAGGTGCGTTTTGGCATCCATCCGGTGGCTGGACGTTTGCCCGGACACATGAACGTGCTGTTGGCCGAAGCCAAGGTGCCCTACGACATCGTGCTGGAGATGGATGAAATCAATGCCGATTTCCCTGAGACCGATGCGGTGCTGGTGGTGGGTGCCAACGACATCGTCAACCCCAGTGCCCAGGATGATCCGGGCAGCCCCATTGCAGGGATGCCGGTGCTGGAGGTCTGGAAGGCCAAAACGGTGGTGGTGTTCAAGCGCAGCATGGCCACGGGCTATGCGGGGGTGGATAATCCACTCTTCTTCAAGGAAAATACCCGCATGCTGTTTGGCGATGCCAAAAAGAGCGTGGATGGCATCCTGGCCCATATTCCATCCTGAAAGCTGTTACGACTACCGGATCGACCGACGTGCCACGATCCCTCGACTCAGCAATGAGCGGGGGATTTTTACTTTCCGGAAGTGTTACAACTTAAAGACAATGCCAAAAATCAAATACACCGAAAGACGGACACTTCAGCGTGCCATTGCGGGCTTTGCAGGGTTGCTGTGGGCCGGCCTGGCCCTGGCAACACTGCAGGACGAAATCCAGGTCTATGACGACAGCATCAACAAGCCGGGCCAGTGGGGGCTTGAACTGCATTTCAACGCCACGCCTTCCGGGGTGTCCGCGCAGGAGTACCCGGGCGAAGTCCAGAATGTGCATGGATACCGGGGTACGCCCGAGATCAGTTATGGGCTGACCGAAACGCTGGAAGCGGGACTCTATCTTCCGGTGGTGCATGATGCTGAAGGCATCACCGGATTTGCGGGCCCCAGGGTGCGCCTGAAATGGATCCCCCGGCAGGCCCCTGAAACGGGCGGTGTTTTTTATGGCCTGAATATCGAAGTGTCGGCGGTGAAACCGCAATACGAGCAGTACCAGAATGCCATCGAGTTTCGGCCCATTCTGGGTTATCGCACGCCAGACTGGTTGTTTGTCACCAATCCATCGATGGATTACCCGCTGCGTGCAGGTTACCGCCAGGGAGGGCCTGAGTTCTCCCCCTCGTTCAAGGTGTCGCGCAACGTGACGCAGGGGCTGGCAGCCGGATTTGAATATTATGCGGATCTGGGCAGCGTCAATAATCCCCTGCCCTTCGCAGATCAGGCGCACACGCTGTTTCTGGTCGTGGACGTGGACCGCAAACCCTGGGTATTCAATCTGGGCATCGGTCGTGGCCTGACGCAATCCTCCGACCGCTGGACCATCAAGAGCATATTTGAGGTTCCCTTCGATTGATGCGCATTTTTCATCCATTCCTTGCTGTGCTGCTGTGCGCCTCGGCAGTGCTGGCTGCCGAGCCGGATCCGTCGTGGGCGCTTCACATGGACGAGACGCTCATTGGGCAGTATCACGGCAGTTTCCCGTCATTGCACCCCGATGGACCCAACAGCATGAGCTCTGCCGCCGAGCGTTCCTACTCCAGCGTGACGGGACTCAACCTGGGTTATGACCTGGGTCAGGGCACTGAGGCGTGGATGCGCGTGGAAACCGTTCGGGGCATTCCCCTGAGCAACGCCGGAGGGCTTGCCGCACTCACCAACAATGACATGCAACGCATCATGCTGAACAAATTCACCAGCTATGTGGCGCTGGGCTTTGTCACCCACACATGGAATCTGGGCGGAGGCACCCAGACCCTTGGGGCGGACGCCTTGCAGTTTGCCCGCGACTCCACAACCCGGCGCATCAGCCTCACCATGGGAAAGCTGGACGTGCTGGGTCTCTTTGACGACAACGCCTATGCCCACAAGAGTGACGACCAGTTTCTCAACTGGTGTTTCATGACGCACTGTGCCTACGATTTTGCCGCTGATGCGCGCGGTTACACCTGGGGCATGGCCTCAGAGCTGCAGTGGGACGACTGGGCCACCCGGGCGGGCTGGTATGCCATGCCGCGTCTGCCCAACCAGCTGGAAATCGATGGTTCCATCGGCCAGCATTTTGGCGTCAATTGGGAACTTGAACGGCGCTGGCAGGGTGGGGCTCTCAAGTTCCTGGCTTACCAGGGCCGCATGCGGTTGGCTGATTACACGCAGTATCTCAACCAGACCGGCGTATTCATCCAGAGCGCGCCCAAGGCAGACGCCAAGCGTGGTGGCGCAGGGTTGAATTTGCAGCAGGCCCTGGCGCCCGAGGTGGGTTTGTTTGCCCGCGCTTTCTGGACGGGGGGGCATGACGAATCCATGGCCTTTACCGAAGCTGACAGCAGCGCAAGCCTCGGCATGGTGTTTGATGGCCAGCTCTGGGGCAGGGCCATGGACGGGGTCGGCGTCGGTGTGGCGCGCAACGAAATCAGTCATGCCCGGCAGTCTTTTCTGCAAGCGGGCAATTACGACCTTTTCATCGGAGATGGCTTTCTGGTGTACGCCCCGGAGGCCGTACTGGAAACCTACTATAAGTTTGGCATTGTGCACGGCGTGCACATCACCCTCGATTGGCAGAACATCAACAATCCTGCCTACAATCAGGCGCGCGGCCCGATCAATGTTTATGGCATCCGCTTTCATGGCGAATTCTGATCTTCGGTAGAATCAGGATATCGCCCCCTTGCTTTCAGGAGTATTTTCCATGTACATCAAACCCGCACTCTCTCTCGCCGATGCCAAAGCAGTAGCCAACGCTGCCCGAGCCAAAGCCGAGGAGAACAACTGGAATGTGGTGATTGCCATCGTGGATGAGGGGGGGCACCTGATGCTGTTGGAGCGCATGGACTATACGCAGCTGGGTTCGATTGAAGTGGCCCAGCAGAAAGCCAGGACGGCCTACCTGTTTCGTCGACCCACCAAAAAAATCGAGGAAGCCATTCTGGGCGGGCGCACGATCATGCTCAACCTGCCCCAGGCCACCCCTATCGAAGGGGGCATCCCCCTCATGAACAAGGGAGAGATGATCGGAGCCATCGGCGTTTCCGGGGTGCAGTCTTTTCAGGATGGCCTCATTGCCGAGGCAGGTGCCGCGCTCGCCGCGGATTTCAAGAAAGTCTGACGGTACCCCGGGCCTGAAGCCAGGCGGAGTGGCATGCGCTGGGATATCTTCTGCCGGGTGGTGGACAACTTTGGCGACGCCGGAGTGACCTGGCGGCTTGCCCGCCAGTTGCAGGGCGAGTGGGGTGCCGAAGTCCGACTCTTCATCGATCATTTGCCCACCCTGGCGCAATTGGATCATCGTATCGATCCGGTATTGCCGGAGCAAACCGTGCAGGGGATCATGGTGCGTCACTGGACGCAGCCCCTTCAGGTGGACCGCGTCGCGGAAGTGGTGCTGGAAACCTTTGCCTGCGACACGCCAGAACCCTATTTGCAGGCCATGGCGCGGCAGTCTCCTTCCCCGGTCTGGATCAACCTGGAATACCTCAGCGCCGAAGACTGGGTCAGCCGCTGCCATCTTTTACCCTCACCCCATCCCACCCTGCCGCTGACCCGCTATTTCTTTTTTCCAGGTTTTGGCCCCACGACGGGTGGATTGCTACGGGAATCACGGCTGTTGGCCCAACGGGATGCATTCAACGCAGCCCCTGGCGCGCGCGCCCAATTCTGGTCCACACTGGGACTGCTGCCCCCGGACGAACGGACCAAAGTCGTCACGATTTTTGGCTACGATACCGTACAGGTACACGATCTGATCGAGACCTGGGCGCACGGACCCAAAACCATCCGTTGCCTGATTCCCGAGGGAACCCCCCTGGCGTTGCGTGCCGCGCAGCATCTTGAACGCCGCAACGGGCAGGTTTTTGCGGCCAGGGGGGCACTGAGCCTTGCCTGGGTGCCCTTCAGGGATCAGGTGGATTATGATCCGCTGCTGTGGGCAAGCGACTTCAACTTCGTCCGCGGTGAGGACTCTTTCGTTCGCGCCCAGTGGGCTGCCCGCCCCATGGTCTGGCACATCTACCCTCAATTGGGACAGGCGCACCGGATCAAGCTCAAGGCCTTTCTGGATTGTTACCTCCAGGGACTGGAGGCCGGAATCGCACAGCGCTACCGCGACCTGTTTGACGCCTGGAACGGCGAAGGGTCCATGGGTGCCGCCTGGGATGCGCTGTTGCCCGATTGGGAGCACCTGCAGACGCACGCCCGGGTCTGGTCGCGACGCCAGGCGGCTTTTCCAGACCTGGCACATAACCTTGCAGAATTTGTAGATAAATTGTTATAATTTAAAGTTAATTTCCATATCTTTTCAGAGACGTGCAACATGAAACAGGCTCAAGAACTTCGTTCCGGTAATGTCATCATGGTGGGCAAGGACCCCATGGTCATTCAAAAGGCGGAATACAACAAGGGCGGCCGCAGCTCTGCGGTGGTCAAGATGAAACTGAGAAACCTGCTCACGGGTGCTGCCAGTGAGGTGGTTTACAAGGCGGATGACAAGCTCGACCAGGTCATTCTGGAGCGCAAGGAAGTTACCTACTCGTACTATGCAGATCCCAGCTACGTGTTCGTGGATGCTGATTACAACCAGTACGACATGGACGTGGACAGTCTGGGAGATGCCATCAACTATCTGGAAGATGGCATGCCCGGCGAGATCACCATGTACGAAGGTCGCGCCATCTCGGTGGAACTGCCCAACTCGCTGGTGCGTGAAATCGAGTACACCGAGCCCGCGGTGCGTGGCGATACTTCGGGCAAGGTGCTCAAGCCCGCCACGCTCAAGAACGGGTTCAAGATCTCCGTACCATTGTTCTGCGAAACCGGCGACAGGATTGAAATCGATACCACCACCGGCGAGTATCGTCGCCGCGTGACGGGCTAAGGCTGCCTTCGCCCCATGACGCTCAAGCGGCCGCAGGGTCCTTCCGGGCGTCTTGTCTGGGTTGAACATCAATCACGGGTCCTGGTGGACAATCCGCTGGGTGATCCGTCTTCGCGCCGGTTTCCGGTGTGGCTGCCTGCGCAGTACGACCAGCCCGCCCACCAGGGCAAGCGCTTTCCCGTGCTGTACGATCTGGTCGGATACCTGGGGTCCGGTCCCTCGCACGTCGGCTGGCGCCCCTTTGACGAAAACATTCCGGAGCGCGTGGCGCGGTTGATCCACGAAAAAGCCATGGGGCCGGTCATCCTGGTCTTTCCGGACTGCTTTACTGCCCTGGGCGGCAATCAATACATCAATTCCAGCGCCATTGGGCGATATGCCGATTACCTTACGCGCGAGATCGTGCCTTTCGTGGACCGGGAGTTTCGAACGCTGCCCGCACGCGAACACCGTGGCGTCTTTGGCAAATCATCTGGAGGTTACGGCGCCCTGGTGCACGGCATGAAGTACCCGGACATCTGGGGGGGGGTGGCCTGCCACTCCGGCGATGCCTACTTTGATTTTACCTATCGCAGCGACTGGCCCAATACGCTCAACGAACTGGCGCGCCACCGCCCACGCGCACGCAAGGCGGGGCCCATAGCGGTTAGTCGCGAAATGCGCGGCGTGGAGCGTGGCCTGGACGATGGTCGCGTGCGACGATTTCTCGAGATGATCTGGCAGAAGGAAAAGCCTTCAGGCCAGGAATCCCATGCGCTCATGAATCTGTGCATGGCGGCAAGTTACGATCCCGATCCGCGCGCCCCCAACGGGTTTCGCCTGCCCTTCAATCTGGAAACGGGAGAGCTCATTCCCGGGCGCTGGGAACGCTGGCTGCAGTACGATCCCATCCACATGGTGGCGCATCATGCCAAGGCGTTGAAGTCCCTGAAATCGTTGTTCATTGATTGCGGCTGGCGCGACCAATACCACATTCACTACGGCAGCCGCATCCTGGCAAGGCACCTGGAAGCCCTGCGCATTCCCCACCGCTACGAAGAATTCGATGACACGCATTCCGGGATTGATTACCGCCTGGAGCGCAGCCTGCCTGTTCTGTTCAAAGCCCTGAAAAACTGAAGTCCACCTGGGGCCTCTGCCCCGAGACGATCTCTGCCAATGCCTTGCCACTGCCGCACCCCGTGGTCCAGCCCAAGGTGCCGTGCCCGGTGTTCAAAAACAGGTTATCCATGCGGGTGCGACCGATGAGTGGGCAATTGGAAGGTGTGGCTGGACGCAAACCGGTCCAGAGGGTGGGGTTGGTGTAATCGGCGGCCTCTGGAAACAATGATCTGGCGCGTGCAATCAGGGCGTCGCAGCGTTCAGCGCTCAGCGTGGTGTCATAGCCGTTAAACTCGGCGGTACCGGCAATCCGGAACACGTCACCCAGTCGGGTAAACACCATCTTGTGGGCATCGTCCGTGATGCTGACCATGGGGGTGGCTGCGGAATCGAGGATGGGCACCGTGGCGGAGTACCCTTTGACCGGATATACGGGGATTTTGAGACCCAGGGGGCGCAACAGTGGGGCACTGTAGCTTCCTAGTGCCACGACCACTGCATCAGCTTCCTGCAAGGCGGATTGTCCGGCAAGTGCTATTCCCGTGACGCGCTTACCGTCCGTAGCCAGCCGTTGCACGGTTTGGTTGAAGCGGAAGGTGACGCCCTGGGCTTCACACAACCCTGCCAGGGCCTGCGTCCAGAGTTTGGCATCACCCGAGCCATCGCCAGGGGTATGGGTGGCTCCGACCCAGAGCGATCGGGAAGCGCCCAGTGCAGGTTCGAGGGCCAGCGCTTCGGCCTGGGTTACCCTCGCTCTGGCATAGCCATGACGCGTGATGATGGCCGCGGCCCGACAGCCGCGTTCCCAGTCTGCAAGGGTAGGGTAGAGATTGAGAATGCCCCGATCCTGGGCCTGATAGGCAATGCCGGTTTGTTCCCGCAGGGCTTGCTGTGCAGCGCGGCTATACAGCCCGAGGTTGAGCAGCTGCAGCAGGTTGCGACGACTGCGTTGGGGCCAGCATTCGCGGAGAAACCCCAAGGCCCAAAGCCATTGTTGAGGGTCGGCGCGCAAACGGAACAGCAGGGGCGCGTCCTCCCGAAACCCCCATTTCAATAACTGGGGAAACGTTTCGGGGCTTGCCCACGGCTCCACATGCCCGACGGAAAGCTGGCCCCCATTGGCAAAGCTGGTTTCCAGAGCGGCCTCTGCCTGACGCTCGATGACGGTGACTTGGTGTCCCGCCTGGCGCAAGTACCAGGCACTGCTGACACCCAGAATCCCGGCACCCAGGACGACGACATGCATGAACAAACTTCCTTCCGATTTCGGAGAGGGCCACTGTGAAAATCAAGGCCGTTCCCAGTTTATCAGAAGCCAGAATCACTGGGCGGCGCTATAATTGCCGGCGTTGCATTTTTTTCACAGGACGCTGCATATGAATCTTGATCGAGTACCCGCCGGGCGCGACATTCCCAACGATTTTAACGTCATCATCGAAATCCCCATGAATGGCGAGCCCATCAAATACGAACTGGACAAGGAGACCGGGGCCATGTTCGTGGATCGTTTCATGTCCACCGCCATGCACTATCCCTGTAACTATGGGTACATTCCCAAGACCCTCTCCGACGACGGTGACCCCGTGGATGTGTTGGTGCTGACCCCAATTCCGTTGATTACCGGGGTCGTGGTGCGCTGCCGCCCTGTGGGCATGCTCAAGATGACGGATGAGGCGGGCGGTGATGCCAAATTGCTGGCGGTGCCGGTGGACAAGCTTTGCAACCTCTACCGGACCATCCAGAGTCCGCGTGACCTGCCCGAAATTTCGCTGAATCAGATCGCCCATTTCTTCGAGCATTACAAGGACCTGGAACCGGGCAAGTGGGTCAAGATCGAGGGCTGGGTGGGACAGGAAGAAGCCAAGGCTGAAATCGTGGCGGGCATCGAAAACTACAACCACGCCGAAAAGAAGCCCATGTATTGATCAGGCGGGCCGCACTTCGATGACGGGACGACCGTCCGGTGTTTTGCGGGGTGCGGGCTTCCAGGCATGGCCGTAGACGATTTCGAAGGTGGCGGGAAGCAGTCCCTCGCGGCGCAGCCGCTCATAGGCTGCCGTCAGGGCCTGCCAGCGCTGCCGTCCCATCAGGCCGCGCGGTCGTCCGGTAAGCGTGTTCGTCCCTCCCGCAAGACGCAGGTCCTGCAGCAGGGACGCAAGATCGGCATAGGTCACCCTCAGTTCCTCACGATCCATGACCGGATTGGAAAATCCGGCATGCACCAGCGCGTCGCCCACGTCGTGCATGTCCACAAACTCCTGCACATGAACCTGCCCATCGCCCAACTCGGCAAAGGCGGCGCGTAGCTCTTTCAGGGTATCAGGCCCCAGCGTACTGAACATGAACAGTCCGTCCGGTGCCAGCACGCGGTAAACCTCCTTCAGGGTCAACTCAAGCGATGTCCACGGCAGCATCAGGTTGGACCAGGCCAGATCCATGCTGGTGGATCGAAGTGGCATCCGTTCTGCATCGGCACAGAGCGCAAACCGGGTGTCGGATGGGCCAAAGTGTCGCCACCAGGGCCGGGGCTTCCAGGGGTTGGCGCGCAACAGGGCGTCGGCCACGTCCAGGAAAATCAGGGAGGCTTGGGGAAACAGGCGGTGCAGGCCATCACCAGCAAATCCAGTACCCGCACCCAAATCCAGAATGCGGGCTGGCTGGATTTTCAGAAACTCAAAATGTTCCAGCAGGCGCTGGCCCACTTCACGGGCCAGAAAGGCCCGCTCGGCATACAAAGGGGCGCTTCGGTTAAAACCGTGTCGAACCAGGTCTTTCTCGTGAGTCACTCGGCGTGCAGGCCCAATCGTTCAAACAGGCGTTGGTCGCGCTGCACGTCGGGGTTGCCAGTGGTGAGCAGCTTTTCGCCGTAAAAGATGGAATTGGCGCCCGCCAGAAAACACAGCGCCTGCATTTCGTCGGACAGGGATTCACGTCCTGCAGAAAGTCTGACACGCGAGGCAGGCATGGTGATGCGTGCACACGCGATGGTGCGGACAAACTCGAAAGGATCAAGCGCCTCGGTGCCATGCAGCGGCGTGCCTTCTACCTGGACCAGAAGGTTGATGGGCACTGATTCCGGCGCCGGGTCCAGGTTGGCTAGTTCGGACAGCAATCCGGCGCGCATGCGGCGGGTTTCGCCCATGCCCACAATCCCGCCACAGCATACGTTCATGCCAGCCTGGCGGACCGCGGCGAGCGTGTCCAGGCGATCCTGGTACTCTCGGGTATGAATGACTTTGCCGTAGAACTCCGGTGCCGTGTCGAGGTTGTGATTGTAGTAGTCAAGCCCCGATTGCTTGAGTCGCTCGGCCTGCCCGGGCTTGAGCATTCCCAGCGTCGCACAGGTTTCAAGGCCCATGGCGCGCACGCCCTCGATCATGTGGATGACGGCATCGAGATCGCGCTCCTTGGGGCTGCGCCAGGCTGCTCCCATGCAGAAGCGCGAGGCGCCAGCAGCCTTGGCCGCCTGGGCTGCGGCAAGCACTTCTTCGGTGGTAAGGATGGCCTGTGCGGCTACGGCCGTGGGATGCCGGATGGACTGTGGACAATAGCCGCAGTCCTCGGGACAACCGCCAGTCTTGACCGACAGCAGGGTGGAGAGCTGGATGCCATTGGGATCGAAATGAGCACGGTGCGCAGATTGCGCCCGCCAGACCAGGTCATTGAACGGCAGATCGAAAAGGGCTTCGATGGCCTCGATGGACCAATTCGTTGCGTTTTTCGGAACTGAAGAATCGGGGGCGGCGGCGTGAGGCACAGTAGAATGCATTTTCATGGCTGCGATGATCAAGGACGGGGTGCCTTCTTGTCAAATCGCGATGTATTTCTGTGGCGGCTGCCGCGGAGCTGTTTTCTTTGTGGGCAAGGGTTGCGGGGGGACCAGCTGCTCTGCGAACCCTGCGAGGCGGGACTACCCGTCGCGGAAACTCCTGCGTGCCGTTGCTGCGCAGAACCGCTTGAACGCCATGCAACCGAGCTGCTGTGTCGGCGCTGCGCCAGTGCGCCCCTCGCCGTGGATGAAACCGTCGTCGGTTTTGCCTATCGCTATCCCCTCGACGTCTTGGTGCAGCGTCTGAAGTATGGTGGTGCCTTGTATCTGGCAAGGCCGCTGGCAGAAGGCCTGATGCGGGCTGCATCCAGGAAGGGGGTTCCGGATGTTTTCCTGGCCATGCCCTTGTCGCCACGCCGACGGCGCCAGCGCGGGTACAATCAGGCCCACGAAATTGCCGTTCGCCTTGCCCGGCATTTCAGCCGGCCATTGTTTGCCGGGGTGCGGCGCATCCGGGATACCGAGGCCCAGGCCGGTTTGAACTTTGCCCAGCGGCGCGACAACATGGCCGGCGCCTTCGAGTGCGCAGTGACCGTGGCAGGGCTGCACATTGCCGTGGTGGATGATGTCATGACCAGCGGTGCCACCATGGATGCCCTGGCCCAGGTGCTCAAGGTGCATGGGGTGCGCCGCATCAGCGCCTGGGTCGTGGCACGCACGCCGCCGCCCGACTTTTAAGGAATGAGCATCATGTTTGAGGTTGTGCTGTACCAGCCGGAAATTCCACCCAATACTGGAAACATCATTCGCCTTTGCGCCAACACCGGGGCCGCACTCCATCTGGTTGAACCCCTGGGCTTTGACATTTCAGACCGTCAGTTGCGTCGCGCCGGGCTGGATTATCATGAAAGTGCCGTGATTCGGGTGCATCCCCATTGGCAAGCCTGCCGTGAGGCACTGTCCGGGCGTCGCTGGTTTGCGCTGACCACCAAGGCCTCCCGCTTTTATACGGCGCCCTCTTATCGCCCCGGAGACGTCTTTGTGCTGGGCCCGGAAACCCGCGGTCTGCCGGCGGATATACTGGCAGAATTCGACGAAGAACAGCGGTTGCGCTTGCCCATGGTGGCGGGAAGTCGCAGCCTCAATTTGGGCAATGCAACGGCGGTGATGGTGTTTGAAGCCTGGCGACAGCAGGGCTTTGCCGCCGCAGAGTAGCTGGGCAGGATTACTCGGAACGAGGCTCGCGCGCCAGCAGCAATTCCACGGCCTCGTGAGCTGTCAGGACGCCGGAGAGCACCCCTTGCACGGCAGCAGTAATAGGCATTTCCACATGATGGTGATGGGCAAGGCGTGCGGCGGCAAGCGCAGAAGTCACGCCCTCCGCCACATGGCCCAGTTGCGTCAGTATCCCGCTCAGGGCCTCGCCGCGTGCCAGGCCTTGCCCCACGCGATAATTGCGAGAGAGCGCCCCGGTACAGGTCAATACCAGATCTCCCAGGCCGGACAGCCCCATGAAGGTTTCCGAGCGCCCCCCCAGGGCCACGCCCAGCCGCGCTATTTCAGCCAGCCCGCGCGTGATGAGCGCGGCCCTGGCATTGAATCCCAGACCCAGTTCGTCCGAGAGTCCAGAGGCGATGGCAATGACGTTTTTGAGCGCGCCCGCCAGTTCCACGCCCACCACATCCGTGCTGGAATAAAGGCGAAGGCGATGGCCATGCAGGTTGCGCGAGATGTCCTGGGCAAACCCGGGTTGCATGGAAGCCAGCGTAATGGCGGCGGGCAGGCCATTGGCAATTTCCTCGGCAAAGCTTGGCCCGGACAGCACGCCGCAGGCGATGCCGCTTTGCAGTGTTTCGGCCACCACCTGATGGGGCATGAAGTCGCTGCCCTGCTCGAATCCCTTGCAGGCCCACAGGATGGGCAGGTTGGGGCGATGGTGATGGAGGGTGCGCAGGGTTTCCCGCAAACCCGCCACGGGAACGGCCAGGAGGGCCAGATCGGCATCTTCGACGGCTTGGGAAAATCGGGAGGTCAATACCATCTGCGTAGGGAGCGGATGCCCTGGCAGGTAGCGATCGTTGATTCGGGTCGCGCTGATCCTGTCCATGGCCTCGGCATCGCGACCCCATAGGGTTACCCGGTGGCGCCCGGACAGGGTCAGGGCCAATGCGGTTCCCCAGGCGCCGGCACCGAGGATTGCGATCTTCATGAGTTACTGCGACACCGCTGGTGCAGGTGCTGCCTGGGCTTCCGCCTGTTGCAGACGCTGCTGGTGCAGGACTTCAAAATTGACCGGATTGAGCATGACCGGGGGAAACCCGGCGCGCGTGACGAGGTTGGAGATGGCTTCGCGCGCGTAGGGGAACAGGATGTTGGGGCAGGTCACTTCCAGCACAAAGGGCATGTCGGTGGCCGGTATGTTCATGAGGCGAAAAATGCCTGCCTCCACCACTTCCACCAGAAACATCGTCTTTTCCTTCAGGGTGGCTGTAACCGTGACCGAAAGCGTGGTCTGGAATACGCCGTTTTCGACGGGTTCACTGCCATTGTTCAATTGCACCGAGATTTCTGGCGTATCGCGTTCCAGGAAAATCTGGGGCGCATGGGGTATCTCCAGAGAGGCATCCTTGATGTAGATTTTTTCGATGGCAAAAACGGGGCTGTTGTCCACTTGTGTTTCCTGGGTCATGGGGTCATTGTCCTGAGGTTAGGTTTGCGAGCAGGGGGTCGAGGGCGCCCGCGCGGTCGAGCGCGATCAGATCGTCATACCCTCCCACATGGGTTTCGTTGATGAAAATTTGCGGCACGGTGCGCCGACCGGTGCGATGGATCATGGCCTCCCGCTGGGAAGGGTCAAGATCCACGCGTATCTTGTGCAGCGCAACCACCCCTTTGCCCTTCAGATAGCGTTCGGCCATGACGCAGTAGGGGCATACGCCGGTGGTGTACATGGTGATGTTGTGTTCCACGAGTCGTCCTCAAGCCTTGCCGCTTGTGGTTTCGATGGGCAGGCTGGCCTCGATCCAGGCCGAGACGCCCCCCTGCAATACGAACACGTCCGCGAAGCCCTGCTCCTTCAAGGCCTTGATGGCCTTGGCGCTGTTCTGGCCCGTACTCACCAGGATTGCCGGGCGCGACTTGAAGCGGGAGATTTCGTCAAAGCGTGTCACCAGCTCATCTGCGGGAATATGCCGCGCATTGGGCAGGTGGCCCAGGGTGAAGTCCTTTTCGCGACGCAGATCGATGATGATGGCATGCTTCTGGTTGATGAGCTGGGTGGCTTCGAGGGTGCTGATGGAGGACTGTTGTCCCGCGAGTTTCTGGATTTCGGGCCAGGCCAGCATGATACCGCTGGCGACGACCAGGACAACGAGGCCAAGATGTTGCAATAGAAAGTCCAAAGGATGCACTCCATCTACCGAAAATAGGGCCTGTATTCTACCATGGCGCCAGACCTCGAAGATGATGTGATGGGTCTTATACATCTTTGCCGCTCGAGTCTGTTTTCTTTGCTAAAATGCCTCTATTTATTGTTAGCGAATGGCCCCCATGAAGAAAATTGTGCTGCTTCGCCACGGTCAGAGCCTCTGGAACGAACAAAACCGGTTCACGGGTTGGGTCGACATCGGCTTGACTGAGCGTGGCAAACAGGAGGCCATCGCCGCAGGAAAGCTGCTGGCATCTTCCGGATTCGAGATTGACCTCGCATTCACATCGGTCTTGCAGCGCGCCATCAAGACCCTCTGGCTGGGACTTGAAACCATGAATCGAATGTGGGTTCCGGTGGTGTCGGACTGGCACCTCAACGAACGCCATTACGGCGACTTGCAGGGGCACAACAAGGTTGAAACCTCAGCGCGTTATGGCGAGGCCCAGGTATACCAGTGGCGTCGCAGTTATGACATTGCCCCTCCGTTGCTTGCCCTGGACGATCCACGCTGCGAGATTGCCGATCCGCGCTACCGCCATCTGACTGCCACCGAATTTCCGCGTGGCGAAAGCCTCAAGGACACCGTGGATCGGGTCATTCCCTACTGGACAAACGTCATTGCGCCCGCCGTGCGGGACGGACGCCAGGTGTTGATCGTGGCGCACGGCAACTCGTTGCGTGCCCTGGTCAAGTATCTGGGCAACATCCCCGACGATGCCATCGTGGGCGTCAACATTCCTACCGGCATGCCCATGGTGTACGAGCTCGACGAAGACCTGCGCGCCCTCAACAGCTATTACCTGGGGGATCCCGACGAAATTGCCCGGATGACCGAAGCCGTCGCCAATCAGGGCCGAATCGAGTCCTGAGTCGCCTAGGTGGCACGCTTCTTACCCTTTGGTCTTTTGCTCGGTTTATGCAGCATCACCGCCTTTGCAGGCCCTGCCAATGACCTGGAGGACCTGCGTGGCCGGATTCACCAGTTGCAACAGGATCTTTCTGCAACCGAGGGCTCCAAAAATGAGGCAGTGGATGCGCTACGCAAATCCGAGCGCGCCATCAGCGAAACCAATCGCACCCTGCATGACCTGGAGTTGCAGCAGCGTGCGCTACAAACCGAACTCGATAACCTCCACCAGCGTTCCACTCATACCCGCGAAGAAATCGGCCAAAGCCAGGGTGCGCTGGCGCGGCTGCTCAAGCAGCGCTACGAACAGGGCGTTCCCGACGTGGTTCCGTTGCTGCTGTCCGGCGAAGATCCCGACGATATTGCGCGCCAAATGGAATATCTTGAAATCCTGGCGCAATCCCAGGCCCAAACCATGCACGCCCTGCGCAACAACCTGCAGGCCCTGGCGCAGGTCACCACGGCTCGCGAACAGAAGCTAAAACAGCTCGCCGCAGTTCAGGCGCAGCAAGCGGCACAACGCAAGCGCCTGCAGGCGGAGAACGATGCGCGTGCCAGAGTGGTGGCAAGCCTTTCCAACAAGATGAAGAAGCAAAAGCGCAGCCTGGAATCCTTGCAGAAGGACGAGAAGCGCCTGACCAGGCTGGTGGAAGACATTGCCCGCATGTTGGCGCGGCGCGAGCAGGATCGCCGGGCCCGGCAAAATAAGAAGAATGCAGAAAAGCCGATTGCCGGCAGTTCCGTTCCACCGCCTGCCGTGGCCATGATCGACAAGGTGCCCGAACCCGGTTACGACAGTGAGGGCTTTGCCCGCATGAAGGGTCACTTGCGCCTTCCGATGGCCGGGGAACTGATCAACCGTTTCGGGAGTCCACGTTCAGATACCGGCTTGAGCTGGCGCGGGTTGTTTATCCGGGCCCCGGAAGGGCGCGAAGTCAAGGCAGTGGCCTCAGGCCGGGTGGTTTTTTCGGATTGGTTGCGCGGATTTGGCAACCTGCTCATCATCGATCACGGCGGCAGCTACATGAGCCTGTATGGCGGGGCACAAAGCCTGTTTGCTCAGGTGGGTGACGTCGTTCAGGGTGGTGCAACGGTGGCCACGGCAGGAAGCACCGGTGGAAATAGTGAATCAGGGCTATACTTCGAGCTTCGTTATCAAAGTAAACCGTTCGACCCCATGAGCTGGGTGGGTCGGCCATAGGAATCAACAGAAGGATATTCGGGATGGGTGGGCAACTGAAAAAAGTGGGTCTGGTGGTGATGGGGGCGATCATCGGCTTTGCCCTCACACTCAATTTTTCTGCCGTGGCAGAGCGTCCACAGGCGCCGGCGCCGTTGCCCATTGAGGAATTGCGCACCTTCAGCGAAGTATTCGGGCGCATCAAGACCGACTACGTCGAGCCAGTGGACGACAAGAAACTCATCAAGGAAGCCATTACGGGCATGGTGGCGGGCCTCGATCCGCATTCCGCTTATCTGGATCAGGATGCCTACAAGGAATTGCAGGCTGGGACGCAGGGCGAATTTGGCGGGCTGGGCATCGAAGTGAGCATGGAGGACGGCCTGGTCAGGGTGGTCTCCCCCATCGATGACACCCCGGCGGCGCGTGCCGGTATCAAACCAGGCGACCTCATCATCAAGCTTGATGATGCAGCGGTCAAAGGCATGACGCTCAATGACGCGGTCAAGCGCATGCGTGGCAAACCCGATACGCAGATTACCCTGACCTTGTTGCGCAAGAATGAGCCCAAGCCACTGGTGGTCACGTTGACGCGTGCCATCATCAAGATGAAGAGTGTGAAGCTCAAGGAAATTGAGCCTGGTTACGCCTCGATTCGCGTCAGCCAGTTCCAGGAGCACACCGGCGAAGACCTGGCCGCGGCCATCGAAAAGTTTTACAAGGATAACAACGGTGCCATCAAGGGGTTGGTGCTTGATCTGCGCAACGATCCGGGCGGCCTGCTGAACGCGGCCGTGGGCGTTTCTGCATCATTCCTGCCGCGGGATGCGCTGGTGGTCTATACGGAAGGCCGTGTTCCCGACGCCAAGATGCGCTTGACCGCAAGCCCGGAGAACTATTTGCGCGGTCCGGCCGACACCGATTATGCCGCCGCGTTGCCTGCGCTGGCGAAGAAGGTGCCGATGGTGGTGCTGGTCAATGGTGGTTCAGCTTCGGCCTCCGAAATTGTCGCCGGTGCCTTGCAGGACCACCATCGGGCCACCATCATGGGTGTCCAGACTTTTGGCAAAGGCTCGGTTCAGACCATCCTGCCGCTGTCCAACAACACGGCACTGAAGCTGACGACAGCGCGCTACTTTACGCCCAACGGCCGCTCCATCCAGGCCAAGGGGATCGTGCCTGATGTGGTGGTGCAGGAGGATGCCGATGCCGTAGAGTCCATGCTGGGCATTCGAGAAGCGGATCTGGAAGGCCATCTCTCCAACCCCACGGACAAGAAGATTGAAGCGGCAAAACCGGTGGCCAAGCCCGCTGCTTCCGCAGCGGGTCAGGAGGCAGCAGCCAAGCCTGCGCCTGCGCACAAGCCCCCGGCCAAGCTGGAGGATGGCAAGGAAAAGCCCGACTACCAGCTGGATCAGGCCATTGCCTACCTCAAAGGGAAGCAGCCCAAGGCCAACTGAGCAAGGCTTATGGACGATATCGAACTGTTGCGCTATAGCCGTCACATCCTGCTCGACGAGCTCGGTGTGGAAGGGCAGGAAAAAATCCGCAAAGCCCGCGTGCTCCTGATCGGGGCAGGTGGGCTGGGTTCTTCGGCGTCGCTCTACCTGGCTGCCAGCGGCGTGGGGCGCATCACACTGTGTGATGGGGATACGGTGGACCTGACCAATCTGCAGCGCCAGATTGCGCTGCGCATGTCAGATCTGGGGCGCAACAAGGCCCTGGCCACACGTGAATCCCTGCTGGCCATCAACCCCGATGTGGAGGTGGTGACGCTCGCAGAGCGCCTGTCCGGAGAGGCCTTGTCCAACCAGGTTGCCCTGGCTGATGTGGTGCTGGATTGCAGCGACAATTTTGCCACGCGCCACGCTGTCAACCGGGCCTGCGTCTTGCATCTCAAACCATTGGTATCCGGAGCGGCCATCCGTTTCGATGCCCAGATTGCCGTGTTTGATCCGCGTGCTGCGGACAGCCCCTGCTATGAATGCCTGTATCCTGAAAACGCCGTGGACGAGGAAGTTCGCTGCGCGGTCATGGGTGTGTTTTCGCCGCTGGTGGGCATTGTGGGGGCCACCCAGGCGGCCGAGGCGCTCAAGCTGTTGGTGGGCATGGGACAGTCACTGGCCGGCCGGCTTTTGATTCTGAATGCGCTTTCCATGGAATGGCAGCAGATTCGCCTGCCGCGCGATCCATGTTGCAAGGCCTGCGGCGACAGCGCTGCCGTACACCGGGCCGCCTAGGTCCAGTTATAAGGCCTTGGCGTATTCCTGCAGATTCCAGCGTGGATGGATGGCAAACGTTCCGCCCGGGGCTACCAGTGTGGCTTGCCGTTGCAGGTGCAAGGCCCCCGCGTAGGCGATCATGGCGCCGTTGTCAGTGCACAGGCGTAGCGGTGGAAAGGCCACCTCGTCCCCCTGCTTTTCCAGTTGTGCCGAGAGGGCTGCGCGCAGGCGACGGTTGGCACCCACCCCCCCGGCCACGACCAGCTGCCTCATGCCGGTGTGCGCCAGGGCCTGCCGTGCCTTGTGGCACAGCACATCCACTACCGCAGCCTCAAAACTTGCGGCGATGTCGGGATAATCCTCCGGCTGATGGGCCTTCACCAGCATTGAAACGGCGGTTTTCAAGCCGCTGAAGCTCAGATTGAGGTCGCCGCTTAGCATCATGGGCCGCGGCAGGGCAAAGCGCTGGGGGTTGCCGGTTTCGGCGAGGCGGGCCAGGGCGGGGCCGCCGGGATAGGACAGTCCCAGCAGCTGCGCGGTCTTGTCAAAGGCTTCTCCAGCGGCGTCATCCACCGTTTCTCCCAGCAATTCGTACTGCCCCACGTCGCGCACTGCCATGAACTGGCTATGTCCACCCGAAACCAGCAAGGCCACGAAGGGAAAGGCGGGTGGCGGATCCCCCAGAAGCGGGGAGAGCAGGTGTCCCTCCAGGTGATGCACGCCCACGGCCGGAATTTTGAGAGCCAGGGCCAGGGATTCGGCCACCGAAGCGCCCACCAGCAAGGCGCCAGCAAGCCCCGGGCCGGCGGTATAGGCCACGGCATCGAGATCAGCCAGCGTTTTGTTGGCTTGTCGCAAAGTTTGCCGGATCAGTGGGACCACCCGTCGTATGTGGTCGCGCGAGGCCAGTTCGGGTACCACGCCGCCATAGGCCTCGTGCAGGGCAATCTGGGAATGCAGGGCATCGGCAAGGAGCCCGTCGCGGGTGTCGTAGAGCGCGACACCCGTCTCGTCGCAGGATGATTCGATGCCCAATACCAGCATTCTCGGAGGCTCCTCGGTCAGGGGGAGATCATTCTAACAGCCCAGTGACAAATGGACAGAGTTCCTGCTATAATCCACGACTTTTCCGAACGACCCTGTTGTCGATTTAGAGGTTTGAATGCCAAACATCCGCGTAAAAGAAAACGAGCCTTTTGACGTCGCCCTGCGCCGCTTCAAGCGTGCAGTGGAAAAAACCGGCTTGCTGACCGAGCTCCGTGCTCGCGAGTTCTATGAAAAGCCTACCGCCGAACGTAAGCGCAAGCTGGCCGCGGCCATCAAGCGTCGTTACAAGCGTCTGCGCAGCCAGATGCTGCCGCCCAAGTTGTATTGATTTCTGACATGGACGCTGGGAGCGCTGACGCTTTCCTTGGCACATGAATCTGAAAGCACGCATCACTGAAGACATGAAGTCTGCCATGCGCGCCCGCGAAACCGGGCGCCTCAATGCCATTCGGCTCATTTTGGCGGCGCTCAAGCAAAAAGAAGTGGATGAACGCATTGAACTGGATGACGCTGCCGTGCTGGTCATCCTGGACAAAATGCTCAAACAGCGCAAGGATTCCATTGCGCAGTTTGAAGCAGCGGGTCGGCAGGATCTGGCCCAGCAAGAACACTTTGAAGTCACGGTATTGCAGCAGTACATGCCTCAGGCATTATCTGTCGAGGCAGTGACGGCCATCGTCGAACAGGCCATCCAGGATTCCGGTGCCGCCGGGATGCAGGATATGGCAAAAGTGATGGCTCTCGTCAAACCACAGCTGGCTGGCCGTGCGGACATGGGGCAGGTCTCGGGTCTGGTCAAGGCCCGTCTGGGAACGCGCTAGGCGCTTCTCCAGGCGGATTGAGTCCCTGCGGGGACTTCTCAAATTTGACACGGGCGGATGATTCCACGCGATTTCATTCAGACACTGCTTGGCCGGGTCGATATCGTCGACACCGTCGAGCGCTATGTTCCGCTCAAGAAGACGGGTTCCAATTTTGTGGCCCGTTGTCCCTTTCACTCGGAAAAAACCCCTTCTTTCTCGGTTAATCCGGCCAAGCAGTTTTACTATTGCTTTGGTTGCGGCGCCAGCGGCACCGCCCTGGGATTCGTCATGGAATATACCGGCGCCAATTTTGTCGATGCCGTCCATGAGTTGGCGCATCAGGTGGGGCTTGAAGTCCCCGTGGAACACAACCCCGCACATGTTGCGCGCACCGAGGCGCGCCTGGATCTGGGGGAAGTATTGCAGCGTGCTGCCGCTTTTTATCGGGCACAACTCAAGGTTTCCGAACCCGCCATCCAGTATCTCAAGCGCCGTGGTCTCACCGGTGCCATTGCAGCGCGTTTTGGCCTGGGTTATGCCCCTGAGGGCTGGCGCAGTCTTGCCGCCGCGTTTCCGGACTATGATTCGCGCCAATTGGTGGATGCGGGGCTCGTCATCGAAGGCGACGAGGGCAAGCGCTATGACCGCTTCCGGGGGCGCGTGATGTTCCCGATTCTGGACAGCAGGGGCGAAGTCATCGGTTTTGGCGGGCGGGTCATCGGTGTGGGCGAACCCAAATATCTCAACTCGCCCGAAACGCCACTGTTTGAAAAAGGCCGGGAATTGTATGGTCTGACCCAGGCGCGTCGCGCCATTCGGGATCAGCACCGCGTCATTGTGGTGGAAGGCTACATGGACGTGGTGGCCTTGGCGCAGGCCGGTGTTGAATACGCCGTGGCAACATTGGGTACCGCAACCTCGGCCGTGCATGTGCAAAAGCTGTTGCGCATGGCAGACCAGGTCATTTTTGCTTTTGATGGTGACCCGGCTGGACGCAATGCGGCGCAGCGTGCCATGGAAATCGCCCTGCCACATCTGGTGGATGGCAAACAGGTTGCGTTCCTGTTTTTGCCCGAAGCGGAAGATCCGGACAGTTATGTACGGCAACACGGGCGCGAGGCTTTCGAACTTTTGCTGTCCAAGGCTACCCCGCTTTCGGAATTTTTGCTGGAGACGCTGGTCCGTGGCGTGGACATGACCCGGACCGAGGGGCGCGCGCAGTTTCTGCAGGCTGCCAAGGGCAGCCTTGCGCAAATTACGGCACCGGCCCTATCGCTGCTGTTGCGTAGCCGGATTGCCGCTCTGGCCCAGGTGGAACGCCAGGATGTGGAGACTTTGATGGGTAAGGCACCTGTTGCCGTGCCGGCGGCTCCTGCACGACGCGTGCAGCGCTCGGCACCCAGCTCGCTGGCTGCACGCCTCCTTGCCTGCTTGCTGCACCAGCCCGAACTGGTGAAAACAGAGGGGTTACCCGGTGCCGAGGCGGTACTGCCCGATGAGCAGGCACTCCTGGCGGTGGCAGACTTTGTTCGACATCACGAAGGGACCGTCAATCTGGCCGTCATCCTGGAGCACTTTCGGGGACAACCCGAGGAACCGTTCATTCAGGAAGCGTTGCGCAGGGAATTTCCTGCCATAGAATCCAGTCCAACGGATCAGTTGACCCTGTTGTTTCAGGAAGGGTTGGCACGTTTGAATCGGGTGGCCCGGACCCGGACGATCGATGCTTTGCTGGCACGCGCCAGAGCCCAGGTGCTTACGGGAGAAGAAAAGCAATTACTTCAAGAGCTTACGATGTCGAGGCAAGGAAAGTGAGGGATTATTTCTGTTTTTCTGATATAATCTACGGTTTTTCAACGGAATTCGTGTCTTCTAAGGGGTGCGACTGAATATGGCTGCAGAAAACTCCAGATCTGACGCTCGGCAAAATGATGTCGAAGCCCAACGTGCGCGCCTCAAAAACCTCATCGTTCTGGGCAAGGAACGCGGCTTTCTAACCTACGCCGAAATCAACGATCACATTCCCGACGACATGCTCGATGCCGAGCAGATTGAATCGGTGATCGGCATGATCAATGACATGGGCATTGCTGTTTATGATGAAGCGCCAGACAGCGAGCAACTGCTCATGTCCGAGGCCCCGCCTCCCGTAGCCGACGAAGATGTTGTGGAAGAAGCCGAAGCAGCTTTGTCCACCGTGGATTCGGATTTTGGCCGGACCACGGACCCCGTGCGCATGTACATGCGCGAGATGGGCACCGTCGAACTGCTGACCCGCGAGGGTGAAATTGAAATTGCCAAGCGCATTGAAGATGGCCTGAAGCACATGATCCAGGCCATTTCTTCCTGCCCCACCACCATCGACGAAATCCTGTTCCTGGCCGACAAGGTCGAGCGGGACGAAATGCGCATCGATGAAGTCATCGATGGTCTGATTGACGGCGACGGCGAAGAAGAGGCCGTCGAAGCCGAGATGGCGCAGGAGGAAGAAGAGGTCGAGCTTGAGGAAGAGTCCGAAGAGGATGAAGACGGCGCCATTGCCAGCGCCAACCTGGAACTATTAAAGCAGGATGCGCTGGTGCGTTTCAATGCCATCCGCCGCCTCAACAAGCGTATGCGCAAGGCCTTGGCTGAAAAGGGGTCGCGTAGTCGCGCTTACAAGGACTTGCAGGAAAGCATTTCTGCCGAACTGATGACCATACGTTTTTCCGCCAAGCAGGTGGAAGCCCTGTGCAACGGGTTGCGCCGCCTGGTGGACCGGGTGCGCAGCTACGAGCGCGGCATCATGAACCTGTGCGTGACATCAGCCGGCATGCCTCGTGCACACTTCATCAAGTCTTTCCCGGGCAATGAAATCAACGTGAAGTGGGTGGTCGAAGAAATGGCGACCCGCAAGGGCTACAGCAGCACGCTGGGCCGCTTCAAGCACGCCATCATTGAGCAGCAGGAAAACCTGATTGCCCTGCAAAAAGAAGTGGGTATCCCAATCAAGGACCTCAAGGAAATCGCGCGTCAGATGTCCACTGGCGAGGCCCGTGCCCGACGCGCCAAACGCGAGATGATCGAGGCCAACCTGCGCCTCGTGATCTCCATTGCCAAGAAATACACCAACCGCGGCCTGCAGTTCCTTGACCTCATTCAGGAAGGCAACATTGGTTTGATGAAGGCCGTGGATAAGTTTGAATATCGGCGTGGCTACAAATTCTCCACGTATGCCACCTGGTGGATTCGTCAGGCCATTACCCGTTCCATCGCAGACCAGGCGCGCACCATCCGGATTCCGGTGCACATGATCGAAACCATCAACAAGATGAATCGCATTTCGCGCCAGATCCTGCAGGAAACTGGCCAGGAGCCTGATCCCGCAGAGCTGGCCAAAAAGATGGAAATGCCTGAGGAAAAGATTCGCAAGATCCTCAAGATTTCCAAAGAGCCCATTTCCATGGAGACGCCCATTGGCGACGACGATGATTCTCACTTGGGTGATTTCATCGAAGACACCACCACGGTGGCTCCGGCAGATTCGGCACTCTATGCCAGCCTGCGCGATGCAACCAAGGATGTTCTGGATTCGCTCACCCAACGTGAAGCCAAGGTGCTGCGCATGCGTTTTGGCATCGAGATGAATACGGATCACACGCTGGAAGAAGTGGGCAAACAGTTTGACGTCACCCGCGAACGCATTCGCCAGATTGAAGCCAAGGCACTGCGCAAGTTGCGCCATCCTTCGCGTTCTGAACGCCTGCGCAGTTTCATCGACAACAACGAAAACTGATTTCTGTCGCGGGTCGTTAGCTCAGTTGGTTAGAGCAGGGGACTCATAATCCCTTGGTCGCTGGTTCGAGTCCAGCACGACCCACCAACAAATACATATATAAAATAAATACTTGCCGGCCCCATTCGTGGGGCCGGCAATGTTTTCGATGGTTACTGTGCCCAAACAGGGCCCGATTTCTGGGTGTATTGTGCCTGGCTATGATTCTCTTCGTTGCCAGATCGAAGGGGTATTCCGCACTCATTTGCGTAAATATTCGCTTGCCGAGGACAATGTGTGACTGCGGCTGACAGAGACCACGAAAGCGCCAGGCGACTGCGTAACGTAATGCGATATCAGCATCGCTCTTGTGCAACTCTGCTATACGGCGCCAGAGTGCAGCCATCACCTGTGGTCGGTTCAGGTTTTCCTGCTCCCGGCATCCGAGGAAATAGTGAAGGAATGTTTGTAGTGCCAGATTCCCGCCCACGCGTGGGCTCCATCGTCAATGGTGCACAGCTTCCTGTATTCTGCAAAAAAGCTGTTATAGGCGCCGTTCCAGTCGAATTCATGCCACACATGCTGTACATAGGCTTTTAGCGCACGGCCGTGCTGTAGTTCCTCAGGTTCCCAATGCTTGGTCAGCCACGCACTAATTTCTGTGTCGTCAGCGAAGTAGTTCACTAGACTACGAGTGTAAGTCTCGGCGCCGCCTTCGACAAATGAGTCGCAGCACACCAGCATAAAAATGTCATCTTAACCGCTGCCCCGGCTTGATCGGCTGAACAATTCCAGTTCGATACGGTTTTTGATTTCCTTTACGCCAGGAACGAGCGCAGCGCTTTGTTTGGCTTCATTCACCTCTTCCGGTTCGAAGACAAAACCGGAAAGTGTTACAACCCCATCCCGAACGCTGACAGTGACGTGCGCAGCGTAAATGCGCGGGTTGGCTTCGAGCTGTTGCGTCACTGCAAGTTCGATTTTATGGTCAGCCTCGGATTGCTGT
>DAIBBI010000075.1:0-56327 GCA_027442615.1 Ferrovaceae bacterium | reverse complement strand
GGAACTGCTGGGGCTGACACGCGTAGGTCAGTTGCCCGGGTTTGAGGAAGCTACGGAAGACCTGTTCGATGCAGTGCAGGAAGAATCGGCGCGCTTTTCGCAGGAAGTAATCGGGCCGCTCAACCGCAGCGGTGATCAGCAGGGAGCCATCTTGCAGGGTGACGTGGTGGTAACTCCGGCGGGATTCAAGACGGCCTATCAGCAATTCGTGGCCGGGGGCTGGAACGGGCTGACCAGCGACCCGGAATATGGCGGTCAGGGCTTGCCCAACCTGATGGGGGCTCCCATTGAGGAAATGTGGCACGCAGCCAACATGGCCTTTACGCTCTGCCCGCTGCTCACGCGCGGGGCCATCGAGGCCCTCCATTTTGCCGGCTCCAGCACCCTGCGCGAGCGTTATCTGCCCAACATGGTGAGCGGTCACTGGACCGGCACCATGAACCTGACCGAACCCCAGGCGGGGTCTGATCTCGCGGCCCTGCGCACCCGCGCCACCCCCGAAGGCGACCATTACCGCGTCACGGGCCAGAAAATCTTCATCACCTATGGTGACCAGGACTTCACGGAGAACATCGTGCATCTCGTCCTGGCGCGGCTGCCGGATGCCCCTGCGGGCGTCAAGGGAATTTCGCTGTTCGTGGTGCCTAAATTCCTGGTCAACGACGATGGCTCGCTTGGAGCGCGCAATGATGTGCGCACCGTGTCCCTCGAGCATAAGCTGGGGATTCACGGCAGCCCCACCTGCGTGCTGGCGTTTGGCGATGAAGGGGGCGCCGTCGGATATCTTCTGGGCAAGCCCAACCAGGGCCTCGAAATCATGTTCATCATGATGAATGCCGCGCGCTTTTCCGTGGGGGTGCAGGGGTTGGCCATTGCCGAGCGCGCCTATCAGGGGGCCGTACGCTACGCGCAGGAGCGTGTGCAGGGCATTCCCGTGGGCATGACGACGCGCGCCCCCATCCTGCACCATCCTGACGTGCGGCGCGTGCTGTCTACTCTGAAATCCCGCATCGAGGCCTGCAGGACGCTGGCCTACTACGCGGGGCAGATGCTCGATTTCGCGCAGGCCGAGACGGATCCTTCCCTGCGTGCGGCAGCACAGGAGCGTTCCGATCTGTTGACGCCGATCGTCAAGGGTTTCTGTACTGAAATGGGCGTATGGGCCTCCAGCGAAGCGCTCCAGGTTTACGGCGGGATGGGGTACATCGAAGAAACCGGTGCAGCCCAGCACCTGCGCGACGCCCGCATTACCACCATCTACGAAGGGACCACCGGCATTCAGGCCAATGACCTCGTGGGGCGCAAGCTGCTGCGCGATCAGGGCGCCATGGCACGGGCCCTGTTCCGGGAGATCCGTGCATCTCTGCCAGCATTGTCTGGACGGCTTGAGACGGCCGAGATTGCCGCCGCCGTGGAGCGGGCCCTTACCGCCGCAGAAGCTGCCAGCGCGCACCTGCTGGCGCGTGCCCAGGACAAGCCGGAGGAGGCTTTCGGAGCGGCCGTACCCTACCTGCACCTGATGGGCTGGTTGATCTCGGGCTGGCTCATGGCGCGCAGCGCAGGGATTGCGGCGACGCGCCTGGAGGAGGGGGGGCCGGAAGCGGGTTTCTATCGCGCCAAGCTTGCCACTGCCCGTTTCCTGGCAGATCATGGGCTGGGCCTGTGCGACGGGTTACGCGCCAGCATCGTGGATGGCGGGGCTGCGCTGTTCGCCATGGAACCTTCCGCATTTTGAGGTAATGATGATTTCACGAAAATTCTGGTTCAACTTGGTGGGAGGATTGATGATGGTCGGCATGCTCTCGACGGCAGATGCGGCAGGCCCGTTTCCGGGAGCGCAGGAAGGCCGTTTCGTCATTCGCGATTTCCAGTTCAGGTCGGGCGAAGTGCTGCCCGAGCTGACGGTGGGCTACACCCTGCTGGGTAAACCGAAACGCGATGCGGCAGGGCACATCACCAATGCGGTGCTGCTGCTGCACGGCACGACGGGGACGGCGCAGAACTGGTTTTTGCCAGGGCTCGCCAAGACTCTGTTCGGGCCGGGGCAACCGCTGGATTCACAGCGTTACTTCCTGATCATTCCCGATGGCATCGGGCTGGGTCGCTCGTCCAAACCCAGCGACGGGCTCAGGGCGCGTTTTCCGCGCTATGGCTACCACGACATGGTGACGGCCAATGTCCGCCTGCTGCAGGAAGGGCTGCGTATTGACCATCTGCGCGCCATTGTCGGCACCTCCATGGGTGGGATGCAGACCTGGTTGTTTGCCGAGCGTTATCCCGATCTCATGGACGGGGCCATCGCCATCGCCAGCCAGCCCACTGCGGTCAGCGGGCGCAACATGATGTGGCGCCAGGTACTGATCGAGTCGATTCGCGGCGCTGCGGACTGGAAGGGGGGCGACTACACGGAACCTCCGGAATCCTTCACGCATGTCTGGCCCCTCTTTGGCATCATGACCGACGGAGCCTCGCACCTGCAGACCCTCGCCCCCACGCGCGCCCAGGCCATTGCGCACTACAGGACCTTGTCTGGCAATGCGCGCCTGCTCGACGCCAATGACATCCTGTACCGTTTTGAAGCCTCAGCCGATTACAATCCCCAGCCTGACCTGGAAAAGATCAAGGCGCCCTTCCTCGCCATCAATTTTCAGGACGACCTGCTCAACCCGGTGGAATTGGGCCTCCTGCAGCAGGAAATGCCGCGGGTAAAGCTGGGCCGGGCCGTGATCCTGTCGCCCCAAGCCCCTTCGCTGGGGCACCAGAACCTGGGGCAGGGTGCCCTGTGGGGACCCGCTGCGGCCGAATTTCTGGAAAATCTGCCGGCGCGTCCCTGATGGTTACCATAAAAAGAATTTAGGCAGGTCGCGCGGTTCAAGCTTAAAATGCTCCGCCGGTAAAAGGAGAGCGCTCGATGAAGAAGTTGCTGTACCAGTTTGACACGGATGCCATGCCTTCCGTTTTTGACAACGTGGTCGCCCATGATGGGGGCGCGGACCAGGTCATTCCCTATGGCAGCATCTCGCCACAGAATGTGGGTGGACTGGTGGAAGGGGCCATCTTCACCCGGGCACCCAAGGACAAGAAGAACACGGCCATTTTTGTCGGCGGCAGCAACCTGCTGGCCGGAGAAGCCCTTTATCAGGCCGTCCAGAAAAAATTCTTCGGCAATTTCCGGGTCTCCATGATGCTGGACAGCAACGGGGCCAACACCACGGCCGCAGCCTGCGTGGCCTGGATGTCGCACGGACGCTCCCTGCAGGGCATGAATGCTGTCATCCTGGCCGGCACGGGGCCGGTGGGACAGCGCGCCGCCGTGATGCTGGCACAGGAAGGGGTGAGCGTTTCGATCACCGGACGCCAGCTCGACAAGACGCAGGCCACTTGCGATGCCCTCGAGCAACGCTTCGGCGTGAAAGTTCATGCCATTGCTGCACCCGACATCGATTCTCGTGCAGCCGCAGTGCAGGACGCTCAGATCATCGTGGCCACTGGGGCCTCCGGCGTCGTGTTGCTGGAAGAAGCGCATTGGAAGGACCTTCCGGGCCTGAAGCTGGTGGCCGACGCCAATGCAACGCCCCCGATGGGCATCGCCGGCGTTGACATCATGGACAAGGGAACGCAGCGCCACGGCGCAGTGGTCTTTGGCGCCATCGGCTTTGGCGCGCTCAAGCTTGCACTGCACCGTGCCTGTATTGCCCGATTGTTTGAACAAAACGACCTGCGTCTGGATGCCAATGAAATCTACGCCACCGCCAAGACGATGGTCGGTTGAGATAGAGAGGGAACCCCCATGCAATCAATGCCAGTGCAACAGTTTCTGGATGAACTCGCCAGCGCCGCACCCACCCCCGGAGGGGGGGGTGCGGCTGCCATCATGGGGGCTATGGGCGCGGCCCTGATTTCCATGGTGGCTAACCTCACCATCGGCAAGAAAGGCTATGAAGGGGTTGAGGCCGAGATGAAAGCGCAGCTTGCTGCCTCGGAAGCCCTGCGCGCCCGCTTGACGGCCATGGTGGCTGACGACGTGGAAGCCTTCAATCAGTTGATGGGAGCCTATCGTCTGCCCAAGGACACGGACGAGCAGAAAGCCAGGCGTTCGGAAGCCATCCAGGAGGGGTTGAAGCAGGCCACGCGCGTGCCAATGGCTTGTGCCAAGACCTGTGTGGAGGTGATTGCGGTGGCCCAGCGCTCGGCTGAGCACGGCAATCTCAACGTCATCAGCGACACTGGCGCCGGCGTACTGGCGCTGCAGGCTGCGCTGCGCAGCGCAGCGCTGAATGTCTACATCAACATACCCATGATCAAGGATCCGGACTTCGTGTCTACCGTATCCCGTGATCTCGAGGCTCTGATGGCAGAAAACCTGCCCCTGACTGAGGCGGTGTACGCTAAAGTCAGAAGCAGGATGGGGTAAGAGGGGACGTCAGAACCGGTTGTAGAGCCGCTGGATGGTTTCCTGCTGCTCCTGGATCACCGACTTGACCAGGTCTCCGATGGAGAGCAGCCCCACGACGCGTCCGTTGTTGATCACCGGCAGGTGGCGCATGCGTTTTTCCGTCATGATGGTCATGCACTCTTCCTGAGTTTGTTGCAATGTGACGGTTACCACAGGCGAGACCATGATGTCGGAGACAGGCGTATCCATGGCGGTCTTGCCCATCAAGGCCACTTTGCGTGCGTAGTCCCGCTCCGAGAGAATACCCACCAACACGTCGCCTTCCATGACAAGCAGTGCGCCCACGTTTTTTTCAGCTAGCAGTCGCAGGGCCTCGATCACCTTGGCATGCGGGGCAATTGACCAGAATCCCCCGGGTTTGGTTGCAAGCAGGTCTTTGACGATATTCATGAGTGCGGCCCTCCTTAATCAACTGTTGACGTAACTTTCCAGGTGGTGAATGGTGGCTTCCTGCTCCTGGAGAGCGTCCTTGACGAGGTCGCCAATGGAAAGTATTCCGACGACGCGACCATTGTCAACCACCGGCAAATGACGAACGCGCTTGGCCGTCATGAGTGCCATGCAATCCTCGCGGTTCTGCTGCGGGGTGACGGTCAGTACCGGCGAGACCATGATGTCGGCCACGGGGGTGTCCACCGAGGTTCGTCCCATCAGGGCAACCTTGCGCGCGTAGTCACGTTCGGAAAGGATGCCGACAAGAAGCCCCTCTTCCATGACCATGAGCGCGCCCACATTCCTTTCGGCCATCATGCGCAGCGCCTCAATGATCTTGGCTTGGGGCGAGATGAAGCAGAATTCTGCGGACTTTGTTTTCAGAAGCATCTTGACGCTATTCATTGTCGTTCCTCCCCTGGCAAGCTGTTGGAGTTACAGGTTGGGGTAATTCGGACCGCTCCCCCCCTCGGGCACCACCCAGCGGATGTTCTGGGTGGGATCTTTGATATCGCAAGTCTTACAATGAATACAGTTCTGTCCGTTGATCTGAAGTCTCGGACTGGCGCCGGCTTCCCGCACGATCTCATAAACGGCGGCTGGGCAATAGCGGGCCTCAGGAGCATCATACACCCTTAGGTTGGTTTTAATTGCAACCTCGGGGTGCTGCAGTTTCAGGTGGACGGGCTGGTCTTCTTCGTGGGATGTGTTGGTCAGGAAGACGGACGAGAGGCGGTCAAAGGTGATGCGGCCGTCAGGCTTGGGGTAATGGATGGGCCGGCAGGCCGCAGCGGGTTTGAGCTGCCCGTGGTCGGGCCGATGGCGCAGTGTCCAGGGTGCCTTGCCGCGAAACACCCAGGTGTCCAGTGCCGCATGTGCCATACCGGGCCATAGTCCCCAGTGAAATCCCGGGCGGATATTGCGCGCGCCATGAAGTTCCTCCCACAGCCAGCTCGCTTTCAGCTGGCGCTCATAGTCTTCGCAGGGGGTTGCCGCAGCGGTGCCGGAGAGATGCGCAGCCAGCGCTTCGGCTGCCACCATGCCCGATTTGAGCGCAGTATGGCTACCCTTGATTTTGGGCACGTTGAGAAACCCCGCACTGTCCCCGACCAAAAGGCCGCCAGGAAAGGTCAGGCGTGGAATGGATTGCCAGCCCCCCTCGGAGAGGGCCCTGGCACCGTAGGCGATGCGCCGTCCACCCTCGAAAATGGGGCGGATGGCCGGGTGGGTTTTAAATCGCTGGAATTCTTCAAAAGGGCTGAGATAAGGATTCTGGTAGTCCAGCCCCACCACAAATCCCACCGATATCTGGTTGTCGGCGAGGTGGTAGAGCCATGAACCGCCGTAGGTGGCCTGGTCCAGAGGCCAGCCCACCGTATGTACCACGCGCCCGGTGGCATGCCGGGCAGGGTCGATTTCCCACAGTTCCTTGATGCCCAGTCCATAGGTTTGCGGACTGCAGTCGCGGTTGAGTTCATAGCGCTCCATCGCAAGGCGCGTGAGCGAGCCGCGACAGCCCTCGGCTAGCACCGTCTGGCGTGCGAGCAGCGCCATGCCGCGCTGAAAACGCGGCCCAGGCTGGCCGTCCCGGCCAATGCCCATGTCTCCGGTGGCCACCCCCACCACCTCGCCCTGAGCGCCGTGCAGCATTTCGGCGGCGGCAAACCCGGGGTAGATTTCGACACCCAGGGCCTCAGCCTCCGCGGCCAGCCATTGACACACCTGCCCCAGACTCACGATGTAGTTACCCTGGTTGTGCATGGCAGGTGGGGTAGGCAACGACCATTTCCCTCGTGCCGAAAGGAATAGAAACCGGTCCTCGGTGACAGGCGTGTGCAGGGGTGCACCGCGCTTTTGCCAGTCGGGAAACAGTTCATTGAGGGCACGCGGCTCCATGACCGCCCCGGACAGGATATGGGCACCGACTTCCGAGCCTTTTTCCAGCACACATACCGACAGTTCGCGCCCCTCTGCTGCGGCGATTTGCTTGAGGCGAATGGCGCAACCGAGGCCCGCGGGGCCGGCGCCGACGATCACCACATCGTATGCCATGGATTCCCGCTCTGACATGAGACAAATTCCTTCGTGGGGTTGAATGCATGGAATTATAATGGCTGCCATGCCACAAGGACATCCTGTTCACCATCAGTTCCTCGCGGTGGGTGCCGGGGCCGCACTCGGATCGGTGCTGCGCTGGGCTCTCGCCCTGGCTTTCAATCAGCCCGGCGCGTCATTGCCCCTGGGAACGCTGGCAGCAAACTGTCTGGGGGGCTTTCTGGTGGGTGTGGCAATTGCCTTGTTTGAACACCATGATGACCTGCCTCCCGCTGTCAGGCTTTTTTCTATCACGGGCTTTCTGGGTGGTCTCACCACGTTTTCGACCTTTTCTGGCGAGTCCGTGCAATCACTGATGGGGGCAAGTCCCGTGGACGGGCTCCTCGAAATCATGCTGCATCTTGGTGGCAGCCTGTTGCTTACGATTGCGGGTATAGCACTCGTCAATCGCTGGCTGAACGCTGCACGCGCGTCGCGCTAATGCGCATTGAGCACCAGACGCAGCGCGTCAGTCACCTCTGACGCGGTCAATCCCACGGGCCCCTGGCCCTGCGCTACGCAATGATCTGCCGCCGCACCGTGCGCGTAAACAGCGCATTGCAACGCCTGAAGCGGGGACAGTCCCTGGTCCGTCAGGGCTCCGAGCGCACCCGCCAGGACGTCTCCCATTCCCGGCGCAGAGAGACCGGCGTTGCCGCTGGCGTTGATCCACCATTGTCCCTGAGGCGTTGCGATGACACTGCCGGAACCTTTCAGGACCACCAAGGCCTGATAGCGCTGTGCCAACGCAAGGGCCGTGCGCACCCGGTGGGATAGGGCCGCCTCGCCCATCAGGCGGCAGGCCTCTGCAGGGTGCGGGGTCAGTAGTGTGGCGGCTGTGCGCCGGGCCGCGCGTTGGGCCAGCTCGGGGTGCGTCGCAAGCAGATTGAGAGCGTCCGCATCCAGGACCAGTTTGCAGGGCAGGGCCAATGCATCTGCAAGCAGGCTGGCCGCTTCGGCGGATTGGCCCAGGCCAGGCCCCGCCACCAGAGTGGTGAGGCGCGCCTCTTGCAGCAATTGCCGGGGCATGTGCACCATCAACTCTGGCTGATGCAGCGTGACGAGGGGCGCGCTGAGCGTTTCGTCCAGAGGGGCCAGCCACACCCGCCCGGCCCCGCATTTGAGCGCTGCGCTGGCGGCGAGGAGTGCAGCGCCAGTCATGCCCCGGGCGCCACCGAGAATGCCCACTGCACCGAACTGGCCCTTATGGGTATTGCGCTGGCGTCGTGGCAGGGCGCGCAGCAGGCTTGGGCCCTCCAGCAGTGCGCCGCCACCGCGGGATGGCACGCCGAGGTCGAGCACGCTGATGGCGCCGCAATGATCGGGGCCGTCGGCCGTGTAAAGGCCGGCTTTGGCAGCGATAAAGGTGAGCGTGTGGCTGGCCCGGACGGTGGGGCCATGGGCACGCCCGCTATCACCGTGAAGGCCGCTGGGAACGTCCAGGGCAATGACGGGGCAGCGCAGCAATGCCGTGCGTGCAATCCACTCGGCATAGCGTCCTTCAGGCGGACGATTGAGTCCGATGCCAAAGAGGGCGTCAACGGTCAATAGCGGTAGGGGGTGTGTCTGCCAGTCCGCGGCCACCATGCCCCCGGCCTCCAGATACTCGCGACGGGCCCGGGCGGCATCTGCGGGAAGCCGGTCTTGATCCCCCGTACAGGCCACCGTGGGGGAATATCCGCAGTGCAACAATTCGCGCGCCACCACCCAGCCGTCACCACCGTTGTTGCCGGGGCCCGCCAGAATCAGGACCGCGCCCCGAACCGGAAAACGATCCTGGATCCATGCTGCCGCAGCACTGCCGGCGAGGCTCATGAGGGCATAGGGGGTGTGCGTCCGGAAAGCCTGAGTTTCGGCAGCGCGTATTTCGTCCAGGGTGAGAAGATCCATCGTTGTTCACCGGAACCAAATCAAAGAGGGTGTGGTCAATGCCTGCATGGCTAGTGATACCACCATTGAAGGCGTCGCACCCTTGTATACTACACTCCGGAGTGTGGTCGTGACTCGGCCTCAGGTTCGAGCAGAAGTTCATATTGCCGGGAGTGGCATGACAGATCGTGAGATCGACCAGAAGCTGGTCGAGCGGGCCCAGGCGGGGGACAAGCGGGCCTTTGGAATGCTGGTGGCCAAATACCAACGCAAGCTTGCGCGCCTGGTGGGCCGTCTGGTGCGCGATCCGGCCGAGGCCGAGGACGTCACCCAGGATGCCTTCATCAAGGCCTATCGTGCATTGGGCGCCTTTCGCGGGGACAGCGCGTTTTATACCTGGCTCTACCGCATCGGGGTCAATACCGCCAAGAATTATCTGGTGGCGCAGGGACGCCGCGTGCCCACCCAGACTGCGGTGGACAACGAGGATGCTGAAAATTTTGATGACGGCGGATTATTGCGGGACGTCAATACGCCCGAGGCCGAACTCATGAGCCGGCAGATCGTCGAGACGGTTAATGCCAGCATGGACGCTTTGCCAGAAGAGTTGCGCACGGCAATCCGCTTGCGCGAGATCGAAGGCCTGAGTTACGAAGAGATCGCCACCCTGATGAACTGTCCCATCGGAACGGTGCGCTCCCGTATTTTCAGGGCTCGGGAAGCCATTGCGGAGCGGTTGCGGCCGCAACTGGACGTGTCAAAAGACAGGAGATGGTAATGAATCGCGAACACCTATCCGCCTTGATGGATGGCGAACTGGATCCATCACTTGAAACCACGGTTTGGGCCCGCATGAAGGACGAAGGCGAACTTGCCAGGATCTGGAACGAGTATCATCTCATCGGAGACGTGCTGCGCGAAAAAGGCATCGGCAACATCCGGCTTGGCGAACGCGTGGCACAAGCGCTGTCGACCGAGCCCACTGTCCTGGCTCCCCGACGGTTTGGAGTGGCAGGGCAGCCCACGCGCTGGCTGGCTGTTGCTGCGGCCGTGGCCGCAGTGGCAGTTTCCACGTGGACCCTGCAGCGACCAGAGGCGTCCCCCAGCCAGATGGTGGCCCGCAACGAAGTGCCGGCTGAGAGTCCCGCTCCATCGCCACCTGCCGAAGCCGAGCACTATGTGGCCATGCATCGGCAATGGTCGCCTCTTTCAGGTTTTCAGACCGTGGATTACGCTGCAGGCACCGTCGCGTCGCGATGAATGTCCAACTGAAACATGCCGTTCTCGGACTGCTGCTCTTGCCAGCGCTGGTTTGGGCAGAGGGGCCCAAAGCCCCCGAAACTCAGGACGATCTGCTGGCCCAGTTGGCCAAGGCCGCGCAGCAGTTGACCTATTCGGGTATTTTTGTGTTTCAGCACGATGGGCGGATGGAAGCCTCGCGCGTGATTCACAGCTTCGATAATGGTCAGGAGCGAACCAAGATCGACACGCTCGACGGCCCGCCGCGCGAAATCATCCGTGCCAACGACGAAATGCGCTGCTATTTTCCAGACGTGCATTCGATCCGGCTGGAACATGGGCAGGGGCGTCGCTATTTCCCGGCCCTGATTGCCCCCCCTTTCCAAAACTACCGCGACAACTACGACATTACCATCGTGGGTGTGGACCGGGTTGCAGGACACGACTGCCAAGTCATCGCGCTACGTCCGCGCGACAACCTGCGTTTTGCGCACCAGTTTTGTGCAGATATGCCCAGCAATCTGCTTCTCAAGGAGGTGACGCTGGGGCCCCATGGCGAGCCCATCCAGATGTCGGTATTTACTGAAATCACCATCGGCACGCATGCAGATCCCGCCCAGTTCAAACCCGACTACACGGACACGGCCGACTGGCATGTGGACAACGTTCCCATTGCGGGATCCCAGAAGGAGGGCAGCGGCTGGAGCGTGGCCAACGTGCCTCCCGGGTTTCACAAAATCATCGAGGTCCGACGTCCCATTCCAGGTCACGCCGGTGGCATGACCCATCTGGTTTATTCGGATGGCCTGGCGAGTATCTCGGTCTTTATCGAACCGGCGGATGGGCCTCCTCGCCCGGCCCGCATCGAATCCCTGCGCAGTTCGCTCAGCTACTTTTCAGCGCGCACTGCCGAGCAACAAATCACCGTCGTCGGTGAAGTTCCACTGGCCTCTGTCACTCAGATGGGCCAATCCGTCATCAATCTTCGGAGCAGTCATCCATGAAGCGTGTCGTTCTTGCAGTTGTTTTGGGGTTATGGACCTGGTGGGTACAGGCAGAAAGCCTGCCCGACTTTACAGATCTGGTGGACAAACAGGCCGCCACGGTGGTCAACATCAGCGCCACCACCAACGCCCGCCCTGCGGCCAACAACTCCTCCGTACCGTCCTCGCCGCAGGAAAATGACCCCATGCTTGACTTCTTCAGGCGCTTTGGCATTCCGATGATGCCTGGGCCGGGCCAGCAGGGAGGCCAGATCGGCGAATCGCACGCCATGGGTTCGGGGTTCATCGTGAGCCAGGACGGCTACATCCTGACGAATAGTCATGTGGTGCAGGGTGCGGACGAGGTGTTGGTGACGCTGCAGGACAAGCGGGAATTCAAAGCCAAGGTCATTGGTGTGGATCGCAAGACGGACGTGGCCGTACTCAAGATTGATGCTTCGGGGCTGCCCACGGCCAAGATTGGCGACTCCAGCAAGGTCAGGGTAGGGGAATGGGTGGTGGCCATTGGTTCTCCCTTCGGGTTCGAGAGCACGGTCACCAAGGGCATCGTCAGCGCCAAGGGTCGTTCCCTGCCGCAGGAGACGCTGGTGCCCTTCATTCAGACGGACGTGCCCATCAACCCAGGTAATTCGGGCGGGCCGTTATTCAACATGAAGGGCGAGGTGATTGGCATCAACTCGCAAATCTACAGCCGGACGGGTGGCTTCATGGGGCTTTCCTTTGCCATTCCCATTGATGTCGCGCTCCAGGTTTCCGATCAACTGCGCACCAATGGCAAGGTCAGCCGCGGCTGGCTCGGGGTGGTTATCCAGGAAGTGACCAAAGAGCTTGCAGACTCCTTTGGCCTCGGCAAACCCCGGGGTGCACTAGTGGTGTCGGTTCAAAAGGGAGCGCCGGCCGACAAGGCAGGCATTCATGTCAGCGACATCATCCTTCGCTTTGATGGCAAGCCCATCAACACCCAGGAGGATCTGCCGCGCGTGGTGAGCGCTACCAAGTCTGGATCCAGGGTCACGGTGCAGGTATGGCGCAAGGGGGCCACACTGGACGTGTCGGTGGTGGTGGGTGAGATGCCTGCAGAGAAATCCGCCCAAAATGAAGCAACCCCTGGCAAGCGGCACCAGGCTGGGGCCTCAGGCAAACTGGGGCTTGCCCTGGCGGATCTCTCGGCCGAACAGCGCAAGGAGCTCGACATCAGTAGCGGGGTTCTGGTGGAGGACGCCGCCGGCGCTGCAGGCAAGGCTGGTTTGCAAAACGGTGATGTGATCCTGTCCATCAACAACAGCGAGGTTCATTCCGTGCAGGAATTCAATCAGGTCTTGTCCCATCTGGACCCCAAGAAAATGCTGGCGCTTCTCGTCAAGCGCGGAGACAACGCGCAATTCATGACGCTCAAGCCCGAATGACCGCGGTGCGTTTTACCCTTTACAGCCGGAGTTATTGCCATCTGTGCCATGACATGATCTCTGCCCTGGAGTCCGCGCGTGCAACCCGCGATTTCCAGTTCGACGTGGTGGATGTCGATGACAGCCCCGAACTCGAAGCCCGCTTTGGCGAATGGGTGCCCGTGCTGGCGGCGGGGGAACGCGAGATTTTTCATTACCATTTTCAGGAATCGTTGCTGGATGCCGCTTTGCAGCATGATCCGCAAGATCGCGCTGCAAGGAAGGCATAATTCGTCTAGAATGCTGGTTTTAAGGGCTTTTTGGCCCCCCAACCTGTCAAAAGGGCATCCCGGGATGCCCTTTTTTGCGTAACGCCATGAACCTGATCCGAAATTTCTCCATCATCGCGCACATTGACCACGGCAAATCCACATTGGCGGATCGCTTCATCCAGCTCTGCGGCGGCCTGTCCGACCGGGAAATGGAATCGCAGGTGCTGGACAGCATGGATCTGGAACGCGAGCGGGGCATTACCATCAAGGCCCAGACGGCCGCCCTGCATTACAAGGCGCGCGATGGCCAGACCTATAATCTCAACCTGATCGACACGCCCGGACACGTGGACTTTTCCTACGAGGTCTCCCGGTCTCTGGCGGCCTGCGAAGGGGCTGTACTGGTGGTGGACGCATCGCAAGGGGTGGAAGCCCAGACTGTGGCCAATTGCTATACCGCCATCGAACAGGGCATCGAAGTGGTCCCCGTTCTCAACAAGATCGACCTGCCCTCGGCAGAACCCGAGCGGGTTATCTCCGAGATCGAGGACATCATCGGCATTGATGCCCATGAGGCCCTGCGGGTAAGCGCCAAGACCGGGGAAGGCATAGCTGATGTCCTGGAAGCCGTCATCGCGCGCGTGCCGCCGCCCCAGGGCCAGCTTGAGGCGCCGCTCAAGGCTCTCATCATCGATTCCTGGTTCGACAACTATGTTGGCGTGGTCATGTTGGTGCGGGTCGTGGATGGCGTGCTGCATCCCAAGGACAAGCTGCTTTTCATGTCCACCCAGACCACCTACCTGTGCGAACAGGTGGGCGTGTTTACGCCAAAATCACTGCAGCGCGACAGCCTTTCTGCAGGGCAGGTGGGGTTTGTCATCGCCGGCATTCGCGAACTGCATGCGGCGCGCGTGGGCGATACGCTTACCCTGGCGCAGAACCCGGCCAAAGAAGCATTGCCGGGATTCAAGGAAATCAAGCCCCAGGTGTTTGCCGGACTCTATCCAGTGGAGACAAACCAGTACGATGCGCTGCGCGATGCGCTGGAAAAACTCAAGCTCAATGACGCCTCGCTGCAATACGAACCCGAAACCTCGCAGGCCCTGGGCTTCGGTTTCCGTTGCGGCTTTCTTGGGCTGCTACACATGGAGATCGTTCAGGAGCGCCTCGAGCGCGAATACGACATGGATCTCATCACCACGGCGCCCACCGTGGTCTATCAGGTGGTGCTGCGGGACGGGGCGGTGGAGGAAATCGAGAATCCTTCGCGCATGCCAGATCCTTCCAGAATCGAGGAAATTCGGGAACCCATCATCACGGCCACCATGCTGCTGCCTCAGGATTATGTGGGCCCTGTCATCACCCTGTGCAACCAGAAGCGCGGAGTCCAGGTGGACATGCAGTATTCGGGCCGCCAGGTGGTCCTGACTTACGAAATGCCACTCAATGAGGTCGTGATGGATTTCTTCGACCGCCTGAAGTCCGTCAGTCGCGGCTACGCTTCGCTGGATTACGAGTTCAAGGAATTCCGTGCCTCCGATCTCGTCAAGCTCGACATTCTCATCAACGGCGAAAAAGTGGATGCACTCTCGCTGGTGGTGCACCGGTCCAGCAGTCTGTATCGCGGGCGCGAGCTGGCCTCGCGCATGCGTGAGCTCATTCCGCGTCAGATGTTCGATGTGGCAGTGCAGGCGGCAATCGGCTCGCACATCATTGCGCGCGAAAGCATCAAGGCCCTGCGCAAGAATGTCCTGGCCAAGTGTTATGGTGGCGACATTTCGCGCAAGCGCAAGTTGCTGGAGAAGCAGAAGGCCGGTAAAAAGCGCATGAAGCAGGTGGGTAGCGTGGAAATTCCTCAGGAGGCGTTCCTCGCCATCCTGCAAGTGGAGAGCAAATGATGGATCTTTTCAAGCTGGGTCTGGCAGGCCTTGCCATCACCATTCCCATCGTCCTGTGGGACCTTTTTTCAAAGCGCCCCAGGGGGCCACTGGACCCGCATGCTGGATGGGTCCAGACGGCGTGGCTCGTCATGCTGGTGTGCGCCTTCGGCCTGCTCCTCAAAGTCACCGGCTTTTCTGAAATCCTGCTCGCGGCCAGTGTCCTGACAGGACTCGTGGTACTGTGGGACTGGCTGCGTCGCCGCCGCGGCGGTAACGAGCCCCGAGTTGCGGATGGTACCTGGGTGGAGATTTCAAAAAGCTTTTTCCCGGTCATTCTGGTGGTCTTCGTGGTGCGCTCGTTCATGTTCGAGCCATTCAAGATTCCTTCCGGATCCATGATTCCCACCTTGCGCATTGGCGATTTCATTCTGGTCAACAAATACACCTATGGCATCCGGCTGCCGGTGACCAACCATGCCGTGATCGATCTCAACCACCCGCAGCGTGGCGAAGTGATGGTGTTTAAATACCCCGAAGACCCCTCCACCAACTACATCAAGCGCGTAGTGGGCATACCCGGTGACACTGTGGTGTATCAGGCCAAACACCTCACCATCAATGGACAACCGGCCCCCACCACTGCCGACGGAACCTTCTCCGACGTGGAAGAGTCGCTCAACTATGCCAGTTTCGACCGCTTTAAGGAAAAGCTGGGCGACCATATGCACAGCATCATTACGGTGGACCAGCAACCCCCCATCTTTCTGAGCCAGGTGCGCGATTTTCCGGAGCGTTCGGCTTGCCTGTACAACGCAGAAGGTTTTGCCTGCAAGGTGCCGCCGGGGCATTATTTCATGATGGGCGACAATCGTGACCGCAGTTCGGACAGCCGCTACTGGGGCTTTGTGCCGGAGGATAACATCGTGGGAAAGGCCGTACTGGTATGGATGAACTTTCATGATTTCAGCCGGATCGGCACGGTGGTTCACTAGTTAACATGACACGCACGGACGATACGCGGGCACAGGAACTTGGTCAGCGGATTGGCTACGCTTTCCAGTCCGGCGCATTGGCAATAGAGGCCTTGACGCATCGCAGCCGTGCGGTGCGCAACAACGAGCGCCTGGAGTTTCTTGGCGACAGCGTACTCAACCTCGTGGTGGCACAAATCCTTTTCGACCGCCATCCATTGTTGCCTGAAGGCGAGTTGAGCCGCATCCGTGCCGGGCTCGTCAATCGCGAGGCCCTTCTGCAGATTGCGCAGAAATTGCGCCTGGGCGAATTGCTGCGCCTGGGTGAGGGTGAGCTCAAAAGCGGGGGGGGCGGGCGCCCCTCCATCCTGGCTGATGCCGTTGAAGCCGTGCTGGGTGCCGTGTTCCGCGACGGCGGATTCACCGCGGCAGAAACCGTGATCCGCCATCTCCTGGCCCCCATGATGGATGACATCGACCTGACCACGGCACCCAAGGACGCCAAGACCCGCCTGCAGGAATGGCTGCAAGCCCGGCACCGGGGCCTGCCGCGCTACCAGTTGCTGGAAACCAGAGGCGAGGCTCACGATCAGACATTCCGCGTGCAATGCATCATGGACGATCTGTCGGTATGCACCGAGGCTGAAGGCAAAAGCCGGCGCATGGCAGAACAACTGGCGGCGCAACGGGCCCTGGAAAAATTGCCCGAGACCGGCGCATGACACGCTGCGGCACTATCGCCATCGTGGGGCGGCCCAACGTGGGCAAATCCACGCTGCTCAACCATCTGGTGGGACAAAAGGTCAGCATTACCTCGCGCAAACCGCAGACGACGCGCACGCGCATCAAGGGTATCGTGACGGAGGCAGAGGCCCAGTTTGTGTTTGTGGACACGCCGGGTTTCCAGACCCGCTATGGCAATGCCCTCAATCGGGCCATGAACCGGTCCGTGCTGAGCACGCTGCAGGATGTGGATGTGGTGCTGATGGTGGTCGAAGCCCTGCGTTGGGGTACGGCCGACCAGCAGATGCTGGACCGGATTCCCGGCAACGTCAGGCCGCTGCTGGTCATCAACAAGGTGGACCAGGTCAGGCCGCGTTCGCTGTTGCTGCCCTTCCTGCAAGAGCGCGCGCAGGAAACCCGCTTTGATGCGGTGATTCCGTTGAGCGCGCGCCAGGACAAGGATTTTGATGGCCTGATGAAGGAAATCCAGAAACGCCTGCCGGAAGCGCCGTTCATGTACGATGCGGACGACTTGACCGACAGCAGCGAACGCTTTCTAGCCGCTGAATTCATTCGCGAGCAGTTGTTTCGCCTGCTGGGCGAGGAATTGCCTTACGCTACCATGGTGCAGATTGACCAGTACAAGCAGGAGGGTCGGCTGCATCGAATCCATGCCACCATCGTGGTGGATACCGACAATCAGAAAGCCATCGTGATCGGGCATCAGGGCGATAAGCTCAAGGCTATCGGCACCAAGGCGCGAAAGGAAATCGAGGCGCTGGTGCAGGGCAAGGTCCATCTTGAACTGTGGGTCAAGGTGCGCGGTGGCTGGGCTGATGACGAGCGCGCCTTGAAGCAATTGGGATATGACCTCTGAGCGGAACCTCGCGACCGCGGAGCCGGCATTCGTGCTGCACAGCACGCCCTGGCGCGAAACCAGTCTGATCGTCGAACTCTTTACCGCACGCCATGGACGCGTGCCGCTGGTCGCCAAGGGGGTGCGTCGTCCCCGTTCGGCGCTGCGAGGCCTGATGCAGCCCTTCCAGCCCTTGCTGGTGAGCTGGTTTGGCAACGGCGAACTGCGCACCCTGAAGAGCGCGGAATGGCAGGGGGGTTTGCCGCTGCTGCAGGGCAGCGCCCTGTTTTGCGGGTTCTACCTCAACGAACTGCTGGTGCGCCTGCTGAGGCGTGACGATCCGCATGACAACCTGTTCCAGGTCTACCAGACCGCGCTGGCGCGGCTTGCCGCCACCGAGCCTTTTGAACCCGTGCTGCGCGCATTTGAAGTGGCGTTGTTGCGGGAGCTGGGTTACGCCCTGCAACTGGAGCGCGAAGCGGACACGGGCGCACCCATTGAGGCAGCGGGGCAGTATCGCTTCGAGCACGAACTAGGTGCGGTGCGGGTCGTGGAAGCGGACGGGAATGCAGTACAATTCGCAGGAAAAACCCTGCTCGACATGGCCCAGTCGCGTTATGACGACCCGGTCACCCTGGTTCAGAGCAAACAGTTGATGCGACAGTTGCTGGGGCATCATCTGGGATACCAGGACTTGCATACCCGGCGCATCATTCAGGAGCTACCTTCGCTGTGATTCAACTGGGCGTTAACATCGATCATATTGCCACCCTGCGCCAGGCGCGCGGAACCCGTTATCCCAGCCCCGTGCAGGCGGCACTGCTGGCCGAATACGCCGGTGCCGACGCCATCACGCTGCACCTGCGCGAAGACCGGCGCCACATCCAGGACCGCGATCTGGAAATCCTTCGTGAAGTGTTGTCCACGCGCATGAACCTCGAAATGGCCGTCACCGACGAGATGCTGGCCATCGCCCTCAAGACGCATCCCCACGATGCCTGCCTTGTGCCGGAGCGGCGCCAGGAAATCACCACGGAGGGCGGGCTGGACGTGGTAACGCATTTCGAGCGCGTCAAGAAAGCCTGCCAGATGCTGGGAGATGCCGGCATTCGGGTGTCGCTGTTCATCAACGCAGATCGTGCCCAGCTGGATGCCGCACAGGCCGCAGGCGCTTCGGCAGTGGAGCTTCATACCGGACACTACGCCGAACTTGAAACCGAGGCACAACAGAAAGTCGAGCTGGAGCGGCTGCGCACGGCAGCCGATTACGGCACCGGCCTGGGGCTTAGGGTCAACGCGGGGCACGGGCTAAACTACCACAACACGCGCCCGATTGCCGCCCTGGCCAACCTGCGCGAACTCAATATCGGCCATGCCATCGTGGCGCAGGCATTGTTCGTGGGTTGGGAGTCCGCCGTGCGCGAAATGAAGACGCTCATTACGAGTGCCGTTGCCGTTTCATGATCATCGGCATAGGGGTGGACACCGTGCAGGTACGTCGCATTCGCGAGGCCTTGAATCGCCACGGCACACGCTTTGCGGAGAAGCTGCTGACGCCGGTTGAATTGCAGCGCTTCAATGCCCACGGCCAGCAGGCCCGTTATCTCGCCAAGCGCTTTGCCGTCAAGGAAGCGTTTTCCAAAGCCATGGGTACGGGCATTCGCAGCCCCGTCACCTGGCGTAAGATCGGCACTGCCCACGACGAAAAAGGGGCACCCATCATCGCCATGCACCCTGAACTGCAGGCTTTTGCGCAGGCGCGGGGGGTGACGCACACCCATGTCTCGGTGACGGATGAAGAACATCACGCTGTGGCTTTTGTGATCCTGGAGCACCTGTGATCGGCCCGGTGATGCTGGACATCGCGGGCCTGTACCCCGATGCCGGCGAACGCGCCCTGATCGGCCATCCTCTGGTGGGGGGGCTGATCCTGTTTGCGCGCAATTTCGAATCCATCACCCAGCTCGAGGCGCTGACTGCCGAATTGCACGCCCTCAAGCCGGAACTCGTCATCGCAGTGGACCACGAAGGCGGGCGGGTACAGCGTTTTCGCAGCGGCTTTACAGAACTGCCCGCGATGGCGTCGCTGGGCCGGTCCTTCGATGCCCACCGCGAGCAGGCGTTGCGCCAGGCAGAGGCTGCCGGTTTTGTACTGGCCTGGGAATTACGCCGGCATGGGGTGGATCTGTCCTTCACGCCGGTGCTGGATATCGATCACAAGCGTAGCGTCGTCATTGGCAACCGGGCTTTCCATGGGGATCCTGAAGCCGTAGCACTGCTGGCCGCTGCGCTCAGAACCGGCCTGCGGGCGGCCGGGTTTGCCGCCGTGGGCAAGCATTTTCCGGGACACGGGTTCGTCGAGGCAGATTCGCACCATGACCTGCCCGTGGATACGCGTGACCTGGTGGCATTGGAACAATGCGACTTGGTGCCGTTCCGGCGCCTGGTTGCTGGCGGCCTGGAGGGCATCATGCCGGCGCACATCCTGTATCCGGCCATCGATGCGCAGCCTGCGGGATTTTCAACCTTCTGGCTGCAGCACGTCCTGCGCGGCAGCCTTGGTTTCGATGGCGTGATTTTCAGTGACGACCTCTCCATGAAAGGCGCCCTGAGTGCCGGAACGCCCTCTGAACGCGCCAGGGCAGCGCTTGCGGCAGGTTGCGACATGGTGTTGCTGTGCAACGACCCTGAAGCTGCGCAGCAGTTGGTGTCGGGACTTGACGGATTTCACTCGCATGTGGACAGCCAGCGCCGACTAGCGCGCCTTGCCCCCGCGCCAATCGTTTCGCAGCAGGACATCGACACCCGCTATCAGGAAGCGCTGGCAGTATTGCGCACACTTCAGTCATGAGCCTGGGCCACCACCATCACCATCCTCATCACCCTCGCAAGGCCCGGCATGAGGTGCACCGCCATCACGACCCGGCGGGTCATTATCACCATTCCGAACGCCCGCATACCACGCGCACCATGCTCTGGGCGCTGATGTTCACGGCAGCCTTTGCCGTGGTTGAAGCCCTGACGGGGTGGTGGTCAGGCTCTCTTGCCCTGATCTCCGATGCAGGCCACATGGTGTCCGATGCGCTCTCCCTGGGACTGGGCACCTTTGCCGTATGGATAGGCAACCGCCCACCCACCCAGCGTCACAGCTATGGGCTTCAACGAGCCGAGGTGATTGCCGCCTTGCTCAACGGATTGCTGCTGTTGGCGGTAATTTCGGGCATCGTGTTTGAAGCCATCATGCGCATCAATACCCCCACGCCGGTTAGCGGCCTGCCCGTCATGGTGGTTGCTTTTCTGGGAATGGTGCTCAACGCGGTCAATGGCTGGATGCTCTCGCGCATGGAGCAGGGCCTCAACACCCGTGCCGCCATGATTCACGTCATCGGCGACTTTCTGGGCTCCGTGGCCGCATTGCTGGCGGGGGTCATCGTATGGTGGACGGGCTGGATGCCCATTGATCCCATCCTCTCCCTGGTGGTGGCCGCACTGATGCTGTATTCCACCGTGCGCATCCTGACCGAATCCATTCATGTGCTGATGGAAGGTGTGCCCGATACGGTGTCGCTGCATGAGGTGGGCGAGAAACTCGCCACCATCGAGGGAGTGAGTTCGGTCCATGACCTGCATATCTGGACGCTGGCCTCGGGCATGCTGGCGCTCTCGGCCCACCTCGAACTGGACAACTTGACTGCTTGGCCCGGTGTTCTGGAGCGTACGCTTCGCATGCTCAGCACCGAGCACGGCATCGAGCACGTGACCCTGCAGCCCGAAGTGCGCCAGATGGCATGACGGCCGCCGCCCCCTTTGATCCCGCCTGTCGCCGCTGTGCCCGGCTGGCAGTGTTTCTGGACGAGGTGTCGCGCAAACACCCGGACTACTTCGCCGCGCCGATTCCTTCCTTTGGCGATCCGGCAGCGGCCTTCCTTGTGGTGGGGCTGGCCCCGGGCATGCACGGCGCCAACCGTACCGGGCGTCCGTTTACCGGTGACCACGCCGGCCTTCTGCTCTACCAGTCGCTGTATGACGCGGGATTCAGCAATCAGCCCGATGGGCTCGACCCTGCGGACAACCTTACCCTGAGCAGCTGCCGCATCACCAATGCCGTGCGTTGCCTACCGCCGGCCAACAAGCCTTTGCCCGAGGAAATGCGCCACTGCAACGACTATTTGCTGCACGAACTGACCGCCTTGCCGGCCCCCCGTGTGGTCCTGGCACTGGGGCGGATCGCCCATCAGGCGGTGCTGCACGCCTACCGGTTGCGCCTCAAGGATCACCCCTTCGGCCATGGTGCGCGGCATGTCCTGCCTTCGGGGCAACACCTGCTGGACAGCTACCATTGCAGCCGCTACAACACCCAGACCCGGCGGCTGACCCCCGCCATGTTTGCCCAGATCATGAAGGAAGCGCGCGCGCTTGTTGAAGGTGACGCTGCCCCCGCGCCATGACGGGCGAATTTGACCTGGGCGCGTTCCTCAAGACGCTACCCAACCAGCCGGGGGTTTACCGCATGCTCAATGCGGCCGGCGAGGTGATCTATGTGGGCAAGGCCCGCGACCTCAAGCGCCGCGTCAGTTCCTACTTCCAGAAAACGCATGACAATCCGCGCACGCACATGATGGTATCGCAGATTGACCGGGTGGAGATCACGCTGACGGGTTCGGAGGCAGAAGCCCTGTTGTTGGAGGGCAATCTCATCAAGGGGTTGCTGCCACGCTTCAACGTGCTATTCAAGGATGACAAAAGCTATCCGTACATCCAGCTGACTGCCCATCCCTTTCCGCAAATTCGCCTGTACCGTGGTGCACTGGACGAGCGACATCAGTATTTCGGGCCGTACCCCAATGCGTGGGCCGCGCGGGAAGTCATCAACCATCTGCAGAAACTGTTCCGCTTGCGCACCTGTGAAGACACCGTCTTCAAGAACCGCTCGCGGGCCTGTTTGCTCCACCAGATCGAACGCTGCTCGGCCCCGTGCGTGGGGGCCATCGGAAAGGCGCAGTATGCTGGCGACATCGAGAATGCCCGACGCTTTCTGGCAGGCCACGCAAGCGAGGTGCTCGATGATTTGCGCGTGGCCATGAAAAATTCTTCCGAAGCCTTGGACTTTGAGACTGCAGCCCATTACCGGGATCGCATTGCCCTGATGCAGCAGGTGTTGTCCAAGCAGTCGGTTTCATCCACCCATGGGCGGGATGTGGACGTGATTGCCGTTCATCGTGACGGTCAGGCAGTGGCACTTAATCTTGTGATGATAAGAGGTGGACGCCATCTGGGCGACAAGACGCTGTTTCCGCAAAACGCCGAAGGTGCCGATGAAGTGACCATCGTGGAGGCGTTCATGGCCCAGCATTACGCCGACAACGCCATTCCGCCTGTGCTCATCACCAATGCGCCGCTGGACCAGGAGGGCACCGCTTCCTTGCTGGCTTTGCGTGCCGGACGCGCAATTAACGTGGTGTTGCGCCCCCATGGTGAGCGCCGGGCCTGGTTGCAGGGTGCCCAGCAGAACGCCCGGTTTGCCCTGGAGCAGCGGCGCGCCCAGCATACGGCCCAGGGTGCTCGCATGCTGGCCTTGCAGGAAGCGCTAGGACTGGCGACCCCAGCCCTGCGCATGGAATGCTTCGACATCAGTCACACGATGGGTGAGGCTACGGTGGGTTCTTGCGTGGTATTTGAAAACGGGCAGCCTTTCAAGGAAGATTACCGACGCTACAACATCACCGGCATTACTCCGGGTGACGACTACGCAGCCATGCGTGACGTGCTGGAGCGGCGCTATAAAAAGCTCATGGCCGGTGAGGGCAAATTGCCCGACCTGATCCTGATCGATGGGGGACGTGGCCAACTCAATGCCGCCGTGGCCACCCTGGGTGAGTTGGGCGTGAGCGACATTCCGCTGGTGGGGATCGCCAAAGGGGAGGGGCGCAAGCCGGGACTGGAAGTGCTGATTTTTCCAGAATCTGGCAAGATTCTGCGCTTACCCATGGACCATCCTGGTTTTCACCTGCTCCAGGCCATTCGTGACGAAGCGCATCGTTTTGCCATCACCGGGCATCGCGCCCGACGCGGCAAGGCGCGGACGCGTTCCACGCTGGAAGATGTGACAGGCATCGGTGCCAAGCGGCGCCAGAAGTTGCTGGCGCAGTTTGGTGGGCTGCGAGGCGTACAAAACGCCAGCGTCGAGGATCTGGCGGCGGTAGCGGGCATTGGTCTGGCCCTGGCGCGCAAAATATATCAGCAGCTGCATTGAACAGGTAGAATGCGGGACATGGTCTTCAATATCCCCAATGTCCTGACCCTGGTCAGGCTGGCCCTGATCCCATTGTTTGTAGGGGTGATGTATTTTCCCGACCACTGGCTGTCCGTTCCTAATGCGGGGCTGACCGCTGCCGGCATTTTTGTGGCGGCTGCCATCACCGATGCCTTCGATGGCTATCTGGCGCGTCGATTGAACCAGACCACGGCGTTTGGCGCCTTTCTTGACCCTGTCGTGGACAAGTTGATGGTGATGGCGGCACTGATCGTGCTGGTGGACCTGCAACGCGTTCCTTCTGCACTGGCATTGGTGATCATTGGTCGCGAAATTGCCATCTCGGCCCTGCGCGAATGGATGGCGCGCATTGGCAAAAGCGCCAACGTGGCCGTCTCCACTCTGGGCAAAATCAAGACCATGGCGCAGATGATTGCAATTCCATTTCTACTCTACGACAAGTGGTTGTTTGGGGTGATTCCCTGCCACTGGATCGGCTCCCTCTCGTTGTGGGTGGCTGCGGCGCTAACGCTGGTCTCCATGGTGTACTACCTGCGGGTGGCGGTGAAGGCTGGGGCGGTGTGAGCAGGGGGCAAATTTCAGGGAAATTATTTGACGAGCCCATGCGGCCCCGTTAAAATGATGGACTTCGTGCGGGAGTAGCTCAGTTGGTAGAGCGCAACCTTGCCAAGGTTGAGGTCGCGAGTTCGAGACTCGTCTCCCGCTCCACTTTTCCAGGGGAAAATGGTCAGTTCATTTTCCCCTTTCAGTTTCTAAACCTTCGCAGCACAACACCCCAGGGCGGGGTGGCAGAGTGGTCATGCAGCGGCCTGCAAAGCCGTCTACGCCGGTTCGATTCCGACCCCCGCCTCCATGAATCCCCGCGTGGTCAATCAATACGGTGCCGGCAGGACAGCATTCCATCAGCGCCGAAGCCCAGTTCCCTCAACCCCGTTTTTGCCCATCCTTTAAATGCGCATCAAACTGTTCAATGGGCTCTGGCCTGCCAAACAAATACCCCTGATAATGGGTACAGCCTTTATTCAGAAGTATTTGTAGCTGTTCCCCTGTTTCCACTCCCTCGGCAATCACATCCAGGTTCAGGCTTGCCGCCATGGCAATGATGGTGCGAACGATGGCCCTGTCTCCGCTGTTGATGGGTAGATCGCGCACAAACGACTGGTCAATCTTGATCTGGTCAAGCGGCAAACGCTTGAGGTATTGCAAGGAAGAATAACCGGTACCAAAGTCGTCCAGTGAAAACTGGACACCGATGTCATTCAATGCATTCATGATGGCAACGGTGTCCTCAATATCTTCCAGCAAAGCGCTTTCGGTTAGCTCCAGCTTGAGCATCGTCGGATTGATGGCGTGGCGCTGAACGGTGTCTTGCACATGTGCCACAAAATCGGCCTGCCTTAATTCCCTGGCACTGACGTTGACCGCCAGAACGAGGTTGCGTGTTTGATCCTGCTGCCGCCACGCCTTGAGTTGGGCACAGGCCGTATCCAGTATCCACTGGCCGATGGGTAAGATCAGCCCTGTTTCCTCAGCCAGTGGTATGAACTCCAGAGGCGACACCAATCCCCGCTCGGGGTGGGCCCAGCGGATCAATGCCTCGGCCCCTATGGGTTGCATGAAGCTGTCGACCTGGATTTGATAGTACAACTGGAACTGCCTGTTCTCGAGTGCTTTGCGCAGTTCGGCTTCCATGGCGGCTCGTGAAGTGACGATTTCCTGCATCTGCGGATCAAAGAACCGCAGGACGTTGCGGCCGGCTTTCTTGGCCTGGTACATTGCAATATCAGCCTGCTTTAACAACTCATCTGTGGCCTGCAGACGGTCGTTGAACAGTGTAATGCCGATGCTGCAGGTGCTGCGATATTCGTGTGAACCTATCTGGTAGGGCTGGCTGAGCGCGACAAGAATTTTTTCACCGATGGATTCCGTTTGTGCAGCGGCTACTGGTCCTTCGTCGCTGAGGTATTCCAGCATGACTACGAACTCGTCACCCCCGAGGCGCGACACGGTGTCTTCGTCGCGCACGCAGGAAGTCAGGCGAGCAGCAGCCTGTTGCAGCAGCGAATCGCCCAAGGCATGGCCCAGGGTGTCGTTAATGGTCTTGAAATTATCGAGGTCAATGAACAGGATTGCGCCCGTTAATCCATTTCGCTCACTGGAGGTCAAGGCCTGCTGTATCCGGTCCGAGAGCAACCGTCGATTGGGCAATCCCGTCAGGGGATCATAAAAGGCAAGATTGTGAATCTGATCCTGAGCCTCTTTCCACTCAGAAACATCAAAGGCGATGCCATTAATCAGCAATGGCCGACCCAGTTCATCGCGTACCAATCTGCCGCGGGCTGCGATGTAACGGATGCTTCCGTCAGGCCATACCACGCGGTATTCCAGATCGTATGGAATATTTTTTTCGATGGAGTGGGCCAGCGTGGCTTTCAGCATTTCCCGATCATCGGGATGCACGGTCTGGAAGAATTCTTCAGCCGAACCGGTGAAGGTTGCAGGGTCGATTCCAAACAGACGGCAAGTTTGGTCATCGAAATATCGCTTATCAGAAGCGATATCGAAGCTCCATACGCCCATACCGGCGGACCGTACCGCAATATCGAGACGCTCCTGGCTTTCTTGCAGCGCCTTTTCCGCACGACGACGCTCCCTGATGTCACGAATTACCAGTAAGTCAACAGATGTCCCAGACCATATGGTTTGTGCATTGCTGACTTCAACCGGTATCCGGGATTGATCTTTGCCTATAAGCGTGATTTCGCAAATTCCTGTCACTTGCCCCACGAATACGGCTGCATGTATGGCGTCAATCACGTGCAGTGATTCAGGAGCGATGATCTGCCTAATGTTCAAAGCCAGCAGTTCAGAGGTGTCGTATCCGGTGACTTCAGCAATCTGCCCGTTTACATAAACTATGGTTCCATCCACATCAACAATAAGCATTCCATCGTTTGCGTTTTCGGCCAGCGCCCTGAAATTAAGTTCGCTTCCTTGCAGTTCACTTTCCTTAACGGCCAACGAGGTCGCCATCGAATCAAAGGCAGTAGCCAGATCGCCGATCTCATCGTTCGTATCAATGCCCAGAACCTGGTAGTTTCCCAGGTTGCTGGGCAATGTTTTCACATGTCTGATAATTGCCAAAAGCGGTTTTGTGAATCGCGTCATCAACCCCCAAACAATGATCAACACCAGGCCCGTCGTAGTGATTATCCCCACGATAAAGTAAGAGCGCGCCTTATAAAATGGCGCGTAGGCTTCGGCCATTGGATAGTTGGATCCCAGAATCCACCCGGTCGGATTGACGTGCGTGAATGTGACAAACATTTTCACGCCAAATGACGTAACGGTTTCACCGCTCCCCTCAAAACCTTCAACCGCCTTGTCCAGCATGATATTTGAGCCACGAGCCAGGCCTGGCTTGAGAATGCGATCCTTGAAGGGGCCAAAGATGATCACGCGATTCCTGTCACTCAGGTAAAGATATCCTGTCTGCCCATTCCGGACGTTGAGCAAATCAGCGATGAAGTTTTTTTTCAGTAAGAGGAAGCTTCCTTGAAGTATTGCAGTAATTTCTCCCCGGTTATCCACGATGGGTACAGTCATTGCAATTGCGGGTTCGCCGGGGTGATGGGTGGCCAAATAGGGTTGCGAGATGTAAGGTTTTCTGGTTTTTACTGTCTGCTGGTAATAATCTCGAAATGTAAAATCCAACCCACGACGACGCGAGAGATAGGGGCTTTCAGAGATCAGTATCCCATCTTTTGAAATCAGGAATATGCCATTGTCGAAAAGATAATGAAGGCCTTTTTGCGCGTCCAGAAAACGCTGTGCAGCATCAGGGTCTTTGATTGCAGAGGGGGGAATGGTTTTTGCACTGGCAATGAGAATGTTTTGCGCCATTGTCATTTTGTCCTCGATGTTGGCAGCAATCGTGGACACCAGAGAATACTGCTCCTTTGCCAGGGTGTTCCGGAATTCGGTTTCAAAATAGGAGAGCGTGCCATAGGAAATCAAACTTACAAATGTGATGAACACCGCTGATATGGCGAGTGCCATCCTGGTGTTCAGGCTAAGATTTGTCAATCCGAATCTCCACTCAAGAGACGGTCTGTCCCGGTAGGCCGGGCGCACGCCATTCGATGCACGGGGCCATTTGATGAATCGCTAAAGCCGCATTCAAATCGGAAAATATTGGGTAAGTCACAAACGATTGCCAGTGCAGGCCAATGGACGATTCCAGCTGCAGCGGCAGGTGTAGTATGCTTGGCGACAGGGGCATCGGCAAAAATCCTTGCCTTGATCGGACGGGTTTTTGACCGCATCGCTCGAACCGTTGTCTCCATTCCATGATCAATGTAAGGTGTTCACCATGTCGTTCAATTTGACATCATCGGTCTTCTCTCATGGTAGCGAAATCCCGTCAAAATACACCTGCGAGGGGGAAAACATCTCTCCACCGCTTGCATGGTCAGGGGTTACGCATGGTGCAAAGAGCCTCGTGCTCATCATTGATGATCCGGACGCACCGGACCCCTCGGCACCAAAGATGACATGGGTCCATTGGGTACTGTACAACATTCCAACAAGCGTGAGTGCGCTGCCGGAAGCCGTGAAACAATTGCCCGCAGGAGCGCAGTCTGGACTCAATGACTGGAACCGTACTGGCTATGGCGGTCCCTGTCCACCGATTGGCCGACACCGCTACTTTCACAAGCTCTACGTGCTAGACACGACACTTCCTGATCTTGGCAAATCCACCAAGGCAATTATCGAGGCACGGATGAAAGGCCACGTCATCGCGCAAGCTGAACTCGTAGGAACTTACCAGAAGCGAAAATGATCAAGTGATAGGCCAAGGAAATCATCATGTCCTTGATGATATTGAAACCCAATTGTGGGCGTACGAACGATGGCCCCGGCTTGTTGCCGCCACGCACCAGAACCCATCGGATGCCATTTAGTGCTATTTTAAATTGGCGGCGACACTGAGTCTCTGAAACATGCAGTGCTTTGTCCGTTGCCGATAACTTGGCATGACTGCTGTTGATCGGCGTCTTAAGTTTTGTAAACTTTCACGCTGCGTAACCCAGCACAGCAAAGAAATGACAACTGGTACCCACTATGACAAAGCCGTGCCACACGGCATGCGCGTACCTCAACCTGGAATCAAGCATGAAGAATACGACACCTGCCGTGTACGCAAGTCCCCCAGCCATCAGCAGGGCAACCCCTGGCCGAGGTACGCGCTCGACAAGCGGGATGGCGGCAATTAACACGAGCCAGCCCATGATGAGGTAGAGTCCGGTTGAAAGCCAGGGATGCGACAAGAGGTCGAATGCCTTCAGGGTGATGCCTAAGATCGCAAGAGACCATACTAGGCCGAACAGTGTCCAACCCCAAGGTCCAGCCAGTGCACCAAGCGCGAAAGGCGTGTAGCTACCCGCGATGAAAACGTAAATTGCCCCGTGATCGAGCTTCAGCATAATGCGCTTGGCCCGGCCTGTCGGCAAAGCGTGGTAGAGAGTCGACGTCAGATACAACAAAACCATTGCTACGGCAAACACACTGGCACCGACAATATTGGCCACACTGAGATGGCGCACTGCAGCCATCAGGAATGGCACCGCCGTTATGGCGGCAAGCAATGCCACACCGTGGCTTGCACTGTTGGCAATTTCCTCGCCTAGGCTCTGTGGGCGCTCGATCATGAAGCGCATTGTCTCATGATTTTGGAGCTGATCCGGACACCGAATCAATATCCAATTTGAACGCTAATGATTGCAATCATGGGACAGTTTAAGTTTTAAACCGTGAATTCACAAAACAGGCCTTGTCCGTACACTTTGGCTCAGTACAACCTACGGTGGAATTCAAAAAACCTGGTCTGGAATACATAAAAGATCATTAAGAAGCGTTAGTCATGATGCGTGAGAAAGATGTATTGATCCCCATGGATAAATGAGGAAACAGTTATGCCGGCAAATACGGTGATCTCATCGTGGTTGCAGCAATCAAGGGAGCGGCGCCTCTGACTTCCATGTCGGGAATGGAGTTGTAGTTAGGCATCTATCCTTTCCCGTATTACTGGATCATGATGGATGGCATTTAAAATCAGATCGGTCGCTGCGATGGCTATCCTTGCTCTCTGATGATGGGGCACGTGTGCTTGCAGACTAGAGTTGGGTCAAAGTCACAGAGCGGCGAAATCGCACCAGCGCCAGCACAAAGAACACCACGCCGATGACTGCAATGGCAAGGAAGTCACGCCACACCACATCCAGCCCGGCACCGCGATACAGGATGGCCTGGGCAAAACGCACAAAGTAGGTGGTGGGGGCGGCCAGCATGATGTCCTGCACGACAAGGGGCATGCTCTCCCTTGGGGTGATACCGCCTGAGAGCATTTGTAGAGGGACGATGGTGAGGATGAACAGCAGCCCAAACTGTGGCATGGAGCGCGCGATGGTGCCGAGATAAATGCCCATGGAGGCCGCCGAGAAAAGGTAAATGGCTGCGCCGCATAGAAACAGCGGTATCGATCCGGCGATGGGTATGGATAGTATGCCTTTCACCACCACTGCCAGAGCCACAGTGGTGCCGATCAACACCGTTAGCCCGTTGGCCCAGATCTTGGCCATCATGATCTGGAACGGAGAGAGGGGCATTACCAGCAAATGCTCCAGTGTGCCGTGCTCGCGTTCGCGGATGAAGGCGGCGCCTACCAGGATGATGGTCAGCATGTTGACCGAGTTGATCACTTCCATGACACCGCCAAACCAGAATCCGATGAGGTTGGGGTTGTAGCGCACATGGGTGACGATGCCAATGGGCGGATCGGTGCCGTCGCGCCTGCCCGTGAGATATTCGTTCAGCTCGCCTGCAAAGATGGTCTGGATGTAACTCGCGCCGATGAAGGATTGGCTCATGTTGGTGGCGTCGATGTTCACCTGAAGGGTGGGTCGGCGGCCGGCAACAAGATCGCGCTGAAAGTTGGCAGGTATGAGGATGACGAAGGAGACCAGTCCGTGGTCCAGGGCACGGTCCATGTTGCGCATTTCCAGGCGTTCAGCCGGTTTGAAAAATGGAGGGGTCAGGGCATGTACCAGACGCTCCGACAGCGGCGAGCGGTCCTCATCCACCACTGCCACCGGCGCATTTCGCAGCTCCTGCGAGACCCCCTTTGCGGCCGTGTAGACGGACCCCGTGAAAGCCCAGACGATCAGCACCAGCAGCACTTTGTCGGCCCAGAGGCTGTGCAGCTCCTTGAAGCCCAGGCGGATGATGTTGGTCAGTGGCCCGTTGCCCATAGTTTCAGGTCTCCTGCTTGTGCAACAGCGCCACGGAAAGAGCGGTCAGCAGGGGGATGAATGCGGCCAGAACGGCAAACTGCACCAGAAGGTCACGAAAGCCCAGGGCTTTGGTGAATACGCCGCGACAGATCACGAGGTAGTAAGAGGCAGGAAAGGCCTGGCCGATCCAGTAGGCCGTACCTTCCAGGGAGGATACGGGCGTGGTCAAACCGGAAAACTGGACGGTGGGCAGCATGGTGAGCAGCGCAGTGCCAAACAGTGCTGCCAGCTGGGTTCGGGTGAAGGTGGAGATGAGAAGTCCCAGGCTCGTGGTCACGAAAACATAGAGCAGGGTGCCCAGCATCAGCGCAGCAAAATTTCCCTTGATGGGCACGTCAAACACGAACACTGCCTGCAGCACCAGGGCAAAAAAGCTCAGCATGGCAACGGCAACATAGGGAAGCTGCTTGCCCAGCAGAAATTCCAGGCGGGTCACGGGGGTCACGTAAAGATTGGTGATGGACCCCAGCTCCTTTTCGCGCACCACGCCCAGCGCCATCAGAATGGCCGGCAGGAAGATCAGCAGCAGCGGAATCACGGCCGGCACCATGGCATTGATGCTGCGAAAATCCTGGTTGTAACGATAGCGCATGGAAATTTCAGTGGGCAGTAGCTGGGGCTGCGAGCCTGTGGCCTCGGTGATCCGGTCGATGAGGTATTGGCTGTGCAAGCCCAGCAGGTAGCCGCGTGCAGTTTCGCCCCGGAAGGGCAGGGCACCGTCCACCCACGCACCGATCTCGGGGTGGCGGCCCAGAACCAGGTCGCGGCCGTAGTGTGGCGGAATCTCGAGGGCCAGCGACAGTTCTCCGCTGCCCATGCGCCGCTCCATGTCCGCTTCGTCCCGGATGGCCGGGCGTTGCACGAAGTATCGGGAGCCTGCGATGTTCTGGACGTAGTCGCGCGACTCCGGCGATTGATCCCTGTCCAGAACGGCAAATTTCAGGTTCTCAACATCCATGGAAATGCCGTAGCCCAGCACGAACATCAGGATCACGGCACCGATCAAGGCGAAGGCCAGGCGGATGGGATCACGCAGCAGTTCCATGGATTCGCGGTAGGCTATGCCCAGAAGGCGCGCCAGACTGAAGAACGATGGGGCTATGGCGGCTGGGGGGAAGTCCGCGCGCGGTGTGGAAAGCATCAGGGACGACGCGGTGCTGCGCTGCTGTCCTGCGGCTTCTTCCAGGTACGCAATGAAGGCTTCTTCGAGGGTGTTGGCGCTCTTGTTTTTCTGCAGGGCTGCCGGCCGGTCGCTAGCCAGCACGCGGCCGGCGTGCATTAGCGAGACGCGATCGCATCGTTCCGCCTCGTTCATGAAGTGGGTGGAGATGAAGATGGTTACGCCCTGCTCACGCGACAGCGCCACCAGCAGGGACCAGAATTCGTCGCGGGCGATGGGATCCACACCCGAAGTGGGCTCATCCAGAATCAGCAACTTCGGTTCATGGACCACGGCTACAGCCAGCGAGAGACGCTGGCGGATGCCCAGCGGCAAGTGAGCAGCCTCCATCCTGGCATAGGGGCCCAGTCCAAAGCGTTTGCTCAGTTCGGCGATGCGCGCGCCAACCCGCTCGGGCGCTACATGGAACAGGCGTGCGTGCAGGTCCAGGTTTTGTGCCACTGTGAGTTCGCCGTAGAGCGAGAAGGATTGGGACATATAGCCCACCTGCCTGCGCACTTCCAGGTTGTGGCTATCCACCTCCCTCCCAAACAGGCGTGCCCGTCCCTCGGTGGGGGGCAACAGTCCGGTGAGCATTTTCATGGTGGTGGTCTTGCCGCAGCCGTTGGAACCCAGAAAACCGAAGATTTCTCCAGCCTCGATGGTGAAGCTGACCTGGTCCACGGCGGTGAAGTCGCCGAAGCGCTGGGTCAGGCCGAAGGCCTCGATGGCAAGGCCACGGGTGTTGTCCTGGCGTGGCGGGATGACAAGCCGCTGGTGATCACGCCGGCGTTCCTCCGGCAGCAGGCGGATGAAGGCCTGCTCAAGGGTGGTGCTGCCGGTGCGTGCCTTGAGTTCGGCGGCGCTGCCGGTGCCGACGATGCGACCGGAATCCATGGCGACGAGCCAGTCAAAGCGTTCGGCTTCTTCCATGTAGGCAGTGGCAACGAGCACGCTCATCCCCGGGCTGCGGGCGCGTATGGTGGTGATCAGCTCCCAGAACTGACGACGAGAGAGGGGGTCCACACCAGTGGTGGGTTCGTCGAGAATGAGCAGGTCCGGATCATGGATCAGGGCACAGCACAGGCCAAGCTTTTGTTTCATGCCACCTGAAAGCTTGGCGGCAGGCCGGTTGCGAACGGCGGTGAGGTCGGTGGCGGCAAGCAGTTCGTCAATGCGGGCCCTTCGTTCAGCGCGGTCCTGGTTGAACAGGCGTCCGAATGAATCCACGTTCTCAGCCACCGACAGGGAGGGGTAGAGATTGTGGCCCAGGCCCTGGGGCATATAGGCAATGCGTGGCTGCACGACGGTGCGAAAACGGGCATCACGCATGTCACCGCCAAAGACCTCGACGGATCCTCCCTGCAATTTGCGCGCACCGGACACCAGTGCCAGCAGCGAAGACTTGCCTACCCCGTCAGGGCCAATCAGGCCAACGATGACGCCTGCCGGTAACGCCACCGTTACGTCATCCAGGGCGGTTACATTGCCGTAGCGCAAGCCGATGGATGACAGGCGGGCAATCACGGCCCGGGCATCGGCCATGGGTTACCTCGGTGTCAGCGCAGGTGGCCAGGCAACACCGGGTTGGGTTGGCACATAGGCCATACCCGGCATGCCGGGCTTGGCCAGATGGGCGTGTGCGGCAATCCACTCGGGCGTCACCTGGACCTTGACCCGGAACATCAGCTTTTCGCGTTCGTTGCGGGTTTCCACTTCCTTGGGCGTGAATTGGGAACGCGGCGCCACAAACACCACGCGCGCCGGAATTGGTTGGTCGGGCAGAGCATCGAGCAGGATGCGGGCCGGGTCGCCCACGACGACCTTCCCGGCCTCATCGGCGGGCAGGTAGATGGAAAGATAGACGTCGGCCAAGTCGAGCAGGGTCAATACCTTTCCGCCAGCACCCACCACTTCGCCGGGTTCCGCAAGGCGATACAGCACGCGGCCGGCGATGGGAGACTTGAGGGAGGCATCGTTGAGCGTGGCGCTCAGGCTGTCCACGTTGGCCTGTGCTGCGGCCACGGCGGCCCGGGCACCCGCCACGCGGCTTTGGGCCTGGGAAACCCCTGCCTTTGCCCCTTCCACACCGGCCTGGTCGCGGTCCAGCTTGTCACGTGGAATGAAGCCCCGTCCCACCAGTTCTTGCGAGCGCTGCAGGGTTTTATCCGCCAGCGCGTAGTCTGTATGGGATTTTCGGGTAGCAGCCTGCGTTTCCTCCAGGGCCTTGCGTGCCTGTACCAGTTGCGCTTCGGCCGCACGCAACTGCGCTTTCAGGTCTTCGGCATCCAGCACCGCCAGTGCCTGGCCCTGGGCCACATCGTCACCCTCCCGCGCCGTGACGCTGGCAAGCCGACCGGGAAACTTGGCGGCTATATCCACCTCGGTGGCTTCGAGCCTGCCATTGCCCGAGGCGATGCCCGGCGGCAGTGTGGGTGGGTGGTTGTATCGAAGAAAGGCATAGAGCCCTGCTCCTGCCAGCAGCAACAATGCCACGGCGGCAACACGACGATTGAGTGGGAACAACATTAAGTACTCCCTTGGAAGTGCTTCCGGATGGACCTACTTCCAGGACTGGAGTCTCCATTCCAGAAAATCTTCGCGGATGTCGCCACCCCTGTTTTCAATCAGATAGGATCCCTCGCTGCGGCGGATGGCCCAGCGCCCAATCTCGGGGACCAGCCAGATGGTTTCTGCACGTTCGCTGGTCAACCTGAACACCAGCTCGTCACTTTGATAGTTTATTTTATTGGTGAACTTCAGTGCCTGAAATTTCCCTGCAGGGGTGGTTATTTCTTCCCAACCCACGGCTTCCATGCTGAGCTGCCAGTCATAATCAAAAGACGATTGACTCATGACCCGGTAACGGTCGTGAAACTGTCCTGACCAACCTGCTTTCAGTTCCAGCGGCCAGAGCGGGATGGCTTTGGTGAAGATCGGTACCGGGTTCCAGTGAGGGTCCTGCACGATCATGCCCCAGGGCCCCTGGATTTCATCAGACAGGACACCGCCGATGTCGCTGGAACGCTGGATGTGGATCTTGTCCCCCACGGAGACCACCTTCTCGGTAAGAACGCCGCGGTCTTGCCCGGTATAGACGTCCTTGAGCGTATAGACCCATTCCTGTCCCGGCTGTGGCGGGCGCATGTTCGGCATCGTTGCCGGCCCGGCAACGGGGGTTTCGTGAGGATTGGGCACTGGGGATGTGGCACAGGCAGCAGGAAGGGTGGCGAGAAAGAGAAGCAAGGTGCGCTTGCGCAGGTCCACCTCTTGTGCAGCAGGCTGAGAGGAATGTTTTTCTGGCAGGTTCATGAGATGTTTCTCCGATTTATCTGGATGACATTATGAACCTTTTGTCCGAAAATCCGCAGACCTAACGCATCAACATGCAATACTTTGTAACGACAGGGCCCCGCATTTCTGCGGGGCCCTGGGATGACATGCGTGGCACCGCCTGCGACGGGCTTATTTATGCCATGTTGCGTTGTCCAGATAAGTGACGATGATCGCAAAACCTACAATCAAGATCAGTTCTGTCCATGCCATTGTATCCATTGGATTCCCCCCTTCATCGATCGGATAATCGGCAGCTCACTGCTGTTCTTTGCAGGGCTACCTCAGCTTCAAACGATACTGATTTCAGGATGGCGCATTTTGACCTAGATCAAATTTTCTCAATTTTGTGCAACGCAATATGAGGCAAGGGTTAAGTGTGCATTGCGGGACGGCTTCAGGGTTTGGGGGGGTGAAGGTGGGAAGTAAACCAGGCTGCAGCGAGCCTGGAGACTTCTTCCAACTTGCCAGGCTCCTCGAACAGGTGCGTGGCTCCCGGAATGATGGCGGTGCGGTGCTCGCAAGCAAGGTGCTGTGCTGCCTGTTCGTTGAGCCCGATGACCAGCGTATCCCAGCCACCGACGATGAGCAGGGTGGGCGCCTTGACCTGGGGCAGGGCCCCTCCGGCCAAGTCCGGGCGTCCGCCTCGTGATACCACGGCTTCGACCTTTTCCGGCCGTGTGGCTGCGGCGATCAGTGCCGCTGCAGCGCCGGTGCTGGCACCAAACAGTCCAATGGGAAGCGCTCGGGTGGCGGGTGTCTGGGACAGCCAGTCCACTGCATCGGTCAGGCGGCGGGACAGGAGCGGAATGTCGAAGCGGTACTCGGCCGTTGCCATGTCACGGGCATTTTCATTCATGGTGAGCAGGTCAAACAGCAGGGTGGCAAGTCCAGCCCGCTGGAGTGCCTGGGCCACGCTCTGGTTACGGCTGCTCAGGCGGCTGCTACCGCTGCCATGGGCAAAAGCCACAAGTCCCGTCGCGTCGCTGGGGATGACGAGGGTGCCCTGAAGCAGGGCATCATGCGCCGGGATGACGATGTCGGTGCTGTGGAGCGGCATCACGCGGCCCTCTCCATGGATGCGCGATGGTGCCAGGGCGAGGGCGTGTCCAGCGGTTCTAGGGCTGCGGTTTCATCGAGGTGGAAAACGGCATCGAACTGATCCGCCAGCATGACCTCGAAGTAATGGCTTTCGCGTTCGGTTTGTGGCAGGTAAATGACGCCAATCGCGCGTTGCAGTAATGGTGCGCGCAATGGCTTGGCAGCAGGGGTGTTGAGGCGGAGAAAAAATCGGTCCAGACCCGTGGTATGGAACAGTTGTTCACAACTGTCATCCAGAGCGGGTCGTACCCATTTGCGCTCGACCTCGCCGTCCCATCGGCTGGCGGCGCTAACCTGACCGGTGTAGGTGGTAAATCCCACCAGCAAGGTTTGTTCGCCCACATCCTGGCGCATCAACTGTCCCAGGTTCCATTCGCCCCGGAGATGAGGTTCGGTGGCACGGGCGTCTCCCAGATGCGAGTTATGGGCCCAGACCACCACGCGGCCCGTGCCGCCGCGGCGAATCCGGTATCGGGACAAGGCCGCCAGGGTGTCGCGCATATGCGCATCGCGCAGGTTCCAGGTATTGTGGCGCCGGCCAAACATGGCGCGATAATAGATTTCGGCGTTTACCACGACGGTCGCGTTGCGTTCGGTAAAAAAATGCGCATCCAGGGCGGCCAGTCCCTGGCGTTCTACCGCCGAAAGGTACTGCGTGCGCAGTTGCTGAAGCTGGGCCACCACATCATCGCGAGCGGAAGGGCGCAGCCCCTGGGCGGCCTCATAGCCGTAGATCTGGGGCTCGCGCACATGGTCCAGAGCGGCATAGCGCTGGCGGGCAAGTTCTGCCTGCTCCGGATCGCTATTTTCCAGGGTGCGAATCACGGCATCGGCAGAACGGTACAGGCTGTAAAGATCCAGTCCGTAAAATCCTGTCCGCTCTGGTGCCTGGCGGTGGGCGTTATGGGTTTGCAGCCAGGTGATGAACGACAGCACCTCCTGGTTGCGCCACATCCATTTGGGAAAGCGCTCAAAATCGCTCAGGGAGGTGTCGGCGTCATCGTGCCCTTCGCCTTGGACAAAGCGGTTGATGCGCCAGGCATCGGGCCAATCGCCTTCTATGGCCACTGCATCAAAACCCTGTTCGGTAATCAGCTGACGAGTAATCTCAGCGCGCATGCGGTAAAACTCCTGCGTACCATGTGTGGCCTCGCCCAGCAGGACAAAGCGCTTGCCTTCAGCCATGGCCAACAGCGCCTCGTAGTCTTGGGGGGTGCCCTGAAGTCGCTGCGCCTGCTCACGCACGGCGAGGAACGGTGTCAGGGCGACATGACTCATGAGACCTCCTTGCGTCCTTGTGTGAACAGGCTGCGGACTTCTTCGTCACTGGTCTGGTCGAACCATTCATAGAATTGTCCGACCGCTCCAAAGGGCTCCGGGGTAAGGACGCTCACGAAGGCATCGGCAAGCCCCTTGAAGCGTTCGGCGGCATCCGCCGGGCAAACGGGCACGGCGACGATAATGCGGGAAGGTTTGCTGGAGCGCAGGGCCATGATGGCGGCGTGCATGGATGCACCGGTGGCGATGCCATCATCCACGAGGATGACGGTGCGGCCCTCGATTTGAATGGCGGGGTGAAGCCCGCGATAGAGCTCCTCGCGTCGCGCCAGTTCGTGCCGCTCCTTTTCCAGCACGGTCTTGATGTCGTGCGGACTGACGCCCGCCAGGGAAACGATGTCTTCGTTGATGAACAGAGCGCCGCCCGAGGCGATGGCTCCCATGGCCAATTCAGGCTGGCTGGGTACGCCGAGTTTGCGCACAATAAGGATGTCCAGGTCGGCGCCGAGGGCCCGGGCAACCTCATAACCCACAGGTACGCCGCCGCGCGGCAAAGCCAGAACGATCACATCCTGGCGTCCGCCGTAGGGTTTCAATGCCTCGGCCAACCTGCGGCCGGCGTCATAACGATCCTTGAAACGGTTTTCCATATGGACACCCCGCCTCCATGCGCCACTTTTTCATGCTAGACCTGCAGCGACCGGACTGACTTGACCAGAATCAATAATGCGCTTCGTGCGTTGAAACCATGGTACTCCTAACGCAGAGTGCGTTGAGCGCGCTGGATCTCGTCGCGGGTCCTGCGGTAGATCTCGATGTGGTTGCCGCCCAGGGCAAGCGCGTGCTGGGCGGCTTCCTCGGCTTCGTGCCATTGATGTGATCGGGCATAGGCCTGGGCCAGGTTGTTGAAGGCGTCACCGGCGTCAGGGTGCGCCGTTGCCGCGTCGTTAAAATAGCGCACGGCTTCGGTGTATTGACCAGCGTCAAAGGCCAGGTTGCCAAGTCCCATAAGGGCAGTCAGGCTGTTGGGCCAGCGCTTGAGGCTTGCCACATAGGCGGCGTGTGCCACATCCGGACGGATGCTTTCGAGGGCGGCAATTTGCTTGAGGTAATGTACTTCGGTGGCGCTGCCCGGAATTTGTTCCGGGACGCTTGTGACCAGACCCCAGCGATCGCTTTCAGCCCAGCTGCGATCAAACTGGGCAAGGGACATTTGAAGGGGCATCGCCGGGCCCGAGTGCAAGGTTACCTGTCCTGTGGTGCGGTCGTAGCCCACCACGACTGCAAAGTGCCAATCGCCTTCCAGCACGCCCACCTTTTGCAATATCAGCACAGGGTGGCCTGCGGCCACTTCCTCAAAGAGTGCAGCGAGGGTTGGGTCGATGCGGTACGGCACGCGCCCGGCATGGCGCGTGGCGCCGATCAGGTCCAGTTGCAGCGACCCCTTGAGTGCGGGGGTGTACACCTGTGGAATCAGAGCCTCAGGGGTAACGCTCACTCCTGAATAACCCAGCACGGTGGCCAGTGCAGCTGGGCCACAAAGGGACTCTTGCTGGGGAAAGTAGGGGACACCCTGAACCTGTGCGGCCTCTGGCAGATTGGCGGGCAGGCCCGGTATTGCGTCGGGCCCTTTCAAACTGGCACAACCGGAAAGCGTGAGTATTGCCCAGAGCAGCAGGATGCCTTCCGGTCTGAAATCCATGGGAGGGGGTTAGAGGATCAGTACCAGCAGGATCGCTGCCAGCAGGATGATGATGATGTCGTTGTTGGTCAGACTGGAAAAGTTGCCCCCAGCGGGGAGGTCGTTGATTTTCTGCGCAAGTTCGCGCGCTTCGACATCGTTGAGCAAGGCAATGCGCTGGGCGGTGATGATGGTTCCAAGTCCTAGTTCCTGCATTTTGTGCTGGACGTCGGCGCGGGTGATGAATCCGTCAATGGTTGCCTTGTTTTGGGCGGTTTCAGCCTGCATGGATTGGTCCGTACTGATCATTTCTGCCCGGGAGACCGTGGGTGCAACGGCGATTCCAAGGCTGAGAAGCCCGGCCAACATGGGTTTCAGGAAGGTATTTGGATTCATTTTGGACAATCTCCGGATAAAATGTGATTTTATCCCATATAAGCCCAGAACTTCAAGCAAGCGTCAGCCCCACCTCGGGTAACCCCTCAAAATGACCCACCACGAGAGCCGGGCTGTGCACGAAATAAATCCCCGAGTAACTGCCGGTGGTCACCCAATGCCCGGCTTCTACCGGCAGCCCGCGCGCTACGCACTGACGTACAAAGGGTCCCAGCAGGGTGCGCGGATCGCCCGCAGGGTTTCCCGTGGGAGACTTTTCGCGCGCCACACCGTTGATGGTCAACTGCAGCATGGGAGACAGAAATGGAAAATCCGGGGCATAGGGTACCGTTTCCCCCACGACCAGGGTGCCGTGGTTTTGCAGATCGGCAAGTTTGAGGAAGTCTGGAAGTTCGGGCCAGCCTTGCAGTCGGCTTGAAACGATCTCCAGGGCAGGGGCCATGGATTCCAGAGCTCCCAGCACTTCGGCATCGCTGTAGGGTTGATCTCGCCGGGGAAAGCTGTGCTTGAAACGGAAAGCCATTTCCAGCTCGACGCCACAGATCTCGTGTGCAGCAAGGTTTGCCTGGGCGTGTCTATGTTGCACGCAGCATGCGGGAATCGGCGAGCCCAACACTTCGCCTGCGCTGGGCGCCGTGCCCACCTTCCAGGCGGCAACCGGGCTGTTGAGCGCATGCACGATCTCCTGTTGGATGGAGTAGGCGGCGTCCCGATCGGTGGGCACCAGGGTGGCATCGGGGGATACGCGTCGATGCCTGCGAAGGGCATCCAGAAGCAGATTCGCGAGAGGGGTCATGGAATAGGAGTGCTCAATGTTGATCAGCCAGAATCAGGTCGCTGACACGCTCGGCCATCATCATGATCGGCGCTGCGGTATTGCCAGAGGTGATGCTGGGCATGGCGCCGCCATCCACCACGCGCAAGCCCGCGATGCCGAACACCTTGAGGTGTGAATCCAGAACGGCCTGCGGGTTCCCCGCACGGCCCATGCTGCAGGTTCCGGTGGGATGGAAGATGGTGGTGCCAATGGCGCTGGCAGCTTTTGCCAGGGCCTCGTCGGTCTGATGGTCGGGCCCTGGCAGTATTTCTTCAGGCTTCCAGGGGCGAAACGCGGGAGCGCTGACGATGCGTCGCGTCAGTTTCAGAGAGTCTGCGGCCACCTTGCGGTCCTCGGCCGTGCTGAGGTAGTTCAGGCGCAGCTTTGGCTTGATGAAAGGATCGGGGCTTGAAATATGCACGCTGCCGCGGGAGGTGGGTTGCAGATTGCATACGCTGGCCGTGAATGCGTTGAAAGGGTGGAGGGGTTCGCCGAACTTTTCCAAGGACAGCGGCTGAACGTGGTACTCCAGATTGGCATGGGGTTGATCTGCGCTGCTGCGGGCAAAGGCCCCCAGTTGGGAAGGTGCCATCGCCATCGGGCCGCTGCGATTGACGAGGTACTCCAGGCCGATCAGCGCCTTGCCCAGCAATGATCGGGCGCGCGTGTTGAGGGTGGGTAATCCGGTCACTTTGAAGACCATGCGCAGCTGTAAATGGTCCTGCAGGTTTTCTCCCACGCCCGGCAGGTGGTGCCTGACGGGAATGCCGAGGGACTGCAGGGTATTGCCGTGGCCAACCCCGGAGCGTTCCAGGATGGCCACACTGCCCAACGCGCCGGCGCACAGCAGGACTTCCCGCCTGGCCGCCGCCTCGCGGCGGGTCTGGTTTTCGATGAACCGCACGCCCGTGCAGCGCATGCCCTCGAATCTCAGGGTGTCTACCTGGGCATGCGTCAGTATGGTGAGATTGGGTCGTTTGAGGACGGGTTTGAGAAAGGCTTGTCCCGCATTGAGACGCCATCCGCGCTTTTGATTGACGTCGAAGTAGCCCACACCGAAATTATCACCGCGATTGAAATCGGGATTGTCCGGGATGCCGGTCTGATGGGCAGCCTGACGGAAGATTTCAAGCACCTTCCATCTCAGGCGCTGGCGCTCCACACGCCATACGCCCCCTGCACCATGCCACGCATTGCGACCTCCGTGATAGTCCTCATCGCGCTGGAACAGCGGAAGGATGGCATCCCAGGACCAGTCAGGGTCACCTGTGGCTGCCACCCAGCGTTCGTAATCCTGTTTTTGGCCGCGCATGTAGATCATGCCGTTGACCAGTGAGCTGCCGCCTAACCCTTTGCCGCGCGGATAGCGAATGCTGCGGCCGTTGAGTCCCGGGTCTGGCTCTGTTTCGTAGCACCAGTCCGTGCGCGGATTGCCAATGCAGTACAGGTAACCCACCGGAATGTGAATCCAGGGGTAATGGTCGTTGCCGCCGGCCTCGATCAGCAATACCGAGACAGCGGGGTTGCGCGACAGGCGGTTGGCGAGGACGGCTCCGGCGCTACCGGCGCCGATGATGATGTAGTCGTATTGTTGAGGGAGAGGATTCATCGGTTGCGATTCATCAATTCGTGACCCGGAAGGGCGATCTGACCGAGGATTGCGCCATGTTAGCGCGAAAATCGCCATTGCGAGAGAACGGGCAGACGTAACCCCAGCAGCACCAGCAGCAGGACCCCGTAGAGGACGGGCTCGCTCAAGTCCTTTTTGACCAGCCAGGCAAAATGCAGGACGCCCAGGGCAGGCACCAGGTATGCCAGGCGATGCAGTTGTTTCCAGCGCGTCTTGAGCCTTGAGATGGCCCATGCATTGGAGGTCAGGGCAAGGGGCAGCATCAGTACATAGCCAGACAGGCCGATCAGGATGTAGGGGTGCTTGAAGATGTCGTGGATGATGGCTTGCCAGTCAAACCACTGGTCGATTCCGGCATAGCTCAGCAGATGCAGGGTGCCGTACATGAAGGCAAACAAGCCTAGCATGCGCCGGATGCGCAGCAGGCCGTTCCACCCCAGAAGGCGACGCAGCGGCGTGACGCTGAGGGTGATGAGCAGGAAATACAGGGTCCATAGGCCGGTGAAATGAATCACGCGTTCCACGGGGTGGGCGCCCAGCGCGTCGCGATAGGCCAACCAGGAAATCCACAGCAGCGGGAGCAGCGCCAGGACAAACACGCCCCGTTTATCAATGGTCATCAGAAATATTTTTTGAGATCCATGGCGTTATAGAGCGAGGCCACTTCCTCGGCATAACCGTTGAAGGGCAACGTTTTGCGTCGGGCTTCGAACAGTCCACCACCGATGCGCCGCTCCGTGGCCTGGCTCCATCGCGGGTGGTCCACGGCAGGGTTGACGTTGGAATAGAAGCCATATTCCGAGATGTTGGCTTTCATCCAGCTCGTCATCGGCATGGTTTCGCGAAATCGGATCTTTACAATGGACTTGATGCCCTTGAATCCATATTTCCACGGCACCACAAGGCGGATGGGAGCGCCGTTCTGGTGAGGCAACACTTCTCCATATAGGCCCACGGCCATCAGGGTGAGCGGATGCTGTGCCTCGTCCATGCGCAAACCTTCCGTATAGGGCCAGTCCAGGACGGCACGGCGCAATCCGGGCATCTGTGCAGGGTCGGCCAGGGAAACGAACTCCACAAATTTGGCCTGAGAGGTGGGCTCTGCCCACTGGATCAGTTTCTGCAGGGGAAAGCCCACCCAGGGAATGACCATGGACCAGGCCTCCACACAGCGCATCCGGTAGATGCGCTCCTCCAGTTGAAACAGACGCAGAAGGTCGTCCATGCCTATCTGTTTGGGTCGTTTCAGCGCCCCCTCGAAGGTCAGGGTCCAGGGGCGGGTTTTGAGCGAACCGGCGTTGTTGGAGGGATCTTCCTTGTCCGTGCCAAATTCGTAAAAGTTATTGTAGGTGGTGATGTTGTCGTATGTCGTCAGCTTTTCGTCGCGGCCGTAGGCCGTGGTCTGGTAGCCTGACAGCCTTTGTCCGGTTCCGGCCGAAGCTGATACGAGGGTGCCGGCACCAAGGGCTCCCACCAACCCCCAACCCATTCGGGTGAGGATTCTGCGTCGCTCGTGGTAAATGGCCTGGGGCGTGATTTCGGAGGGAAGGGGGGCATCAGTCATGCGTCGGGTTGCTCCAGCAAGGCTTCGATGGTATGGGCGGCCCTAAGAAAATGAACATCACTGCCTTCCAATCCAGCCACGGTCACGGCGGTGGGCAATCCCCTGGGGCCGATTCCCACGGGCAGCGTCAGGGCGGGGCCGTGCAACGCCGTCCAGATGCGATTCATGATGGGGTTGCCCGTGTGGTGCAGCCCTTCAGGGGCTTCGCCCGTCACGCTGGGCACGAGGAGGATGTCCACGTCGCGGAACAGGTCGCACAGTTTCGCCTTGCACTGCTGAATGAGCCGCACGGCGGACCAGTAACTGGCATCGCTGATCTGGGCGCCACGTTTCAGAACGTCCCGCAGGTTGGCGCTTAGCGCCTGCCAGTGATGGAGACGCTCGAAGCCCAATGATTGAAACTGCTGCCGCAGCATCACGGTCATCTGTGCGTCGGCCAGATGGGCGAAGGACTGCGGAAGCGTGATCGGTGTGACGGCGAGGCCGGCGCGGGAGAGTTGCCGGGCTGTTTGCAGCAGGGCCTGCTGCTGGGCAGGTTCGCAGTGTTCCCACTCCCAGGTCTGGCATAGGCCCACGCGTGGATGCGCAGGCGCATCGTCGTCCCTCAGGATCAGGTCGTGATAGCCGCTGGCAGCTGCCGCAAACAGGGCGGCATCGGCCACGCAGCGTGCCAGGGAGCCAATGGTGTCCAGCGAATCGGCCAGGGGTTTGACGCCCGCGCGCGGCAGGGTATTGAAACTGGGCTTGTACCCCACCACGCCACAATAGGCAGCAGGCCGGATGATGGAACCGCCGGTCTGGGTGGCGAAGGCAAGCGGCACCATGTGATCAGCCACCGCGGCCGCAGAGCCGCTGGAGGATCCGCCAGGGGTGTGGCCGGGATGGTGCGGGTTCGTGGTGGGCCCGGGATGGAACACGGCAAATTCAGTGGTGACGGTTTTGCCCAGGATAACAGCGCCGGCAGCGCGTGTCAGCGCTACCGTGGCGGCATCCAGGGAGGGGCGATGCTCCGCGTAGAGAGCCGAGCCATAGGCCGTGGGCATGTCGCAGGTGTCCATGAGGTCCTTAACCCCCACGGGCAGCCCATGCAGGACGCCTTTCAGGGCACCCTTGTCCAGCAGGCGCGCCTGAGCCAGCGCAGCGTCGCGGTTCAGCCAGGTCCAGGCGTGAACCACGGGTTCGCGCGCGTCAATGCGGGCCAGGCAGTCCCGCAGCAGGGATTCAGCGCTGATGTCCCGTTGATGCAGCCGGCGAGCCAGCGTCGTGGCGCTCAACAGGTTGAGCTCTGTGGATGTCATCATGCTCCAGAATGAAATCGTGGCGGTTGAATCGGCGGGTCCTCAGCCAGAATCCGGCAGACAGCCCCGGCCAGATCGTGGTGTTGTGGCCGTGCCCGTCAAGATACCAGCTCTGGCAACCTGATTGCCAGACCGTGTTGCGCGAATGCCTCGCCATTTCTTCCAGAAACCGTTGGTAAGACGCCGGGGACACGGAAATAGTTCGCGCGCCGCTTTGCCGCATGGCCTTGAGGGCCTTCATGATCCAGTGCACCTGAGCCTCTATCATGAACAGGATGGAGTTATGGCCCAGTCCGCTGTTGGGACCCGCCATCAGGAAAAAATTGGGAAAGCCCGCCACCGCAACCCCGAGATAGGCGGCGCGCCGCGCTTGCCAGGCTGCCTGCAGGGTAAGGCCGGCGCGGCCCTGGATGCGTGGGGTGTCCGGTGTTTGCGTATGGCGAAACCCGGTGGCGAACACGATGGCGTCCACGGAATGGTTCTCGCCATTGCGGGTCACCACCCCAGTGGGCGTTATCCGGACGATGCCCTCGGTCACGAGGGTGACGTTGGTGCGTTGCAGTGCCTCATAATAATCGTCCGAGAGCAATATCCGCTTGCAGCCCATGGTGCCTTGTGGCTTCAGCTTCTGGCGCAGTCCGGGGTCGCGGACGCGCCGATTCAGGTCGCGCAGCGCCAGGGCTTGCACCGGACGCATGAGGGTGGGCCAGAGAAAGGCGATGCCGCGTATTTCCTGAGCGGCGTAGCGCATGGCACGATACAGCCGGCGCCATCCGGGCAGAAGGCGAAAGCAGCGCTGCGCCCAGGCGGAGTAGGGACGGTCCCCCTTGGAGACCACCCAGGGCGCCCTGCGTTGAAACACGATGAGGCGGCTGACGGCAGGGGCGAGTGCGGGGACGATCTGGATGGCTGATGCGCCCGTGCCGATGACGGCCACCCGCTTTCCGGCCAGCGGGAGGTCATCGGGCCAGTTCATGGAATGAAAGCACGGTCCGGAAAACGATTCCAGGCCGGGAACATCAGGGATCAGCGGGCGGTTGAGCGGGCCTAGTCCCGCCATCACGAGGCGCGTCGTCAGGACTTCGCCGGATTGAAGGGTGACCTGCCAGCAGCCGTGCCGTTCATCGAACACGGCGGCGGTCACGGCGGCCCCGAGGCGCAAATGGGAGCGTAGGGGCTGGCTCACCGATTCCAGGTAGTTCCAGATTTCATCATGACCGGCGTAGCGGCGCTGCCAGTCCGCCTTGGGCGCAAAGGAAAGCGAGTAGAGGTGCGACGGGACGTCGCAGGCGCAGCCGGGGTAGCGGTTGTCACGCCAGGTGCCGCCCACCCGCAGGTCGCGCTCCAGGATCAGGAAACGCATCCCTCCCGTACGGTGTAGCTGCCAGGCCATGGCCATTCCCGAAAAGCCGCTGCCGATGATGATTGCATCCCACTGGGGTGTCATAAAAGGTCCAATACTTGGCGATTATCGTCAATGATGCGATGATCGCGGCAATATTTTAACGGTTACCCCGTTCGTCGTTATGGTTTTGCAAGGAATTGTCTTTTGGCCAAAGGTCGTTACATTGAATCCAGCATCCGCGTCCTGAAAGGGCTCGAACCCGTCAAGGAACGCCCAGGGATGTACACCAGGACTCAGGATCCCACCCACATCGTCCAGGAAGTCATAGACAACGCAGCAGACGAGGCGTTGGGGGGGTATGCCACCCTGATCGACGTGACGCTGCACGCCGACGGTTCCGTCACCGTGCGCGATGACGGTCGTGGCATCCCTGTGGGCATGCATCCCGAGGAAAAGGAGCCCACCGTGCAACTCGTGTTTACCCGGTTGCACGCGGGGGGCAAGTTCGACAAGCAGGGCGGCGAGGGCGCATATGCATTTTCCGGAGGGCTGCACGGCGTAGGGGTGTCGGTCACCAATGCGTTGTCCACCCGCCTGGAGGTCACCGTCAAGCGCGAAGGAAAGGTGCATCGCATCGTCTTCGCCGATGGCGCCGTGGTTGAAAAGCTGAAGACCGTGGACAGTTGCCCGACAAGCGAGTCCGGAACGGAAGTACGGGCCTACCCCGACCCTCGCTATTTCGATTCCCCCCAGGTGTCGCTGGTGGAGCTGGAGCGCTCCCTGCGCGCCAAGGCAGTGTTGCTGCCGGGGGTCAACGTGGTGTTGCACGTGGAAAAGGACAAGGAGGTCCCCACGCGAACCTGGCATTACCCGGAGGGACTCAAGGGGTATCTGGAAGAGCTGACCGACCAACAGGAGCCCGTGGCACCCGTATTTACTGGCGAACGCTATGTGGAACATCGCTCCGACTCGGATAGCTTTGCCGAAGGCGAGGGCGCAGCCTGGGCTTTTGCCTGGCACGAAGCCAGTACCGGGCAGGGCGAATCCTACGTCAATCTGATTCCCACGGCCGCCGGGGGCACCCATGAAGCAGGCCTGCGTAGCGGCGTATTCGAAGCCGTCAAGTCCTTCATCGAACACCACGGCCTGCTGCCACGTGGCGTGCGCCTGCAGATGGAGGATGTGTCGGCACGCCTGCACTATGTGCTCTCCACGCGTATTCTGGATCCTCAGTTTCAGGGACAAACCAAGGAAAAACTCACCAGCCGCGATGCCCTGAAGCTGGTTTCGGGCATGGTGCGTGATCCCCTGGAAGTCTGGCTCAATGGTCACGTGGAGTGGGGTAGGAAGATTGCCGAGGTGGTGATCAGGCAAGCCATGGCCCGCATGAAATCCGGCCAGAAGGTGGAAAAAAGAAAAGGCAGCGGAGTGGCCGTACTGCCCGGCAAACTGACTGATTGCGAGTCGGATGACGTGGGCGAACGCGAGCTTTTTCTGGTGGAAGGAGATTCCGCTGGCGGCTCGGCCAAGCTGGCACGCAACAAGCATTCGCAGGCCATTCTGCCGCTGCGCGGCAAGGTGCTCAATACCTTCGAGGTGGATCGCGATCGCCTGTTTGCCAATACCGAGATTCACGACATTGCCGTTGCCGTGGGGGTAGACCCCCATGGCATTGACGATGAGCCTGACCTGTCGGGGCTGCGTTATCAGCGCATCATCATCATGTCAGACGCAGACGTGGATGGCAGCCACATCAAGGTCCTGTTGCTGACACTTTTCTTTATGCACTTTCCCGCCCTGATGGCGGGCGGACATGTGTGTGTGGCAAGCCCGCCGCTTTTTCGCATCGACGTTCCGCCCCATGGCAAGCGCCCGGCGCGCAAGCTGTATGCCCTGGACGAGGGCGAACTTGCCGCCATCGGGGACCGCCTGGCCAAGGAAGGGGTGCGACCCGGCAGCTGGTCGGTGGGCCGGTTCAAGGGGTTGGGCGAGATGAACCCGGAACAGTTGTGGGACACCACCATGAACCCGGATACCCGGCGCGTGCTGCCGGTAAAGATCATGAATCAGGAGCGCTCCGAAGCGCACATCGTGTTCTCCAAGCTGATGGGCAAGGGTGAAGCCAGTACGCGGCGTGAATGGATGGAACAGCACGGCACGGACGTTGAGGTGGATATTTGATGGGACAATCCAAAGAGCGCGCTCCGGCGATGACGGGTGACCTTTTTTCGGAGCCTGAATGCGCCGTGACGGCACAGGGCGGTGATGGCAGGGAAGGGCTTGAACTCTCCACCTTTGTAGAACGCAGCTATCTTGAATACGCCATGAGCGTCGTGATGGGGCGCGCTCTGCCCGACGTGGCCGACGGGCAAAAGCCGGTACAGCGCCGCATCCTGTTTGCCATGCACGAGTTGGGACTGTACCGCCCGGCACGGCACGTCAAGTCGGCGCGGGTGGTGGGCGACGTCATCGGCAAGTATCACCCCCATGGCGATACGGCCGCCTACGAGGCGTTGGTACGCCAGGCCCAGGACTTTACCCTGCGCTACCCCCTGATTGACGGGCAGGGCAATTTTGGCAGCCGCGACGGTGACGGGGCCGCCGCCATGCGCTACACCGAATGCCGGCTGACCCCCTTGGCGGAATTGCTTTTGTCAGAGATCGACCAGGATACGGTGGTGTTCGGGCCTAACTATGACGGTTCTTTCCAGGAACCCAAATTACTGCCGGCACGCCTGCCCATGTTGTTGCTCAACGGGGCTTCAGGGATAGGGGTGGGGATGGCCACAGAAATTCCTTCCCACAATCTCGTCGAAGTGGGTAAGGCCGTCGTGGCCCTGTTGCGTCAGCCCGATCTATCATTGGCCCGGCTGCTCAAAATCATCAAGGGCCCGGATCTGCCCGGCGGCGGCCAGATCATTTCGAGCCCTGAAGAAATTGCCAATGCCTATGCCAACGGGCGCGGCATCCTCAAAACCCGGGCGCGATGGGTGTTGGAAGACCTGGCGCGCGGACAATGGCGCATCGTCATCACCGAGCTGCCTGCCGGGGTGTCCACACGCGACGTACTGGAAGACATCGAAAAGATCACCAATCCCAAAACGCGCGAAGGCAAGAAATCCCTGACGCCCGAGCAGTCCAACCTGAAGGCATTGATGCTGGGGGCCCTGGATCTGGTGCGCGACGAATCTGACAAGCAGTCGCCCGTGCGTCTGGTATTCGAGCCCAAGTCGAGTCGTCAGGATCAGCTGGAGTTCGTCAACCTGTTGCTAGCACATACGCGCCTTGAGTCGAGCTTACCCATCAATCTCGTTCTGCTGGGGCGGGATGGGCGCCCACGTCAAAAAACCCTGCAGGAAACCCTGTTGGAGTGGATCGATTTTCGCTATGAAACCGTGGTGCGCCGGAGCCGCCATCGCCTGAATCAGGTGGAACGGCGCATACATATCCTGGAAGGTCGGCAACTGGCGCTACTGCACATCGACGAAGTCATCAAGGTGATCCGCGAAGCGGACGAACCCAAGGTTGACCTGATGCATCGGTTTGGCTTGAGCGAAATCCAGGCCGAGGACATCCTGGAAATCCGCCTGCGCCAATTGGCGCGCCTGGAAGGGATTCGTATCGAGAAAGAATTGAAGGATCTCAAGACTGAACGGCGAGGGCTGCAAACTGTACTCAACAGTCGCGAGGCACAGACCGAACTCATCAGCACCGAGGTTGAGGCTGACATCAAGCAGTATGGCGATGCGCGCCGCACCCTCATCGAGGCCGTGGAGTCCACCGCGATGGCCCCCACCGTTCTGGATGAGGCAGTCACCGTGACACTGTCGCGCAACGGCTGGATCCGCTCACGCCAGGGTCACCAGCTGGATGCTGGCCAGTTTGCCTACAAGACGGGCGACGGTCCGTTGGCCATCATGGAAACGCGGACTGTACATGGCATCGTGGTGCTGGATACACAGGGCAGGGTCTACACCGTCAAAGCGTCCGAGGTGCCGGGGGGGCGAGGCGATGGCGTGCCCATCACCTCGCTCCTCGACCTCCAGACCGGCGCTCGGGTGAGCCAGGCTTTTGCAGTGGCGCCTGGCGAGCGTTTTCTGGTTGCAGGTTCAGGGGGGGCCGGTTTCCTGGTCCTGGCCGAAGACCTGGTGTCGCGCGTCAAGGCAGGTAAGGCCTTCATGTCGCTGGAAACCGACGAAACGCCCCTGGTTCCGGCACGGTGGCATCCCCAGGCCACCCATGTGGCAGCAATCTCCGAAAAGGGGCGCCTGCTGGTTTTCGGGCTCGAAGAGATCAAGACCATGCCGCGCGGTCGTGGGGTGATCCTGATGGGGCTGGACAAGGGAGAAAAGCTCGTGGCTACCGGGCTCATCACGCTCGATGGATTGATCGTGCATGGCACCAACCGGGCGGGCACAGAGGTGGTGGCGGAAATGACGGCACGCGAGCTCAAGCGTCACCTGCTGGTCCGCGCCCGCAAGGGTGTTGCACTGGATTACCGAATGAAACCAGTCGCTCTGGAGCCGGTCTTATCTCACAACCTGTGATAGTCTGAAGCTCCTGCTCAAGAGACCGCAAGTCATGGAAAATGGCGAAATGCCGGGAACAAGGTTCATCGTCGAAACCAGCCCGAGAATTCCTTCCAAACTGAGCCGTCTGGAGGAATTGGCCAACAACCTGTGGTACAGCTGGGACCGCCCCACGCGAACCCTGTTTGCGCGACTTCATCCGCAATTGTGGGATCTCGTGGGTTCCAACCCCATCAAGTTCCTTCGCCGCATCGACGAGTACCGGCTCAACGAGGCTGCCGAAGATCACGCCTTTCTCACTGCCTACAACCGGGTTTTGTCGTCCTACGACACCTATCACAACGAGCCGACCTTGCGCCGGCTCAACAAGCTGGCTCCCAACGACCTGGTGGCCTATTTTTGCGCTGAGTTCGGTTTTCACGAAAGCTTTCCCATCTATTCCGGCGGGTTGGGCATTCTGGCCGGAGACTACTGCAAGGCGGCCAGTGACATTGGACTGCCCTTTGTGGGAGTAGGCCTGCTTTATCGCCAGGGTTACTTCACCCAATGCATTGATCGCGAAGGCAATCAGGTGGCACTCAACGCGGATTCCGACTTTGATGAGCTGCCGGTGCACCCTGCCACGGACGATGCTGGCCAGGAAATTCGGGTGGCGGTGAAAATGGAGCATCGTGTCGTTCAGGTCAAAGTCTGGTGGTCGCGCATCGGCAACGTCAAAATTTACCTGCTCGACACCGACCTTGAAGAAAACTCGTCTGAAGATCGGGAGATTACTCACAGGCTTTATGGCGGCGACCGGAAAATTCGCATCGAGCAGGAAATCGTGCTGGGTGTGGGCGGCGTGCGGGCGCTGGCCCGCCTGGGACTGCAACCCACAGTCTGGCACATCAATGAGGGCCATGCTGCATTCCTGGTGCTGGAGCGTGCCCGTATGTTGGTCCACGGCAGCGACATGAATAGTGCCGCGGCGCTCGAGGCAGTGGCCGCCAGCACCGTCTTCACCACCCACACCCCGGTGCCTGCAGGGCACGACCACTTTTCGCGTGACATGATTGCCCGCTATTTTGGGGGTCTCGACCAGGCGTTGGGCATCAGCATGGAGCAGTTGCTGGCGCTGGGCAATGATCCTGGCAGCGGGGAATCCGAATTCAACATGACCGCCCTTGCGGTACGCGGTTCGCGTTTCCAGAACGGCGTGTCGCGCATCCACCAGGAAGTCAGCTCGCACATCTGTGCGGGATTCTGGCCACAGATTCCGGTGTATGAAAACCCCATCAGCTACGTAACCAACGCCGTACATGTCCCGACATTTTTGGCGCGGGAATGGGCGGACCTGTTTGACCGGTTCATTGGTGGCGAATGGCGCAACCGTTTATCGGATCGCGCTTTCTGGAATAGTGTCAACGATATCCCTGATCACCTGTATTGGAGCGTGCGACAATCGCTCAAGTCACAGATGCTGTACGCCATCCGGCAACGGGTATCCGTGCAGCATTATCGCAACCTTGGCAACGATACTCACCTGGAACGCCTGCTCAAGAACGCAGACCTGCACGAGCCCAACGTGTTGACCATTGGCTTTGCACGCCGCTTTGCCACTTACAAGCGTGCGGACTTACTGTTCAACAACCTGGAATGGCTGCGCCAGATCGTTTTGGATGCCCACCGTCCCGTGCTGTTTATTTTTGCCGGCAAGGCCCATCCGGCGGACCACCCCGGGCAGGACATCGTGCGTCGGATTCATGCCATTGCAGCCATGCCCGAATTCCAGGACAAAATCCTGCTGCTTGAAAACTACGACATGGGTTTGGCTCGTCGGTTGGTGGCAGGCGTGGATGTCTGGCTTAACACTCCTCTGTATCCCATGGAAGCCAGCGGAACCTCGGGCATGAAGGCGGGCATCAACGGTACGCTCAACCTCAGCGTCCTGGACGGTTGGTGGGGTGAGGGCTACGACGGCAAGAATGGTTGGGCCATCCGGCCTGCACCCGACTATCTTGACGAGAGCCGACGCAGCCAGGAAGACGCGCGGACCCTCTACGAGATCATCCAGGACCAGGTGGTGCCGCTTTACTATGATCGCGGCAAGTTTGGGTACTCGCCGGGATGGGTGACCAAATCCAAGGCGCCCATGGCCAGCACGCTGTCGCAGTTCAATACCGGGCGAATGATAGACGAGTACCAGAGCCGCTTTTATTTGCCAGCCAGTAGCCAGGGACAACGTTACCGGCAGGAGGACTATGCCGTTGCGCGCGAACTTTCGGACTGGAAGGAACGGGTCAAGCAGGCCTGGAACAGGATTGCGTTGCGGCGCCTGGATATGCCGGTGCGGCATATCCAGTTTGGCAGCAGCATGCATGTGGAAGTGGCAGTGACTCTGAGCAGTTTGCGGCCGGAAGATGTCTGCGTGGAGCTGCTCCTCAATCGTTCCATTTCCCGCACCGGACATCCGGTGCTGCCACCTTTCCGTTTCCGGTTCGAGGGACCCCTGGGTGATAGTCAGGAACAATTGTTCAGCCTTGACCTCCAACCCGAACTATGTGGCCAGCTGGATTACCGCATCCGCATCTATCCCCAGCACAAGTACCTGACGCATCCCTTTGAAATCGGGCTGATGACTTGGCTCTGAGCGCGGATTCAGGTCTCTTTCACGAGTTCGCGATAAACGCCCTTGTATTGCGCTGCGGCCTTGTCCCAACTGAAGTCCCGGCGCATGCCATTGCGCTGGAGGGATCGCCATTCCTTCTTGTTCCCATGGCACGCAATGGCGCGCAGGAGCGTCTTCAGAAGTTGTTCGGGCGTGAGTTCGTCAAATGAAAATCCAGTTGCGGTCTTATCGGCCAGGGTTTGCGATGTGCAGTCAGTGACGGTGTCGGCCAACCCTCCGGTACGGTGTACCAGTGGGGGCGCGCCGTACGTCATGGCATACATCTGTGAAAGCCCGCAAGGTTCAAAGCGCGAAGGCATCAGGAACAGGTCGCAGCCCGCCATGATCCGGTGCGACATGGCTTCGTCGAAGGCCAGCGTAACGCTCATGCGTTTGGGGTGAAGGTTTGCCCAATGCTGGAGGTGCTGCTCGATCGCGGTTTCACCACTGCCCAGAATGACGATTTGTACCGGGTACTGCATCAATGTCTCCATGCATTCCAGCAGGACATCCATCCCTTTTTGGTGAGTGAGCCGGGTGACGAGGCCGATGAGCAGAATGGCGGGGTCGCTCGTCAATCCGCATTCTCGTTGTAGCGCGCGCTTGTTGCGCGCTTTGGAGGCAAGATGGGAGGAGTCGAAGCATGCATCGAGTGCGGGATCCCGAGCAGGATTCCACTCATCGTCAATGCCATTGACGATGCCCATGAGGTCCGCATGGCGGTGCTGCAACAGACCTTCCATGCCGCAGCCAAACGCAGGTGTCTGGATTTCGGAGGCATAGCGGTTGCTGACCGTGGTGATTTTGTCGGCGTAATTGATGCCGGCCTTGAGGAAGGATAGGCGGCCATAGAATTCAAGGCCGTGCATGTGAAAGCTCTCCAGAGGCAGGCCCAGGCGCGTGACCCATTGGGATTCGAAATTGCCCTGAAATGCCAGGTTGTGAATCGTCATCACGGAGCGCGTAACCGGGTTGGCCTGATGGCGTAGGAGTGCGGGTATGAGTGCGGATTGCCAGTCGTTGCAATGGACGATGTCCGGACGCCAGTTCAAGGCGGACACCGGATTGCACAGCCAGGCGCCCACCTGGCACAGAAAGCCGAAGCGTAATGCGTTGTCCGGCCAATCCTGCCCATCAGGATCCTGATAGGGGGTGCCCGGGCGATCATAAAGTACGGGGCAATCGAGGATCAGGATGGGCACCCTCGTTCCAGGCAGCAGGGCTTGAAGCAAGCGGGCCGGCTTGGCGCCTTGCGTTGGGGGCGCCACGGAACAGCACAGCTTGGCTTTTGGCAATTGTTTCAGCACGGCGGAATAACCTGGCACCAGGATGCGGATGTCGAGCCCCAGGTGATGCAGCGCATGAGGGAGGGAACGACTTACGTCAGCAAGCCCGCCAGTCTTGACCAGGGGGTGTACTTCTGAGGTTACGAACAGGATTTTCATGCCGGCCTAGCTTAGGTCAGGTGCGGTGAAAACGCAGATGTCGGATCAGGCCTTTGGTGGAGGCATCGTGAACACCAAGCGGCGTTGCATCGGTCAACTCGGCCAGAATGCCCTGGGCCAGTTGCTTGCCCAGTTCAACACCCCATTGGTCAAACGCGTTGATGTCCCAGATCACGCTTTGTACAAAGGTCCGATGCTCATAGAGTGCAATCAGGGCACCTAGCGTGTGGGCATCGAGCCTCTGGAACAGGATGGAGTTACTGGGACGGTTGCCTTCGAAGCACTTGTGAGGCAGCAATTGCTCTAGGGAAGATCCCGTCAGGCCCGCCTGCTCCAGCTCGCATCGCGCTTCCGCCTCGGTTTTGCCGCGCATGAGGGCTTCGGTTTGGGCCAAAAAGTTGGAGAGCAGGACAAGATGGTGGTTGCCCAGCGGGGCACGGGTTTCGAGGGGAGCCAGAAAATCGGCAGGGACGAGCGGCGTACCCTGGTGTAGCAGCTGGTAGTAGGCATGCTGGCCGTTGGTGCCTGAACTGCCCCAGATAATGGCCCCCGTGGCGTAATCCACGGCCTGGCCCGTTCGGGTTACGTGCTTGCCATTGCTTTCCATGTTGAGTTGCTGGATGTAGCTGATGAACTGGTTCAACCCCTGGTCGTAGGGCAGGATGGCCTGGGTTTGCGCGCCAAAGAAGTTGATGTACCACACGTCCAGCAGTCCCAGAATGACCGGCATGTTGCGTTCGAGCGGGCTGTTCCGGAAATGTTCGTCCATTTCAAATGCGCCCGCCAAGAGCGCTTCAAACCCATCCATGCCAATGCCCAGCGCTATGGATAGCCCGATTGCTGACCACAGTGAGTAGCGTCCACCCACCCAGTCCCAGAATTCGAACATGTTCGAGGGGTCAATGCCAAATCGAGAGACTTCCAACCGGTTGGTGGAGAGCGCCACGAAATGGCGTGCCACGTGATTCTGGCTTTCCGCTTGTTGCAAAAACCATGCGCGGGCCGAGTGCGCGTTGATGAGGGTTTCCTGGGTGGTGAAGGTTTTTGATGCAACGATGAAGAGCGTGGTTTCTGGGTCCAGCAGCTTCAGGGTATTGGAGAGGTGGGCCCCGTCCACGTTGGACACAAAGTGCATGGCAAGAGGGTGACAGGCGGCTGGGATCGCAGCCGTAACCGCGTTGCGCGGGCCGCATGCGGCGGCCTCCAGCCCGCCTACCATTCCGATCGCCTTCGATCCGCGTCGCGCCGGCGCGGAGATCTCTCCGCGGTTCATGGGGCTCGGCTATGAAATATCCTC
>DAIBBI010000070.1:0-5274 GCA_027442615.1 Ferrovaceae bacterium | reverse complement strand
TTCCAGTTGTTCAATGCGTGCGCGTCGGGCTGGGGCATCTACCGGCAGGTACCCCTGAAAGGCAAAACGTTGGCCCTCAAGCCCTGATGCCATCAAGGCGAGCAGAATCGAAGAGGGTCCCACCATGGGAACGACGGTATAACCCTGTTGATGGGCCAGGCGCACCAGCTGGGCGCCAGGGTCGGCAACGGCAGGGCAGCCCGCCTCGGACATCAGGCCCACGTCAAAGCCCGCGCCCAGGGGCTGGAGCAGGGCAGCCACATCGGCAGGCAGGGTATGTTCGTTGAGGGTGGCCATGTGCAACTGGGCAAGGGGCGTGGGGTGCCCGAGCTGTTTGAGGATGCGCCGCGCCGTTTTGGCTTCTTCCACCACGAAATGGCTGAGGACTCTCACCTGCGCCACGACGGCTTGAGGAAGATGGGTTGTTCCCGCGCCCTCGGAGAGCGGGACTGGAATCAGGTAGAGGCATCCGCGTTGCGGGGGTTCAGCAGTTTTGGTCATGAAAGTCTTGTGGTTCGCGCATAAAATCGGCATTGTAGCGGCATGGCAATCGGTTACGGTTTAGATGCCCTGGCAGTGGGCGTGGGTGGCGCGGTGGGCTCCTGGCTGCGTTGGGGCTTCTCCACGGCCTTCAATGCCTTGCTGCCACGCTTGCCGCTGGGCACCCTTGCAGCCAACTTGCTGGGAGGGTTTTTGATGGGAGTGCTCAGTGAGGGCCTGGTGCTGCATTGGGTGCCCGAGTCGCTACGCCTGTTGCTGCTGACGGGCTTTCTGGGCGGGCTCACCACGTTCTCCACATTTTCTGCCGAGGTGGTGAACAGTTTCCGCCACGGCAGACGCTTAGCAGCCTTCATCGAGGTATGGGCGCATACGGCGGGCTCCCTGGGGCTGACCTGGGTGGGCATTGTCTTGATGCGCGCGCTTCTGGCTTGAAGAGGTGGGTTACTTGCACTAAGGCAGGACGACGCCTTCGTTGAGCAGCATGCTCGTCAGGGAAATCAGGGGCAAACCGATCAGCGCCGTAGGGTCGTCGCTTTTGACCCATTCCACCAGGGTAATGCCCAGCGTTTCGATGCGGCCGCTGCCAGCGCAATCGTAGGGTTGGTCCGCTGCCAGATAGCGCTCGATCTGCTCCGGGTGCAGGCTTCGGTATTGCACGGTGACCACCACCCGGTTCAGTTGCATGCGCCCGGTCTCGGCATTCAACAGGCACAGGGCAGTATGGAAAGTCATTTCCTGCCCGCTGGCCCGTTGCAGCTGGCGCACGGCATTGGCGTGGTTTCCGGGTTTGCCTACCAGTTCCCCATGCAACAGGGCTATCTGGTCGCTGCCAATGATCAAGGCGTGCGGATGGGATGGGGCGATCTTGCGGGCCTTCTCCTGAGCCAGGCGCTCGCAGGTGACCAGCGGTGCCTCACCAGGCAGGGGCGATTCATCAAGGTGAGGGGAGGCCGTCTCGAAGGGCAGGCCCAGTCGGGAGAGTAATTCCCGGCGGTAGGCAGAGCCAGAGGCCAAAACCAGGGAGGGCATGGTGCAATCTCGCATTTTTGGATATCGCACACTATAGCAAGCTCTCAACAAAACCTCTTTAAGTCTTTGACAATATGGGTAAGAGGCACTAGAATACCGGCCTTATGTTTGAAGCTCCCATACTTGATCCCATGCGTTTTGCAGCGCTGGGTGAAGTCATAGAGGGTCACGGTTTTCCGGGTGATCTTGAGCGCCTCAAAGGGGTGCTCCATTCAGGTGAGGGCAAATTTCATTATCGCCTCGAGGGCGGAAAGGCGCTCGACGGATTGCCTATGGTCACGATTCATCTGGACGGCCGGGTCCTGTTGACCTGCCAACGCTGTCTGGAGGGGTTTCCCTTCGATCTTGAGATCGATGAACAGATCGTGATGGTGAAGGATGAAGCGGCATTGCCGGAGCTGGAAGATGAAGTGGCTGGCGTTGACGTGATTGTGCAGCCCGAGCAGCTGGATGTGGCGGCCCTGGTGGAAGATGAAATCCTGCTTGCACTGCCGCTTGCACCGGCCCATGCAAAGGAAGTTTGCGGCGCAGGAACAGAAGCCAGCCAGCAAAAACGGGAAAACCCGTTTGCGGCGTTGGCTAAATTGAAAAAGACGTCCGGTCCATAATCGATTAACCGGGTCTTCATGATCCGATTTGAAGGAGTAGCAGCATGGCAGTTCAGCAAAACAAAAAGTCACCGTCCAAGCGCGGGATGCATCGTTCCCATGATTTTCTGGGCACGCCTCCCCTCGCTACCGAACCCACCACAGGTGAAGTACACCTGCGTCACCATATCAGCCCCAACGGTTTTTATCGCGGCAAGAAAGTGGTCCGGACCAAAGGCGACCAGTAATCTTCTTTTCACTGCCGTCGGTCCCGACGCGTGAGCGTGAACATCACTGTTGCTGTCGACGCCATGGGCGGGGACCACGGGCCTGAAGTGACCGTGCCGGCAGCGCTTGAGCTGCTGGAGCGCGACCCGAGCGTCTCCATCATTCTTGTAGGCCTGCCTGATCGTATCGAGGCGGTGTTGCGCGGCCAACAGGCCGTTCGCTCATCCCGACTGCAGGTTCATGCTGCTACTGAAGTGGTGGCCATGGACGAGCCTCCTGCGCAAGCTCTCAAAAGGAAGAAGGATTCTTCCATGCGCGTGGCCATCGAACTGGTCCGGGATGGGCGCGCAGCCTGTTGCGTCAGCGCTGGCAACACCGGCGCACTGATGGCGACGGCACGCTTCGTTCTCAAGATGATGCCCGGCATTCAGCGCCCAGCCATCGCCACCACCTTGCCTGCAATCAATGGTCATGTCTACGTGCTGGATCTTGGTGCCAACGTGGATTGCGATGCCGAGCACCTCTACCAGTTCGGCCTGATGGGTGCCATCCTGGCGGCTGCCGTGGACGGCAAGGAACGCCCCAGCGTGGGCCTGCTCAATATTGGTCATGAGGCCATCAAGGGCAGCGAGGTCATCAAACGGGCTGCCGAATTGCTCAGGGCTTCCCCCGTCAATTTTCATGGCAACGTGGAAGGCGACGATATCTACCGGGGTACGGTGGATGTCGTGGTCTGTGACGGCTTTGTGGGCAATGTCGTGCTGAAAACCTCCGAGGGACTGGCCTGGATGCTGGGTCAGATGATCCGGCGCGAGTTTCAACGAAACTTCCTCACCCGCCTGGCCGCTCTGGTGGCCATGCCTGTACTCAACCGTTTTCGCCGCCAGGTTGACCATCGCCAATATAATGGCGCAAGTCTGCTTGGACTCAAAGGCGTGGTCGTCAAAAGCCATGGTGGCGCTGACGCCTACGCATTTCGACATGCCCTGCAATATGCAGCTTCTGAAGTCCGCAACAACGTGCTTGGCCGGATCGAGGTTGCTGTCGCGCAACTGGAACCTTCACTCTGATGATCTATTCAAAAATTGCAGGTACGGGCAGCTATACCCCTGAACGTATTCTGACCAACCAGGATCTGGAAAAGATCGTGGAAACCAACGATGCCTGGATCCAGTCACGCACCGGCATTCGCCAGCGGCATGTGCGCGCTGAAAATCAGGCCACTAGTGACCTGGCCCTGATCGCTTCGCAACGCGCACTGGAAGTGGCGGGCGTGAACCCGAACGAGGTGGACCTCATCATCGTGGCCACCACCACGCCGGACATGGTGTTTCCCAGCACGGCCTGCTTGCTTCAGGCCAAACTGGGTGTGACGGGCGGCGCAGCCTTCGATGTCCAGGCTGTTTGCACTGGTTTTGTGTACGCCCTCTCGATCGCCGACAAGTTCATCCGCAGCGGTAGCGCCCAGTGTGCCTTGGTCGTGGGCGCTGAAACCTTTACCAATCTGCTGGACTGGAGTGACCGCAATACCTGCGTGTTGTTTGGCGACGGTGCGGGTGCCGTGGTGCTGCGGCCCGCCGATGCTCCTGGCATTTATTCCACTCATCTGCATTCGGATGGACGGCATGCCGACATGCTCTCGGTGCCGGGTTCGGTTTGTGGCGGCAAGGCCAGTGGCTCACCCACGGTCAGGATGGATGGTGGCGCGGTGTTCAAGTTTGCCGTCAAGGTGCTCGACCAGGTGTGTCGCGAGGCCCTGGAAGCCAACCACCTGCAGGTATCCGAAGTGGACTGGTTGATCCCCCACCAAGCCAATGTGCGCATCATCGAATCCACGGCCCATAAGGTGGGCATTGATAAAAGTCGCGTCATCGTGACGGTGGGCGAGCACGGCAACACCTCAGCCGCATCCATTCCGCTGGCCCTTGATCTTGCCGTGCGCGACGGGCGCATTACGGCCGGACAACGTGTCCTGCTGGCGGGCGTAGGTGGCGGCTTTACCTGGGGCTCGGCTTTGATAAGGATGTAAGGAGTAAGACTGATGACTTTTGCTTTTGTTTTTCCAGGGCAGGGTTCGCAATCCGTGGGCATGATGCAGGCCTATGGCGACCTGCCTGGTATCAGGGCTACCTTTGACGAGGCTTCGGCCATTCTGGGGGAGGATCTTTGGGCGCTGGTGACGCAAGGCACGGAAGAAATGCTGGCGCTGACGATCCATACGCAACCGGTCATGCTGGCGGCCGGCGTGGCCGTGTACCGGGCCTGGCTTGCATCAGGCGGCAAACCTCCGCAATGCGTTGCCGGCCATAGTCTGGGTGAATATACGGCCCTGGTGGCAGCCGGTAGCCTGTCCTTCGCCGATGCGGTCAGGTTGACGCGTTTTCGCGCAGAAGCCATGCAGCAGGCTGTGCCGCAAGGTGTAGGTGGAATGGCGGCGATTCTGGGACTGGATGATGCGGCGGTGCGCGCGGCCTGCCGTGAAGCGGCCGGAGACGAGGTGCTGGAACCTGCCAATTTCAATTCGCCAGGACAGGTGGTGATTGCAGGGCACCGCACCGCCATTGAGCGTGGTGTGGAAGCAGCCAAGGCGCATGGCGCCAAGCGCGCTATCCCGCTGGCGATGAGCGTACCCTCCCATTGCTCGCTGATGAAGCCTGCTGCAGAGCGTTTGCAGGGTTATCTGGCGGGCGTCACCCTGCAGGTGCCCACTATTCCCGTCATCCACAATGCCACCGTGGCGGGGGCAACAACACCTGAGGCCATCCGATCGGCGCTGGTGGAGCAGCTCTATAGTCCGGTGCGCTGGGTAGAAACCATACAGGCCATGGCTGCTCGCGGCATCAGCCAGGTGCTCGAGTGCGGCCCAGGCAAGGTGCTGGCGCCGCTGGTCAAACGTATCCAGCCCGAGATTCAGGGACTGGCCCTGAAC
>DAIBBI010000067.1:0-4003 GCA_027442615.1 Ferrovaceae bacterium | reverse complement strand
TGATTTGCTGCCAGACGTCATCATCCAGAGAATCAGCTGAAAATTCTGTGATCAGCCGTCTGACCGCTTCATTGACGCGCATGTCGTAGAACTTGATGCGCTCTGTGGTGACTTCCTGCAGGGCGATCCAATCCGCCTGATCAAACAAGTCAGATGCCCTTCTGCTCGCTTCGCGAAACAAACGGTAGTGCCTGTCAAACCCTTCCAGCAAGGCTCGCGCGACAATCTGGGCCACACTGGCTGGCCGGTGTGTATCAACTGCCGGGATTTCGACCATCGCATTCGGCATGGTAGGCTATCGCTCACCAAAAATTTGAACCATGATTCTAGCACTACCACCAACCGAACCCACTCATGTCCCCAACCCTCACACTTTTCCTGTTCTGCGTGGCAGAAGCTTTCAGCATGGCTGGATTTTCTACCGTCCCGGCCCTGTTGCCTGCGCTCCAGGCGGAGTGGCACCTTTCCGCAGGTGAAGCGGGTGCATTGGGCGGCAGCTATTTTGCCGGATACATTCTGGCCATTTCATGGTTATCCAGCCTCACGGACCGCATCGACGCCCGCAAGGTATTCATTCTGGGCGCGATCACCAGTGGTGCCGGAAGTCTGGGATTTGCCTTTCTGTCCCACGGGCTCTGGTCAGCTTGTCTGCTCCAGGCCTTCGTGGGCGCGGGTCTTGCAGGCACTTACATGCCCGGGTTGCGCGCCCTGACAGATCGTATCGAAACAGGGCTTCAACCACGATTCATTGCCTTCTACACGTCAACCTTTGGTATTGGCGCGAGCCTTTCCTATGCGGGTGCGGGCTGGATTGCTTCTCAATGGAGTTGGCAGGCCGCATTCTGGATTGCCGGAATGCAGCCCTTGCTGGCGGGCTTCCTGATCTGGCGATTCATAGAGGCAAAGCATCCCGAAATCCGCCCCCGGCGTTCTTTGCTCCTCGCCCAGTGGCTGGCGCTCAAGGACAGCAGGATCAGACATTACGTCCTGGGTTACGCAGCCCATTGCTGGGAACTGTTCGGATTTCGAGCCTGGATCGTGGCGCTTCTGACCTACTCCGGCACCCAAGGGCACCTTCCCCTGAGCGCCCCAACCCTTGCAGCATTGGTCAACCTCGTGGGCATTCCCGCCAGCATCCTGGGAAATGAATCAGCCACACGCGGCGACCGGCAACGACACATCATCCGGGTCATGCTGCTATCCGGGCTCCTGGCGTGGGCTGCAGGCATTGCTGCATCCACCCCCTGGATGCTCATTCTGATATTGCCCTTCTACTTTGGAGCAGTCATGGCTGATTCCGCCGCACTGACTGCCGGGTTGGTGGCCAGTACCAACACCCATGAACGCGGTGCGGCCATGGCCGTCTATTCTCTGGGGGGGTTTGGCGCGGGCCTGCTGGCGCCTCTTAGCATCGGGCTCATCCTGGACTTCTGTGGCGGTCAGGACCATGCTTTCGCTTGGTTGCTGGCCTGCGGCTGCCTGGGTATATGGGGGTTATTGCATGCGCTCCATACCTGGCATGGCCGCGCATCAACGCAACAGTAGCAACTGCGGCACGCCATCCGCTTCAGACCAGAGCACGGCGTTCTGGCCGTACTTTCTTCCCAGCATGACCGTGCTTTCATGCGATATCCCCAACACCAGCAAGCAGGGTTCTCCGGCACATTCCCCATCCGGGTCTTCCCCCACACCCTCCAGATACGACAACCCCATCTGGCTGACGTCCAGAGCCAAGCGTGTTTGAGCATGCGCATTTTCATCATCGCTGCAAGGCTCGCTACGCGGGTTGTAGGCGCTGACAAAGCAGGCGGTTGAAACAGCCGCACGCAGCATCAAGCTGCGCAGTGGTGGACAGGGCTTGCCGATGTGCATCACAAAATCGTTCTCGCCCTCGCCCAGCACCCGATAATCGCTTTTCTGGTAGACGGCCAGGAGATCCGGATCAATGGCGCTTGTCATGGCTTCATTGCAGACGGGGCCGACCTAAAAATAGGGCAAATGCCATGCCTCCCATTAACCCTCCCAAGTGCCCCCAAAGGTCAACATTCATGGCCGTGTTGAGCGTCGTGGGGAGAATGGCCAAAGCCACCCAAAACAGCGTTTGCACCATGATTCCCCGCGGGTATACATGGCGATACTGATGCAGATGGACCAGAAAAAATCCTTCAAAACCCAAAACGGCGGTGGAGGCCCCAACGCTGACCACATTGGGCGGATTGAATACCAGGCTCATCAAAGACCCCGTAAACGCTGAAAACAGATAAAGACCAAGCACTTTCCACGGACTGACAATGCGCTCAACGATAAACCCCAATTGGTAGAACGCAAACATGTTCAAGAGCAGATGCGCAGGGCTGACATGAACGAATGCCGCTGTCAGCAGCCGATAATACTGCCCCATACCCAGAGTGAGGGGTGCTGCATTACCTCCCCAATGCAGCAGCATTGGCGGCGTAAAATCCCATACCCCCAGAGAAAACCTCATGATCAAAAAGACCATCAGGTTATATACAACCAAGGCAATGGTCATGACAGGTGTCGACATGGCCGCATTGTGCATTACGAATCTTCAGGTCGTCTACACAACGCCTTGCTGTACCTGTTCAATCAGGCAATCTAACTCTGCAAACCGGATGGGTTTGGCCAGATGCCCATTCATTCCCATCCGCGTTGCAAGGGATTTGTCTTCGTCAAAAGCATGACCCGTCACAGCAATGATCGGCGTTTGCTGATTTGGTCCCGGCATCGATCTGATCCGACGGGTACACCCGTAACCATCCAGCACCGGCATGCTGACATCCAACAGAATCAAGTCAAAGTGTTGTTTCAGTGCCTGCGTCAACGCTTCAGAGCCATGCGTCACTTCGTGAACATCATGCCCATGCTGCTGCAGGACCTTGCGCAGCAACAACCTGTTGATGGGCTCGTCGTCCGCCACCAATATACGCAGCGTCCGGTGACGCCCTGGATCAGTCGCACTGGTGTCATGACAGGGTGCCATCGCCCGACCGAAAGGCAGGGTCACGCTCACCCGCGTTCCTTCTCCTGGCACAGACTCCAGGCTCAGCCGACCCTGGAGTGCCTGCACCAACCCCTTAACGATTGCGAGACCCAACCCTGTGCCCGCCCTATGACGGGCAGGAGTGGATTCCAGCTGGGAAAACCGCTTGAACAGGGCTGATTGTTGTTCCCTCCTGATGCCGATACCCGTGTCTTCCACCTGGAAGTTGATTTCTTCGAGTGCCCCATTCTGGCCAACCTGTCGAATCACACGGAGGGTTATCTGTCCCTCGTCCGTGTACTTCACTGCATTTGAAAGTAGGTTCTGCAGGATTTGCCGAACCCGGTTGGGATCACCCAAAAGCAGCGGCAATCCTTGCATGGCAAGCTCTTCTTTCAATTCCAAACCCTTTTGTCGGGCCAGCAATGCGTACATATGGGTGCATTGCGCGATGGCTTCGCCAAGATCGAAGGGGATGATCTCCAGCTTGATCTTGCCAGATTCGATGCTTGAAAAATCAAGGATGTCGCTCAATATTCCGTTGAGCGTTTCGGTAGATTCCCTCAACCAGCGCGCGTGACGCCGATTTTCTCCGTCGGGCAGATTCTTTTCCAGCAACGAGGAAAACCCCAACATGCCATTGAGCGGCGTACGGATTTCATGACTCATATTAGCCAGAAACTTCGACTTGGCTTCATCCGCATGACGCGCCTGATCAAGCTGCAACTGACTTTGTACCAGGCTTTCTTCGGCATACTTGCGCCCCGAGATGTCCTCAATGACCCCAAAGTACTGATGTGGCGTGCTGTCATCGGAGCGGATCAGGGATAGCGAGGCTTTGGCCCATATCACTGAACCGTCTTTGTGAATGTAACGTTTCAAACGAAGCAGGTAGGGCATCGTTCCGGTAGTCAACTGCCCGATCAGTTGCTGGTCAGCAGGCACATCGTCAGGATGGGTAATGTCTGGCATGCCTTTTCCCAACAATTCACCGGGAGCATA
>DAIBBI010000059.1:0-9893 GCA_027442615.1 Ferrovaceae bacterium | reverse complement strand
TGGGATTGGGCCTGGGGGTCGTCCAGGAAGGCGGCATCGAAGACTTCCTTCATCTGCCGGTAGAGGGTGCCACGCATGGCGTCCACCTCGTGCAGCATGGACTGCAGGCGCAGGGACTCTTCCGTTGTGGTTTGCCACAGGTATAATCCACCTGCTCCCAGGACGCTGGTACAGAACACCAGCGCCAGGTAGATGGCAGAATAGCGCAGCGTAATCTGCTGGAGGGAGCGGGGCAGGTCCATGGAACGAGTTAGTCTATCAGAAGCCGCTTGTGTTAGAATGCGCCGTTTAGGTGGGTCGTGTCGGCCCTCGATTGTTCACTTCGGTTCAATGTCATGGCAGAAGCAACTCTCAAGCAATTTGCACCCTACGTCCCCAAAAAAGGGGAGGCGTACATGAACAAGAAGCAACTGGATCATTTCCGCCGGTTGCTGGAAGGCTGGAAGTCCGAACTGGGCCAAGACATCGATCGCACCGTCCACACCATGCAGGACGAGGCCACGGTCTTTGCCGACCCCAATGATCGCGCCAGCCAGGAATCAGACATGGCGCTGGAATTGCGCAACCGTGATCGGGAACGCAAGCTCATCAAAAAAATCGATGAGACCATCGCCAAGATCGATGCAGGCGAGTACGGTTACTGCAACACCTGCGGGGTCGAGATCGGGCTCAATCGCCTTCAGGCCCGCCCCACGGCAAGCCTGTGCATCGACTGCAAGCAACTGGAAGAAATGCGTGAGCGTCAGGTGGCCAAGTAAGCCACTGCCGCAACCGACCCGCTCAAAAACCACATCGTCCGATGTGGTTTTTTTATGGGCGCAGCAGCGCCCATTGCAGTTCCCAGTCCGCCAGGGGCGAGCGCTTGAAACCGCTTTTGGCAAACTGCTGCCAGCGCCCGATGATGTAGCACAGCAAGGCGTTGGCGTAGGCGCTGCTGGGGGTATTGGGTGGCACTTCGGCGCCGCTTGCCGCCATGCGCAGGCTTTGGCGCAGGGTGGCTTCCAGCCGGTCGTGTACCTGATTGATGCGCGCCTGCAGGCGCTCGTTTTCGTGGACCAGGGCGTCGCCGATCAGCACCCGGGTCATGCCCGGGTTTTTGTCGGCAAAAGCCAGCATCAGGGCCATCGTCGATTCCACCTGGTCCAGTCCCCGGGGCTTTTCGGTGAGGATGCGGTTGATGCGGCTGAACAGGGTCTCCTCGATGAAAGCGATGAGGCCCTCGAACATCTGGGCCTTGCTGGCAAAGTGGCGGTACAGGGCGGCTTCGGACAGGTCCAGCCGACGCGCCAGGTTGGCCGTGGTGATTTTTTCTGCCTGGGGTTGTTCCAGCATCGACGCCAGCGTCTGCAGGATCTCGTTGCGCCGTTCACCGGGTTTTGTGGTCACGCTTATCACTCCTTGGCATTGCTCTATGGGTGGGCAATTCAGAGCGGATGGTAACACCACCCTCTGAAAGGCGGGCGCCCGGCCATGCTAGAATGGCCGCATTTCATACGCGTTACCCTACTGACTTAAGGACACGATTGTGGCAGGACATTCCAAGTGGGCCAATATCAAGCACAAGAAAGCCGCGACTGATGCCAAGCGTGGCAAGATCTTTACCCGGCTGATCAAGGAAATCACGGTGGCCGCCCGTATCGGTGGCGGTGATGCCGGCAGCAACCCCAGACTGCGCCTGGCCGTAGACAAGGCCTTTGACCAGAACATGCCCAAGGACACCGTGGAGCGCGCCATCAAGCGCGGCAGCGGTGACCTGGAAGGCGCCAATTACGAAGAGATGCGCTATGAGGGCTACGGCATCAATGGCGCGGCTGTCATGGTAGATGCCCTCACAGACAACAAAACGCGTACCGTGGCCGACGTGCGCCATGCTTTCAGCAAGTTTGGCGGCAACCTCGGCACCGACGGCTCGGTGGCCTTCCTGTTTACCCATTGCGGCCAGATGGTTTTTCCACCCGGCACGGATGAAGACCGTCTCATCGAGGCGGCCCTGGAAGCCGGGGCTGACGACGTGGTTCCCCACGAGGACGGCAGCATCGAGGTGACGACCCCACCCTACGAGTTTTCCACCATCAAGGCAGCGCTGGAAAAGACCGGGTTCAAGGCAGCGTTTGGCGAAGTCACGATGAAGCCGCAGAACGAAACCGAGTTCACCGGCGACGATGCGGCGCGCATGCAGAAGCTTCTGGATGCGCTGGAAAACCTGGACGACGTTCAGGCGGTGTACACCACCGCCGTGTTCTCTGAATAATCCGGCTGAAAGGAGACACTCATCCGCATCTTGGGGATTGATCCGGGCCTTCGGATCACGGGATTTGGCGTAATCGACACAGCCACCACGGGACCCGGGCTGCAGTATGTGGTGAGCGGTTCCATCCGCAGCCCCCAGCAGGCCCCGTTGCCAGAACGCCTGAAAGCCCTGTTCGATGGCATGACCGAAGTCATCGATGCGCATCAGCCCGATGTCGTCGCCGTGGAGATCGTCTTCGTGAACGTCAACCCGCAATCCACCCTCTTGCTGGGGCAGGCGCGCGGCGCCGTCATTGCCGCTGCCGTGGCGCAAGGGCTGCCGGTAGCGGAATATACGGCGCTACAGATCAAGCAGGCCGTGGTGGGTCATGGCCATGCGCGCAAGGAGCAGGTGCAAACCATGGTGATGCGCTTGTTGCAATTGGCCGAAGCCCCACCCACCGATCCTGCCGATGCGCTGGCCTGTGCCATCCGTCATGCGCACGAGGGACGACAGCCGGCGGCGCGTCCGCTCGCGGGCCTGAAAATGCGACGCGGTCGCCTGGTGCTGCGATGATTGGCCGTCTTTCCGGCATCCTGCTGCAAAAAAATCCTCCCCAGATGCTGCTGGAAGTGCAGGGCGTGGGTTATGAGGTGGATGTGCCCATGAGTACCTTCTACGATTTGCCCGCACCAGGGCAGCCGGTGTCGTTATTCACCCACCTTGTGGTGCGTGAGGATGCCCACCTGCTGTTTGGCTTTCTCACCGAAGCCGAGCGCTCGCTGTTCCGCCAGCTGCTGAAGATCAGCGGCGTGGGGCCGCGCCTCGCGCTCTCGGTGTTGTCGGGTCTCTCGGTGAACGATCTGGCGGATGCCGTGGCGCGCCAGGACAGTGCAAGCCTGACCCGGATTCCCGGGGTGGGCAAAAAAACGGCTGAGCGCCTGCTGCTGGAACTCAAGGAAAAGCTGGCACCACTGACCGGCGTTGCGCCGGCTGCGGGCGGGCCTGCGACCGGCACCAACGAGATCAGCCATGCCCTGGCAGGCCTTGGCTATAATGACCGCGAGGCCAGCTGGGCCATCAAGCAATTGCCAGCGGCATTGTCCCTGGAAGAAGGCATCCGGCAGGCCCTGAAGCTGCTGTCCCGCATGGAATGACATGATCGAAACTGACCGACTGATGGCTGCTGCACCGGCTTCGCCCCAGGAAGAAATCCTGGAACGCGCACTCCGGCCGCGTCAGCTGGACGACTATGTGGGGCAGGAAAAAATCCGTGCCCAACTGGAAATCTTCATCGAGGCAGCCAGGCGCCGCAAGGAACCGCTCGATCATGCCTTGCTGTTTGGACCTCCGGGCCTGGGCAAGACCACGCTGGCGCACATCATTGCACGCGAAATGGGCGTCAACCTGCGCCAGACTTCAGGGCCGGTGCTGGAGCGCGCCGGTGACCTTGCGGCCATTCTCACCAACCTCGAGCCCAACGATGTGCTGTTCATCGACGAGATTCATCGCCTCAATCCGGTGGTGGAGGAAATCCTGTACCCGGCGCTCGAGGATTACCAGATCGATATCATGATTGGCGAGGGTCCTGGTGCCCGTTCCGTCAAGCTCGACTTGCCGCCCTTCACGCTGATTGGCGCCACCACGCGTGCGGGCATGCTGACCAATCCCCTGCGTGACCGTTTTGGCATCGTGGCGCGCCTGGAGTTTTATACGGTGGACGAGCTGGCCCACATCGTGGCCCGCTCCGCCCGGCTGCTGGAAATGGTCATTGACGCCAGCGGCACCACGGAAATTGCGCGCCGCTCGCGCGGCACTCCGCGCATTGCCAACCGCCTGTTGCGCCGGGTGCGCGACTATGCCGAGGTCAAGGCTTCGGGTGAAGTCACCCGCAGCGTGGCCGATGCAGGCCTGCTCATGCTGGACGTGGACACCATGGGGCTGGATCTGATGGACCGCAAGCTGCTGCTGACGGTCATCGAAAAGTTTGCTGGCGGCCCGGTGGGCGTGGATAATCTCGCAGCCGCCATTGGTGAGGAACGCGACACCATCGAGGACGTGCTGGAACCTTATCTGATCCAGCAGGGCTACCTGCAGCGCACCACGCGCGGTCGGGTAGCCACGGCGCTTGCCTATCAGCATTTCGGGTTGCCTGGCAACACAGGCAGCGCGCCCTTATTGTAGGTTTTGCCATGAAACCCAACAAAACCACGGTGCCCTTGCGCATCTACCACGAAGATACGGATTCAGGTGGTGTGGTGTACCACGCCAACTATTTGCGCTATATGGAACGCGCACGTACCGAATGGCTGTGCGAACGCGGTTTCGACCACGACCGGGTGGCCCACGAAGTGGGCATCCTGTTCGTGGTGCGTTCGCTCGACATCAAGTTTTTGCGCCCCGCACGCCTGGGCGATTATTTGCAGGCCAGCGCGGAACTGGTGGAAATGCGCCGCGGTCTGATGGCCTTCGATCAGCGGGTGATCCGCGGCGACACAGAACTGGCGCGCGCCACGGTGCGGGTGATCAGCGTCAGCCTCGACAATTTCAAATCGGTCAGCGTGCCCGACAGCATGCGCCTTGCCTTGGGAGTGGATGCGTGAACGTTACTACGGATATTTCATTGCTGTCTCTGGTCACGCACGCCAGCGTGCTGGTGCAGATCGTGATGGGCCTGCTGCTGCTGGTGTCGCTGATGTCGTGGTCCTACATCTTCTCGAAGATGCTGACCGTGCGTCGCGCGCGTCGCGAAACCACCCAGTTTGAAGAAAGCTTCTGGAGCGGCACCGATCTCAATACGCTTTATCAGCGCACGGCAGCCAACAGCACCGACACGGGTTCGCTGGAGCGGATTTTCGAAGCCGGGTTCCGCGAGTTTCTGCGCCACCGCACCGGCGGTACGCTGGAGGCCACCGCAGTGACAAGTGGCGTGCAGCGTGCCATGAAGGCCACCTTCCAGCGCGAAATGGATGCCCTGGAATCCCATCTGGCCTTTCTCGCCACCGTAGGCTCGGTCAGCCCTTATGTGGGCTTGTTTGGCACGGTGTGGGGCATCATGAACGCGTTTCGGGGGCTGGCCAACGTGGGTCAGGCCACGCTGGCTCATGTGGCGCCGGGCATTGCCGAGGCTCTGGTGGCGACGGCCATGGGCCTGTTTGCCGCGATTCCTGCGGTAGTGGCCTACAACCGTTACGCACACGAAATCGACCGCCTGGCCATCCGCTTTGAAAGCTTCATGGAAGAGTTTTCCAATATCCTGCAACGGCAGATCAAGCCTACTCACGGACGCTAGGCCATGCTTCGCAAACCTCGCCGCATGATGAGCCAGATCAATGTGGTGCCCTACATTGATGTGATGCTGGTATTGCTGGTGATCTTCATGGTGACCGCTCCCCTCATCAATCCCGGACAGGTGGACTTGCCCTCGGTGGGCCAGAATCTGGCCGAACCCCAACAGCCCATCCAGGTGACCTTGCGTCTGGATGGCAGCCTCAGCGTCGTGGACCCCCTGAAGGGGCAGGGTGAGATGCCGGTGGCCCGCGGCCAGCTGGTGGCGCTGCTCAAGGCCAGTCAGGCCAGTCAGCCCAACCAGCCGGTCGTCATCGCGGCGGATCGCAATGTGCGTTATGAAGAGGTGCTGCGCCTGATGGATCTGTTGAAACAGGCTGACGTCAAGCGGATAGGGCTGCTGGCGCGACCGAGGTCCAGTTGAATCGGCCCCTGTCCGCTGCTCGTGGAGTGAGCCCCTGGGCCTGGGTGCTGGCCGTCTCGGTGCATATCCTGTTTGTGATGGTGCTGGTGTTCGGGGTGGCCTGGCAGCATCAGGTGGTAGCCCCGGTGGAGGCCGAACTCTGGTCCGAACTGCCAGCGCCTGCCACGGTGACCAAGCCGCCCATGCCCCAACCGGCACCACCGCCGGCACCCGCGCCGCCACCACCCGCGCCCGCACCAGTCAAGCCGGTGCAACCGGCACCGCCGCCCGCTCCCTCGGCTGCGGACATTGCCCTCAAGAAAAAGCAGGAAAGGGAACTTGAGGCAAAAAAACAGACTCAGAATCGGGAACGCGCCGTGGCCGACCAAATCCGTCAGCAGCGCGCCGAGGCCCTGAAGGAGCAGCAACAAGAGGAGGCGCAGCGTAAGAAAGCCGCCCAGCTAGCCAAAGCGGCCCGGGATGCGAAAGCCGCACTGATTGACCGCTACAAATTCGCCATCATCAACAAGATACGGGGCAACACCGAAGTCCCCGAGGGCGTGCCCAGCGGCACGACCCTGGAGGTGGACCTTACTGTCCTGCCCACGGGCGAAGTCATGATGCCGGTCAAGATCGTCAAGTCGAGCGGCAATGCGCTTTACGACCAGGCCGTGGTTCGCGGTATCATGCGTTCCCAGCCGTTGCCGCTTCCGGCCGAACCGGAATTACGCCGGGAGTTCCGGACGACCCATTTACAGTTGAAACATGAAAAATAATCTGCTTCGTTTTATTGCTATCCTTTTGGTCGTGGCCCCGGTTTCCGCGCGGGCCGACATCACCCTCGAGATCGTCACCCAGGGCAGCCACCAGATTCCCATCGTGATTTTGCCTTTTGCCCAGGAAAGTGCCGGCGAGCATGCGCTTTCGCCCATCGTGGGAGCAGATCTCACGCGTTCCGGACTGTTTTCTGTATTGGACGCCACGGATGTGAAGCCGGCGCCGGCCGACGTGGAAGACGTGCATTGGGATGACTGGCGCAATCGCCATGCCGACTATCTGGTGGTGGGCAACGTGCAGGAACTGCCTAACCATCTCATGGAGGCGCGTTTTCGCCTGGTGGACGTCAATACCCAGGTGGCACGCCTTAACATGGCGTTTCAGGGCACCCACGAACAGTACCGCATGGTGGCCCACCACATTGCCGACGCCATTTTCGAGAACCTCACTGGTGACAAGGGCATGTTCAGCTCCCGGATTGCCTATATCACCAAAAACGGCAATAAACGCAGCCTCAAGGTGGCGGATAGTGACGGTTTCAACGAACAGACCATGCTGACTGCCAACGAGCCCATCATCTCGCCGCGCTGGTCTCCTGATGGCAAGCGCATGGCCTACGTGACTTTCGAGCTGAAGCGGCCGATGGTGGTGGTGCAGACGCTGGCCACCGGGGCACGCAAGATCGTGGCAAGCTTCAAGGGCAGTAACAGCGCACCAGCCTGGACTTCCGACGGCAAGGAGCTTGCCGTGGTCCTGACCAAGGATGGTCATTCACAGATCTACATGATCAGTGCCGATGGCACTGGGCCGGTGCGTCGGGTCATGACGAGTAGCGGTATTGACACGGAACCGGTGTTTTCAGCGGACGGCCAGATGCTGTATTTCACCTCGGACCGCGACGGTGGGCCTCAAATTTACCGGGTGTCTGCCACCAACAGCGGGGAAGTGCCCCAGCGCCTGACCTACGGCAGCACCTATGCCGTGTCACCACGGCTGAGCCCTGACGGCAAGCAAATGGTCTATGTACAGCGCAGCGAGGGCCAGTTTCACGTGATGTTGCAGGATCTCACCAACGGTCAGACCCAGGTGATGACCGACACCTCGCTGGACGAATCACCCACCTTCGCCCCCAATGGCAAGTACATTTTGTACTCGACGGAGGTGCAAGAGCGCGGAATTCTTGCTATCGTTAGCACTGACGGACGCGTTAGGCAGAAATTGACGACCCAGACCGGAGATGTTTATGAGCCGGTTTGGGGGCCGATTCAGTAAACCGAATTTGGGGTTGAACCGTTAGCGTGCCGGGTGCTGGTTTACGCCCCTTGGAGACGATTTGACTTACCCCGCTCAACAATAGAGGATCATCATGAAAAAAACGATACTTGCACTAGCAGTGACCAGTGTCCTGGCCGCCTGCAGTTCCACCCCTCCCGCAACCACTGCCGCTCCAGCCGCTGAAAAGACCGCCGCTCCGGCTGCCGTCGCTCCAGCCGCTCCGGCTCCTGAGCCCGTCAAGCAGGCACTGTACCCCGCGAAAGGTGTGGGTGGGGCCCTGGGTCAGCGCGGCATTTATTACGATTTCGACAAGTATGCCGTCAAGGACCAATACAAGCCGGTCGTGGATGCCCACGGCGACTTCCTGGTGAGCCACAGCGCTGCCAAGGTTACCTTGCAGGGTAACTGCGATGAGCGCGGCAGCCGCGAATACAACCTCGGTCTGGGTCAACGCCGTGCCGACAGCGTCCGCAAGGTGCTGGCCGCCAAGGGCGTGAAGGACAGCCAGATGGAAACCGTGAGCTACGGCAAGGAAAAACCCCGCAATCCTGGCCACAACGAAGCGGCTTGGGCTGAAAACCGCCGCACCGACATCGTCTACCAAGGCGAGTAATCGTTGAAGAAACAAGCGTTTTGCTGGGCCCCGGGGCTTCCCGGGGCCTTGTTCCTTCTGTTGCTGGCTTCCTCTGCAGCACAGGGAGGGTTGTTTAGCGATGACGAGGCGCGGCAGGGGTTGGCAGATCTCAAGGCCCAGCATGAAGCTTTGAGCAAACAACAACAAACCCTGGATGAGCGCGTTACCCGGATGGAATCCATCCTGGAAAGCTACCCGGATACGGTCAACAAACTCGATACCCTGAGCCAGGATCTGGCCCAGTTGCGCGGCAAGCTCGACGTGCTGGGTAACCAGATTGACACCGTGGACAAGCATGTCCACGAGCTGTACCTCGACCTCGACTCTCGTTTGAAGTTGCTGGAAGCGGCGTCCAAGCCTGCAGATACGGCGCTCGTCACCGATGCTGCGCCGGACACCAAAGCAGCCGGAGCCACTCCAGCGCCTGCTTCATACGACAGCGCACTCGCCGCCTTCAACAAGGGTGACTATGCCGCTTCGCTCAAACAGTTTCAGGCCTTTCGCAAAGCCAATCCGAAAGATCCCAAAACAGTCAATGCCCTGTACTGGGTGGGTATGAATCAGTTGTCCCTCAAGGATTACAAGGGTGCTCGGGCGACCAATCAGGAGCTCTACAAAAACTATCCGGAATCCAGCAAGGCCCCCGATGCGCTGCTCAACCTCGCCAGCGCCTGGACGGGGCTGGGCGATGCGGCCAATGCCAAGGCTACCCTTAAAATCCTGATGAACAAGTATCCCGGCAGTCCTGCAGCGGCCAAAGCCAAGGCGCGGATGCAGGAGCGTTGACCCTTTAGTAACGCAAAGTTATAATTGGAGATTGCGTTGGGTCGTTAGCTCAGTTGGTAGAGCAGCGGACTTTTAATCCGTTGGTCGCAGGTTCGAGTCCCGCACGGCCTACCATTTTTTTCAGTAATCGTTGTACCCGCATGGGTCGTTAGCTCAGTTGGTAGAGCAGCGGACTCTTAATCCGTTGGTCGAAGGTTCGAATCCTTCACGGCCCACCAAGCGCTGCAAGGCTTCCGGCAGTTTCGCCGTTACCTGGTTTTTCCCCACCGTAGCCAAATGATCCCCAGCGAACAAATCATCCAGCCGCAATGCTGCAACGGCCAACTGATCCGGTGCCACATGCGCATACCGCTCCACCATGGCCAGGCTCTTCCATCTCCTGTACTGTTGATCCTTCGGTTGTCGACGCTGAAGGCGCACTTCGTCTCGCTGACAAGGTGCGTGGCAAAGGAAAGCGGGGCGGGCTTCGCGTGATCTATTACTGGTGGGTGAGCGGTGAG
>DAIBBI010000027.1:0-13666 GCA_027442615.1 Ferrovaceae bacterium | reverse complement strand
CTGCCAGGGAAGCGTCCTCAGAGACGTCCCTGCTGTCTGGCATTTCCCGCCATCTCCGCGACGACGGTTGTCGCTGATGATGCCCGTTTGGTTTCTTGAATAGGGACTGCTCTGCCATGCAGCAAGCGCACGATTCCGACTTGCCCGAAGTTTTCATTACCCGAACCGATGCAACCGGGCACATCCGTTATGCCAACGATGCGTTTTTGCAAGCAAGCCGCTTCACAACGGAAGAACTCGCTGCAAAGTCGCACAACATTGTGCGCCATCCAGACATGCCAGCCTGGGTATTCGTCGACTTGTGGAAAACAATCCAGGGCGGGCATCCCTGGCGTGGTCTGATCAAGAACAAAAGCAAGGATGGTAGCGCGTTCTGGGTGCATGCAACGATTACACCCATGACGCTCCAAGGCAAGATCACAGGGTACCTCTCTTCTGGCCGTAAGCCGCTGCCGCAGGAAATCGCCACAGCCGAATTGCGTTATGGCAGCGGCCTGATTCCGCTCCGACGGTTCTCCATCGTGCAGTGGTTCGGCAATCTTTCGCTTCAGCTCAAGATACAGCCGATCCTTTTCATCATTCTGGTGGGCGCTACGGTTGCCGTTTATTACCAATCAAAGTCCGCCCTCATGGACAACGTTCAGAAGCGTGCAGAATCAACGGCAACGCAGGTCATCGATAGCGCAAACATGCTGATGGTTACTGGAATGATTTCAGACGCCAGCAATCGCCAGCTGATGATCAAAAAGATTATCGAAGGGCAGCGGCTCAAATCCCTAAGACTTGTTCGCACCGAGCAGGTTGTAAAGCAGTTCGGCCCGGGGCTGCCTGAAGAGCACCTTGACGACCCTGTGATCCGCTCCGTGATCGAGGATGCAGTAAAAAAGGGCCAGCCAATTCCGCGCTTTTCACTCGAAACCGTTGAAGGAAAGCCAATTTATCGGGCCATCACGCCCTATATCGAAAGTCATGATTTTCATGGTACGGACTGCATGAATTGCCATGCAGTCGAAGTCGGGTCCTCCAATGGAGCATCCGACATGACGATCGACCTGTCAGATGATTTTCATCGCCTACATGCCACCGTGGCATACCTCGCCCTGGGTCAATTGGTGTTGCAGGTATTCCTTTATTTCTTTCTTGGTTGGATTACGCGTCGTTTTGTCTCAGGGCCCGTGGATGAGATCAAGGCGCACCTTCATGAAATCGTGGACGGGGATTATTCGCGGCCGGTGGACATCTCGCGGCGTGACGAAATGGGCGAACTTTTCTGCTCGGTGCAGTCCACGAAATTGCTCATGGGTTCGATCATAGATCAGATTTGCTTTACTGCTGTGGAGATAGAACGCGAGGCGGCGCATTTGTCAGAAGCTGTTGACGACGCAAACAAGGCCGTATTGGCACAGGATAACGCCTCGCGCAGCATGGCTTCAGGCATTTCTGAAATTTCAGTCAGCATCGACCAGGTAGCCCGGAACGCAGAAGAAGTGCGCCGCATTTCTGTCGAATCAAACTGCGCAGCTGTTGAGGGAACGCAAACGGTAAACCAGGTCATCAGCGACATGGGGTTGATTGGACATGAAGTGGCAGCGTCTGCGGATTCAGTACGCGTCCTGAGAGAACGCTCCAATGAGATTGCAGGCGTTATAAAAGTCATCCATGAAATTGCCGAACAAACCAATTTGCTTGCGCTCAATGCAGCCATCGAGGCGGCGCGGGCTGGTGAGCATGGTCGTGGGTTTGCGGTGGTTGCTGATGAGGTAAAGAAGCTTGCCACAAAGACCAGCGAGTCCACCCGTAAGATCACCGCCACAATTACCGGAATCAATGACGGAACGCACCAGGCAATCCACATGATCGAGATGGCGGTGCAGAAGGCAGATCAGGGAAAGTCACTTGCCACCGCTGCGGGTGAGGCAATTGTTGAAATTGGCAATGGCTCCAACAAGGTGCGCGAAGGCGTGGACGATATTTCGGCTTCGATTCACGAACAAAGTGCCGCCAGCCGTGACATTGCAGCCAACGTTGAAATGATTGCCACCATGTCTGACAGAACAAGTGCTGCCGTGCGGAACGTCTCGGACACCGTTAAAAAAATGAAATCCTTGTCTAGTGCGCTTGATGCCTCGGTAGGGTATTTCAGGATTTGAGGCGAACCATTCAACCGATGAATAATTATTCGCCTCCCAGGTTACCGCCAACAGACAACGAGGCTGAAGCCATTTTTCTGGAATCAGACCTTGATGGCATCATCACTCACGCAAGCGAAAGATGGGAAATGGTTGCCGGGTACTCGCGTGCTGAATTGGCCGGGGAAAACATGGAATCGCTCATACACCCCTGCACTTCAAGCCGGGTTATCGAGGAAATGCGGCAAACCATCGTTGGCGGGCACCCTTGGCGTGGCCTCGTATATCTTGCCCGCAAGCATGGCGGCCCTTGTGAGATGTACCTGACCGTTTCCTACGTGCTTCGCGCTGGACGTCAAGTGGGCTACCAGTCCCTCTGGCAAGTGCCGAAAGCGGGTGACGCCTTGTCCAATTCTCCGCAAATCTCCTTCATTCGCCTCTGGTTTCGAAATCTGCGCCTGCAGGCCAAACTGCAAATCGTCATCCAGCCGGTACTTATGGTTTTACTGGGGCTAGTGACAACTTTGGTATACCGTGACATGGAGGCCCAGTTGATGTTGAACGTTCGCCAAAGCGCAGAAGCTTCGGCGATGCAGGTCATCGATAGCGCCAACACGTTGATGGTCACCGGTCGCTTTTCGAATCCGGATTTCCGCAGGTTGATGATCAGCAAGATCATCGATGGACAGCACCTGAAGTCACTTCGGCTAATCCGCACCAGCCAGGTGTCGAGGCAATTCGGCCCAGGGCTGCCGGAAGAGCAACTCAATGATCCAATTGTTGAGCAGGTCATCGCCAGGTCGCTTGAGGCAGGCTACCCCATTCCCTATCACGCCCTCGAAGAAAATGGCGGCAGGACGTATTTCAGGATGGTCACGCCGTATTTCACTTCTCATGAATTTCACGGCACCGACTGCCTATCCTGCCACCGGGTGGCATTGAACAGTGTCAATGGCGCGTCTGACCTCATTATGGATATTTCCGGGGACTTGAGACGGCTCCATCGCACACTGGCATTTCTTGTGAGTGGACAATTGCTGCTGCAGCTTTTCCTGTTTGTGTTCATCGGATTCGTAAACAAGCATTTCGTCCGTCGCCCCATGGAGCAGGTCAACGGATACCTCATGGACATTGCAAACGGCAAGTACGACCGGCCGGTTGACGTTACCCGGCGTGACGAAGTTGGCGAGCTGTACTGCGCGGTCCAGACTGCCAAGGTGATGATGGGGTCAGCCAGCAGCATGATTCATGAGAAGCTGACCGAAACGGTGGCGGAAAAAAACATTCTCGAGCGTCAGAGCCAGGTACTGGAACACATCATTCTGACTCACGAGCGGGTGTCCTACTGGAAGGATTTCGTTCGGGAGATACTGGCGCGTTTTCACGACATTTTCTCCTTCAACATTTTCTTCGTGGCATTTTCGGACGGGAATGGGCCGGCCTTGTCGATCTACTACATGGGTCATTGCTCGGACGAAGGGAAAGCGATGACACGAAATGGGCTCTCCTTTGAAATCTGCGAAAGGCTAGGGCTTTCTCCTCAAAGCCCCATGAAGATCGAGGAGTTCCAGGTGCTGGAAAGTTCTGATTGCGTGGCGATCATGGACATGAAGATGATCGCGTCCGTCATACCGGTGGATACGCGCACTCAGTTAAGCGGCATTCTGGGAGTGGTCTATAGTCAGTCACAGTGCCTCAGTGTGCAGGAAATGCGCGTCATTCGATCCATCCTTGCAGTCATGGTGATGGTGGTGGGCTCCAGCAAGGCGCTGGGCCAGACCTTGAGCGATCTGAAATTTCATTCCACCCATGATGCGCTAACACAGCTTCCCAACCGCAATCTGCTGCAGGACAGGATTGAACAGGCGCTTTTCCAGGCGGCACGTGAAGGAAAAAACGGCGCCGTGCTGTTTATTGATATCGACCGATTCAAAAATATCAATGATTCACTGGGCCATCCCGTCGGAGACAAGGTGATTTCTGTCGTTGCGCAGAGGCTGGTGTCGACGTTGCGTCTGGAAGATACGGTGGCCCGCCTTGGCGGAGACGAATTCGTGGTCGTACTCTCGGGTTTGTTGCGGCAGGAACTGGTGGCTGCCGTCGCGGCCAAACTGCTGGCCTGCATTGAGGAACCCATCAATCTCGAGGGGCACGAATTGTATTTGTCGGCCAGCGTAGGCATCGCCCTTCTTCCAGGAGATGGCGACAACAGGGATGTGCTGATGAAAAATGCGGATGCAGCAATGTATCGGGCCAAGCGGGAAGGCGGCAATTTATTTCGCTTCTACCAGCACGAAATGAACGAGCAGTTGCTGGCCAGAATTAGCCTGGAATCCCGTGTACGCCGTGCACTTGAAAAGGGGGAGCTCAGGCTTCACTACCAACCTCAGATCGAGCTGGCTTCGGGGCGTATCGTTGGGGTGGAGGGCTTGCTGCGATGGGAGTCCGAAGGGAAGGCCATCCCGCCACTCGATTTTATACCGATCATCGAGGAGACCGGATTCATCCTTCCCGTGGGAGAGTGGGTGCTTGAAACGGCATGCAAACAGGCCGCTTTTTGGTGCGCATCAGGCGCGCCCAACCTGAAGGTTGCGGTCAATCTTTCCATTCGCCAGTTCCGCAACAAGAGTTTTTTTGAAACGGTCGTGCACACTCTGGAACGCACGCGATGCAGGCCGGAATGCCTCGAGCTTGAAATTACCGAAAGCATCCTGATGGACAACATCATTGATTCGGTGAACATGCTGCAAAAGCTGGCGGAATTGGGAGTGACCTTGACGATTGACGATTTCGGAACGGGCTATTCCAGCCTGGCTTACCTCAAGCGTTTGCCAGTTCACGCGCTAAAGGTGGATCGCGCGTTCGTGCAGAACATCTCCTCCGATGCGGACGACGCAGCCATTGTTCATGCAGTCATAGCGCTTGCCCACAGCCTGGAGCTCAAGGTGGTCGGAGAAGGCATAGAGGAGGCATCGCAGCACGCCTTTCTCTACAATCTGGGGTGCGATCTGGGGCAGGGCTTTTATTTTTCCCGGCCACTCCCTGCCGATGCCATGACAGCTTTGCTGATCTCCGACTCCGCTACGGCGAACCGATACGACCTTCGGCTCTGCAGGGTGCAATGGCTGGCTGATCGAATTGCCCGGTGTCGGGTTGCTCCTGGCAAGTGTCGCTATGCGCGCCATCCCGGTGAGTTCTGTGAACACCCGCGGGTTGAACAAATCGAACACTGCTGATGGGCGATCCAGGCTGTCATACAATGAAACATTTTGGCACGGCAACTTTCTGGACGCCCCAGGCAATTCATCTCAAAATCCGGTTTTGCAGGTTTTAACCACACTCTTGAGAAATCTACAGATGGCAAGCGCAAACACCGTGACCACAGATGCCGAGGAATTTGCAGATGCCCTGTTCGGGTTGGCGTTGGGGAGCAACACATTGGCAGCCGTTCAAACGGCTGCCGGCGGCGGAGGGGGGTTAAATGCCTTTCTCGATGGTATCTACGGCGCTTATCTGGGTCACCAAGCCAGTAGCACCGTGGCAAATACCATTGCGAGCAACCTTGGGCTTGCGGGAAGTGATTTCAGTGCGGCTACCGCACTCCTCACCGAAGCCCTGAATGCTGCAGCCCCAGGCAACACCCAGGGTGAAACCATCATGGGCATATTGAACCTGTTCGCCGGGCTTACGGCAGACCCCACCTGGGGTTATCAGGCCAGCGCATGGTCCACTGAAATTTCAAAAGCCATGGTTTACGGTCAGGGCTCGGCCGCTAATGAAGCCATGAATGCCTTTTTGAACCCGCCTGGCCCTGGCGCCACAGTGGACATTTCCGGGTTTGCAGGAATCCACGATCTGACTTCCCGCAATCCGCCGGTCTCGGAGCTGGACATCAACACGGCTTCGGCGAATGCAACGTTGCTGAACCTGGCATCCACCGTCACGGTTCTGGACAACAACAGCAATGATTCGAGCAATTTAACGCTGACGCATGCGGGCGCCGGGCAAACCAACTCGGTTACGGTTGATTTCAATGGGGGCGGCAATCTCACCCTGAATGCCACTGGCGATGCCACCATGGCGGTGAACACGTCCAGCGCTGGCCATGCCGATATCTTTAACCTAAGTGAAAATGACAATGCGCTGACATTGCTGAAATTTACAGGCAATGATTCCATTTACCTGGGCCGATCTGCAGGAGGCAGCGTTAACGGGGTTGTTGGCTATGCCAGCAGCGCCATCAGCGACATGGGTGCCAGCATTCCCGCCGGAACCACGGTAGCCTCTTCCCTGGCAACCATCGATGCGTCGGGAGCAACGGGATCGGTCAACATCAGTGCAGGGGATACCATGGGATCCGTCAGTTATGACGGCCTGGTGATTTATGGTGGGACCAGCGGCGGCGATACCATCACGAATTTTGCAGACCACGGGTCCATCGTTGAGGGGGTTGGCAATGCCTCCTCCAGCACCTATAACACCCTCGCGGTCTATGGCGCCAATGCTACCGTGGACGATTCAAAGTCTACGCATGACGACCATATCTTCCTGGACGGCACCGGTGATTCTGCCTTGTTGGGAAGTGGCGCCGTCACCGTAGCCGTCAACAATGCAATAGGCCTTCCTGGAACCAGTTCCATCACCGGAACAGACAGTGTAACCAGTGGCTCGGGCGCGGTGACGCTCAATGACAGCCTGCTTCTTGGGACCAATGCCAGTGGCAATATATTGAGCCTGCATGGAACACTCGATCATTTTGCGCTGACGCTGGGGGTGGCCGATACGGCCGCAGGTCTTGGCGCCGCGACTTCAGTGACAGGGGCTTCGTCCCTGGATCAGGCCATTACCCAGCTTACGGGGCAGGCCTATTTCGGGAAATTTGAATGGTTTCAGTTTGGCGGCAACACCTACATTGAGCATTCTGGCAGTAACTACGCCACATCCTGCGTCGTCATGCTGACGGGTGTTGTAGACCTTGGCCAGGCCACAGTCGCCAACGGAAAAATCTATATCTGATGAGGTGGCCCCATTTGAGGGGCTGTTGTTTATTAATTATCGATAATCTATAATCCAACCCATTTCACCCAATGGAACCGTGGGATGTGGATTGTTAGAATAGCCCTGCAGCGGCCTTATACCTTCATCGTGATGGCAGTGTTGATCGTGCTGCTGGGGGTATTCTCGATCCGCAGAACGCCCACGGACATCTTTCCCAACATCAAGATTCCGGTGGTGGCCGTGGTCTGGAGCTACTCCGGACTGCCTCCCGAAGAGATGGCCAACAGGGTGGTGTCGTTCAGCGAGCGCACGGCAACCACCACCGTCAACGACATCGAGCACGTGGAGTCCCAGTCGCTCAATGGCATTGCCGTCGTCAAATATTTTTTCCAGCCCAACGTCAACGAAGAACTGGCCGTCGCCCAGATCACGGCCATTTCGCAAACGCTGCTCCGGGTCATGCCGCCAGGCACGACCCCCCCGTTTATCCTGGCCTACAACGCATCGAGCGTGCCGGTGATTCAACTTGCATTGTCCAGCCCGAAGCTGTCCGAATCGCAACTGTTTGACCTGGGAAACAATTTCATTCGCACCCAATTGGCCACTGTGGCTGGGGCCTCCCTGCCGTGGCCCTATGGTGGCAAGCAGCGCCAGGTGCAGGTGGACCTGGATCCGGCGGCGCTGCGCACCTACGGACTTTCAGCCCAGAACGTCACCGCCGCGCTCGGCAGCCAGAACCTGATTCTTCCCGCGGGCACCGAAAAGATTGGCGACCTGGAATATTTCGTCAAGCTCAACGCCAGCTTCGACAGCATTGACGCGCTCAACGACATTCCAATCCGCACGGCCAACGGCAGCGTGGTGTACGTGCGTGACGTGGCCCATGTGCACGATGGCTATCCGCCCCAAACCAACATCGTGCGGGTGGACGGTGGGCGCGCGGTCCTGATGAGCGTGTTGAAAACCGGCAACGCATCGACGCTCAACATCATCGACAGCATCAAATCCCTGCTGCCCGGCATCCGGGTGGACATGCCGCAGGACATGTCGATTGAAGCGCTGGGTGACCAGTCCCTGTTCGTGCGTGCTGCCGTGGACGGCGTGATTCGCGAGGGGATCGTTGCGGCCGCCCTGACGGGGCTCATGATCCTGCTCTTCCTGGGCTCCTGGCGCAGCACCCTCATCATCACCGTCTCGATTCCACTTTCGATTCTGGCTTCCATCATCTGCCTGTCCTGGCTGGGAGAAACCATCAACATCATGACCCTGGGCGGGCTCGCGCTTGCCGTGGGGATTCTGGTGGATGATGCCACTGTCACGATCGAGAACATCAACTGGCACCTGGAGCAGGGCAAGGACATCGAAACCGCCATTCTCGACGGTGCGCACCAGATTGCCATGCCGGCCCTGGTTTCCACGCTCTGCATCTGCATCGTGTTCATTCCCATGTTCCTGCTCACGGGGGTGGCGCATTTTCTGTTCGTGCCGCTGGCCGAAGCCGTCGTGTTTGCGATGCTGGCATCCTATGTGCTGTCGCGAACGCTTATCCCGACACTCGCCAAATACTGGCTGCGGGTTCACACGCCAGAGGCCGCCACCGCGCGGCGCAACCTGCTGCAGCGTTACCAGGCGGCTTTCGAGCGCGGATTTCATGCGCTGCGCAACCGTTATCACGAATGGCTGGAGTCCGCGCTGCACCATCGCAAGCTGTTTGCCGGGGTTTTTCTTGGCGTCGTATTGCTGTCCGGCCTCCTGGTGCCCTGGCTGGGGGAGGATTTTTTCCCGAGTGTGGATGCCGGACAGATCAAATTGCATCTGCGCGCCCGAACCGGCATCCGCATCGAGGAGACGGCGGCCCTGTGTGATGCTGTCGAAGCGGTGATCCGGCAGGACATCCCGAAAGCTGAACTGGCCAACCTTGTGGATATCGTCGGGTTGCCCTACAGCGGCATCAATCTGTCCTACAGCACTTCGGCGCCCATTGGGCCTGGCGATGCCGATATTTTCATCACCCTCAATCCCGGCCATGCGCCGAGCGCCACCTATGTGAAAGCCCTGCGCCGTAAACTGGCAGCCCGGTTTCCGTCCACCACCTTCTCGTTTCTGCCGGCCGATATCGTCAGCCAGATTCTCAATTTTGGCCTGCCGTCACCCCTGGACGTGCAGATCATCGGAAACAACGTGCAGGCCAACCGCGTTTACGCCAACCTGCTCCTGGCACGACTAAGGCAGGTGCCGGGCGCAGTGGACATGCATGTGCAGCAGGCGTTTGACTATCCGCAAATCAACGTCGACGTCAACCGGAGCAATGCCAGGCTTCTGGGCTATACCCAGCAGGACGTGGCCAACAACCTGCTGATTTCCCTGTCGGGCAGTTTCCAGACCAGCCCCACGTTCTGGGCCGACCCCCGCACCGGCGTGCAGTACAACGTGGCGGCACAGGCACCCCAGTACCGGATGCAGTCGCTGCAGGATCTTGCCACCACGCCGATTACCGCGCCAGGAAACGACACGCCGCAGATGCTGGCCAACCTGGCCAACTTCAGCCGTAGCGTTGGGCCGGGCGTGGTCAGCCACTACAACGTCAAGCCAACCATCGACATCTTCGGCACCGTGCAGGACTCCGATTTGGGATCAGTGGCCGCCAAGGTGCGGCGCATCGTTGCCGATATGGCAACCCAACTGCCCAAAGGCACCAACGTGGTGATCCGGGGTCAGGTGGAAACCATGCACTCGTCCTTTACCGGCCTGGAATGGGGCCTGCTGGGCGCCATCATCCTGGTGTACCTGCTGATCGTGGTGAATTTCCAGTCATGGCTGGACCCCTTCATCATCATCACGGCCCTGCCTGGTGCCCTGGCGGGTATTGTCTGGATGCTGTTCCTGACACACACCACGCTGAGCGTTCCGGCCCTGACCGGGGCCATCATGTGCATGGGCGTGGCTACCGCCAACAGCATCCTGATCGTGAGCTTTGCACGCGAGCGCATGAATGCCGGTCTGGAAGCCACCGCGGCCGCCCTGGAAGCCGGCTTTACGCGCTTCCGTCCGGTGCTGATGACCGCACTTGCCATGATCATCGGCATGGTGCCCATGGCGTTCGGTTTTGGTGAGGGCGGGGAACAGAATGCGCCTCTGGGCCGTGCGGTCATCGGCGGTTTGCTATGCGCCACCGCGGCCACCCTTTTCTTCGTGCCGGTCGTGTTCAGTTTGATTCACGGCCGGAATACCCCTTCCAGCACCCAGGACTAGAATCGAGCCATGTCGACACCTTCTTCCAACGCTTCGCGTCCTCGCCCCTTCGTCAAAATTGGCATCATCCTTGCCGCATCCCTGGTACTGCTGGCCGGGTGGGGCATTTTCAGCCGGATCCAGGCACAAGGGGCGCTTAGCCGGGATGCCAGTCAGGACGCGGTGCTGCCCGTGGTGGTGACCAAGCCTGGGAGTGGCCCGGGCAGCGAGGCGCTGATCCTGCCCGGCACCCTTCAGGCGTTCACCGACACGCCCATCTATGCCCGCACCAACGGTTACGTCAAACGCTGGCTGGTGGACATCGGGGCTTCGGTCAAGTCCGGCCAGCTGCTGGCGGAAATCGACACGCCCGAAATCGACCAGCAGGTCATCCAGGCCGAAGCCGACCTGCAAACGGCGGAAGCCAACAACGATTTGGCCCAGCTTACGGCAACCCGCTGGCGGTCGCTGCTGGCCACCAATACCGTGTCCAGGCAGGATGCCGACAACAAAATTGGCGATGCGGCAGCAAAGCAGGCCGCTTTGGCTTCGGCCCGCGCCAACCTGCACCGCTTGCGGGAACTGGAGGGTTTCAAGCGCATCGTCGCGCCTTTCGATGGCGTGATTACGGCGCGCAACCTCGACGTGGGCGACCTGATCGATGCTGGAACCGGCAGTGGCAAGGCCCGCGAGCTGTTCCACATGGCGGCGATTCGTCGCCTACGGGTCTATGTGCAGGTCCCGGAGAATTATGCGCAGGACATGCGGGTCGGCAGCGTGGCCCGCTTGCAGGTGCGTGAACATCCGGGTCAATCCTTTGATGCCAGGCTGGTCAGCACCGCCAACGCCATTGATCCCGCTTCCCACACCCTGCTGGTGCAGCTGGAAGCGGATAATGCGTCGCGCGCCCTGCTGCCGGGAGGTTACGCCGAAGTGCAATTCAATCTGCGGACGCAACCCGGCACATTGAGGGTATCAGCCAACACCCTGCTGTTCGGCCCCAATGGCATGCAAGTGGCGGTGGTGGGGAACGACAACAAAGCCATCCTCCAGACCGTCACCGTGGGCCGCGACTTCGGGAATGAAGTGGAAGTGCTGGCTGGCCTTGGCCCGGACCAGTTCATCGTGGTCAACCCTTCGGACTCCCTGGTCTCGGGTCAGGCAGTAAAACCTGAAGTGCTGGTCCAGAATTCACGGAAAGGCAAATGAACGCCCGTCCCATCCTTCCTGCGCTTGCCTTGCTGCTGGGAGCCTGTTCGCTTGCGCCCACATATCAGGTTCCAGAAGTGGCATCTCCCCCCCCGGCTTTCAAGGAGAATGCCGACTGGAAACTGGCGGCTCCCGCGGACAACGCACCGCGCGGACCCTGGTGGGAGCAGTTTCATGACGAAGTGCTCAATGCGCTGGAATCCAAGGTCGGCGAGGCCAACCAGAACCTCAAGGCGGCGCTGGCGCGCCTGGATCAGGCGCATGCCACGGCGCGTGCAACCCGTTCTGACCTCTTTCCCACGATCAGCGCCAACGCTTCGTCCCTGAACGAGCGCATTTCCACCAACAAACCGTTTTACTTTCCCGGTTTCGACCCCAAATACCGGGATAACCTGCTGGGGGTGGACGTCAGCTACGAGTTCGACGTGTGGGGTCGCATCCGGAATGCCGTGACGGCAAGCAATGCGCTGGCCGTGGCAAGTGCAGCCGACCTCGCCACACTCGATCTCAGCACGCGCGCAGAGCTGGCCAAGGACTATTTTGCCTTGCGCGGGTATGACGCCGAACAGGGTTTGCTCGACAAAACCGTCGAAGCCTATCGAGCCCTGCTTGATCTGACGCAGAAGCTCTATCAGGGCGGGGGAGCCAGCGTCACCGACGTGGCTTTGGCGCAGTTCCAACTGCAGAATGCAGTCACCCTGGCGACGGATACCCGCCTCAAGCGCAGCCAGATGGAACATGCGATTGCGGTACTGATAGGCGAACCGGCGTCCACATTCTCGCTGTCGCCGCAAGGCGAGTTCAAGGTGCTGCCGCCGCCACTGGCGCCAGGCTTGCCCTCCGCCCTGTTGGAACGGCGTCCGGACATCGCTGGCGCCGAACGCCGGGTGGCCGCAGCCAATGCGGAAATCGGAGTGGCCCGGGCCGCATTTTTTCCGGTATTCGGACTGGACGCCATGGGTGGACTGGAAAGTACCACCATGCCCCGCTGGATTTCAGCTCCCAGCCGGTACTGGTCTCTCGGGCCATCGGCATCGCTGACCCTGTTCGATGCGGGGCGACGCCAGGCGGTGACAGACGAGGCGCATGCCGCTTATGACGAAGCGGCTGCCAATTACCGTCAAACCGTGTTGGTGGCCTATCAGGAGGTTGAAGACAACCTGGCTGCCTTGCGTGATCTCGAACGGGAGTTCCAGAGTGCGTCGGCGGCAGGAGCAGCGGCACAGGATGCCCTGAACCAGGCCAATTATCGTTATCAGGGCGGCATTGCAAGCTATCTGGAAGTGATTACGGCCCAGAACGTGGCGCTTCAATCCGAGTTTTCGGTGACGGATCTGCAGGTGCGGCGCATGATGGCGAGCGTGCAGCTGGTGAAAGCGTTGGGCGGCAGTTGGCAGGCCGAATCGCAGGCTGCAGGGGCGTCGCCCAAAGCATATGAGCGCCGATAAGCTTCAGGAGTGCGCCCATATCGAGCGTCGCTGCATGCGGGACAAGATCCGTGACGCCCTCGTGACGCGCATTCTCGATGGCAGCTATGCAGCCGGTGAGCGGTTGATTGAATTGAATCTGGCCCGCGAATTCAACGTCAGTCAGGCACCCGTGCGCGAGGCGTTGCGCGAACTGGAAGCGCTGGGTCTGGTGGAGTCCCAGCGTTACCGCGGCACCCGCGTGAGTTCACCCAAGGCATCCGACCTGAAAGAGACGTTCGAAATGCGGGCGGTCCTGGAGGAGCGGGCTGCCCAGCTTGCCGTGCCTTGTTCTCCAGAAATGCTGGCCTATCTTCGGGATGCCTTGCAGAAAATGCACGCGGCGGCAACTGCTGGCAATTCTGCAGCCTATGCCAGGGAAACCGTTCATTTCCATCGAAAGATCGTCGAGGCGTCGGCCAATCGCGTGTTTCTGCACACCTGGGATGCGCTGCAGGTGGGAGTGCGCATGCACATCGCCGCCCTGCACGTGAGCAGCGATCTGGAACAATATGCCCGAGCGCACGATGCCATTCTTCAAGCACTGTGCGATGGAGACGGGCTACGCGCAGGACAGTTGTTGCGCCAGTTGATTGAACGCTTTCTGGATTCTGCAACCGTTTGATCAGCCTT
>DAIBBI010000074.1:0-4833 GCA_027442615.1 Ferrovaceae bacterium | reverse complement strand
AGGGATTGATGGTGGCGACACCGGTGTTGTCGGGTGCCGCCCTGCGACTGGTGTTGGGAATCATGGTGGATCACCTCAATGCGCGCATCACCGGCATCATCGGTCAGGTCGTCGTGATCGTCGCCCTGTTTGCGGCCTGGTGGTGGGGCATCCACAGCTATGAACAGGTCCTGGTATTGGGGTTGTTTCTCGGCGTGGCCGGCGCATCCTTTGCCGTGGCCTTGCCTTTGGCCTCGCGCTGGTACCCTCCTGAGCATCAGGGCAAGGCGCTGGGCATTGCCGGGGCAGGAAATTCGGGAACCGTCTTCGCGGCGCTTTTCGCACCCTCACTGGCAACCGCCTTTGGCTGGAGCAATGTGTTCGGACTGGCGCTGATCCCGCTTTGCCTGGTGCTGCTGGCCTATGTGATCATGGCCAGGGACGCGCCCAACGCGCCGCCACCCAAGCGCCTGTCGGAATACCTGCTGGTGTTGAAGGACAAGGATGCCTGGTGGTTCATGTTCTTCTATTCGGTCACCTTTGGCGGCTTTGTGGGCCTGGCTTCGTCGCTCACCATCTATTTCAACACGCAGTACGGCCTGGATCCCAGGACCGCCGGTTTCTTTACTGCGGCTTGCGTGTTCGCCGGATCATTGGTGCGTCCCATGGGCGGGGCACTGGCAGACCGTTTCGGCGGCATCCGGTTGCTCAGCGTGGTTTATCTGGTGGCTGCGGGAGCACTGTCCGTCGTGGGGGTGGGCCTGCCGCAATCTTGGATGGCATTGGCAGGATTTGTCGTGGCCATGCTTTCGCTCGGAATGGGAAACGGTGCCGTGTTTCAACTGGTGCCCCAACGCTTTCGCAGGGAAATTGGGGTCATGACGGGGCTGGTGGGGATGGCCGGTGGCGTGGGCGGATTTTATCTGGCCTCCAGCCTGGGGTACTCTAGGCAGATGACTGGAAGTTACATGACCGGATTCTACATATTCGCCATGCTGGCTGTGATTGCGCTGGTGGGGCTGACAGCGGTCAAGACGCGCTGGCGCACCACCTGGGGTGCCGCAAGTCTCACCAGCGCACGGATTTGAAGACGGGATCCCGGGAGGCATGACTTCGGCGTTTACACTGGGCTTTAGTTCGCTGACCGGGCCGCGGCCGCGCAATGAGGATTTTTGTGGGGCCCTCACGCCGGATGGACCCGAACTTGAAAACAAGGGATTGTTGGCGGCCGTGGCAGATGGCGTGGGAGGGCATAGCAACGCCAACGAAGCCTCGGAGTATGTGGTGCGCGGATTGCTGGCAGACTACTACGCAACGCCGGACACCTGGAGCGTGTTTCATGCGCTGGACACGGTCATCCAGTCGCTCAACCGCTGGCTGTTCTCCCAAAACCAGTCGTTGCGCCACAATGCTGGCATGGCCACGACGCTCTCGGTGCTGCTGCTGCGCGGGGGGCGTTACCATGTTGCGCATGTGGGCGATTCACGCATCTACCGGTTTCGTGACGGCGAGTTGCGGCGCTTGACGCAGGATCACGTGTGGGATCATCCCGAACTGAATACGGTGTTGTCGCGAGCCGTGGGGCTGGATGCCCAGCTGCTGGTGGACTATAGCGATGGTGAGCTGGCAGCGGGAGACCGATTCCTGATTTGTTCGGATGGCGTGTGGAACAGCCTGGGTGAAGGGCGCATGCGCAATGCGTTGCTCAGTCATGGCGATTCGCAGGATGCAGCGTCGCATCTCACGCTGGCTGCAGTGAACGAGGGCAGCCAGGATAATTGCACCGCGCTGGTAGTGAACGTCCTGGTCGTTCCCGCAGCGAAATTGCGGGATGCGCTCGCCAGCACCGCGCGGCTGCCCATTCCGGACCGCCTCAAGCCGGGCGATACTCTGGATGGCATTGCCATCATCAGGGTGCTTCATGAGTCCCGGGTGACGGTGTTATATGAAGCGCGCATCGAGGCTACCGGTCAGCATTGTGTGTTGAAAACCCTGCGCCAGGGTTGCGACAGTGCGGATGCTTCAGCCCTGGCGCACGAAGAGTGGCTGGCCCGCAGAGTCATCGATGCTGCTTTCCCACAGGTGATGCCATCTCCGGGGCGCAGTTATCTGTACTACCTGATGTCCTGGCACGAAGGGGCAACCCTGGGCCAATGGTTGCGTCAGGGTCGGCATTTTTCCTCAGCAGAAACCGCAGACATCGGCATGCGTCTGCTCAAGGGGCTTGGCGCGCTGCACCGCCTGTCCATTGTCCACCGGGACATCAAACCGGACAACATCCATCTGGGCGCGGACGGCCATTTGCGCATACTGGATCTGGGGGTTGCTGCTTCTGACGGTCAGGATTTCGGTGAGATCAACAATCCCGGAACCCCAAGTTACATGGCCCCAGAACTGCATGCCGGAAAGCCGGCTTCAGAAGTTTCAGATCTGTACGCCTGCGGAGTGACCTTGTATGAATTGCTGACACGCAAGTTTCCCTATGGCGAGATCGAACCATTTCAACATCCGCGTTTTGGCGATCCGTTAAGCCCCACGCGTTATCGTCCCGACGTTCCCGAATGGCTGGAAGCCACCCTGTTGAAGGCCGTGGCTCGCGAACCCGAAGATCGGTTTGAAACCATCGAGGCATTTTTGTTGGCGCTGGAAAAAGGGGGGCATGGCCGGTTGCGCGTTCCGCGCAAAATGCCGCTTCTGAAACGCGATCCCGCATTGTTGCTCAAACTCGGTGTGGCCTTGTCCCTGGCGCTCAACGGCTTGCTGCTCTACCTGTTGTTGGCGCGCTGAGTGCGGCATGCCGGTGGCAGGTGCACAAGTGATCGTTGACGAGACCGACCGCCTGCATGAAGGCATAGCAAATGGTGGGCCCCACGAACTTGAAGTTGCGCGCTCGCAGATCGCTGGAGAGTCTTTCAGACAGGGCAGTCTGCGCCGGGACTTCGCCAGGGTGTTGCCACGCATTCTGTACCGGGGTGCCATCCACAAAAGACCAAAGATAATGGTCGAAACTGCCAAATCGATCCTGCACCTCGAGATAGGCGCGGGCGTTGCCGATGGTGGCAGCAATTTTGGCACGGTTGCGAATGATGCCGGGATCAGCCATCAGGCCCACTATCTCGGCTTCGCCAAAGGCAGCCACGCGATGGGCATCGAATCCAGAAAAAGCGCGGCGATAATTTTCGCGTTTGCGCAGCACGGTTATCCAGGAAAGGCCCGCCTGCGCACCTTCCAGCAGCAGAAATTCAAACAGGACTTGGTCGTCATGTTGCGGTATGCCCCACTCGGTATCGTGGTAGGCCATGTAAAGCGGGTCATCGCCGCACCAGGGGCAGCGTTGCGGGGCGAGGGGGGTTATGGCATTTGGCGCATACATGATGCGCCCCATTGTAAGGTATTCTGTCCAAACCGCGACACCGCCTGAAACGCATGATGTTGTAGAATGGTCCGGAACGCTTTTATTTCATGAATTGCCAGATTGACCAAACCTGCCAATATCCAGTCCCACATGCAACGTTCCATCGGCGCCCGGCGCGTCAAGGTGCTGATCTTCCTGTTGCTTTTGCTGGGCGCAGCCTGGTGGTTTGTCTGGCACGAAGGCGCTGCTGACGAGCGCACCCAGGAGGCCATGCAGGCCCATGACAGGGGCAGCGCCGCCACTCCTGCGCCGATGCAGGATGGCATCAGGGATGTGGCGTCACCGCCCGGTTTCCCGCAGCAAGCCTCCCCGGCTGATCCCTTCAAGGCGGCACTGGAAGCTTCCAGACAAAATCAGGGCGCAAACCCAGTGCCTCCTGCCATTGCCAGGGAAGGCGCTGTAGCCCCGGCACAGGATCCCTTTCGTCAGGCGCTGGAAGCTTCGAAGCAGAAAAATCCCGCCACCTTGAGCTCCCCATTTGGCGCTCAGAAGTGAACGTGCAGGGCGCGCCTGGAGGTTATTTCGTGGTGCTAGAATCAAGGTTTGCATCGGCCTTAAAACCTAACGATCACAGAGGCTACCATGGCAAGGCAACCCGAACATGAAGACACCGCCACAGACAGGAAAGACGACGGAGACAAGGCGTCTGCGCCAAAGGCCGCACGCCTGAAAACCTGGGCAAGCAAGGGCGGGCAATACATTGCAGAAGGATTTGCCCCGGTGGTGTCCCTTGTGGCGCTCGTTACTGCGGTAATTGCTGTCACCGGCAACCAGGCGGCCCAGACCCAGTTGAAGGACGGCCTGGCGAAAGTCAACGGCATGAATGCCGGATTGTTGACCATCAGGGGCGATCTGGAAAAAATCAAGATGACGCTGGCGCAGGAAAAATCGTTACAGGATGGCGAGCGCAAAAAACTCGATGAAAGCCTGGCAAAAATCATTCAAGGCCTGACCAGGGTACAGGCAAAACTGAAACTCTCTCCCACCGTCGAAGAACAGTTACGCCTGCCCGACAGTACTTCAGCCGTCACCCCGGCGCCTTCCAGCGCCAAGGCCCCCGTTCCTGTCGTCGCGGCCAGCCCCGAGAAGAAACGCAATCCTCAGGTGAAGGCCATGATGGACGCCATCAAGGATTACAACAAGCAGTAAGGTTACATCGGCGGCTTCATGCCGTTCTTGCCCACGCTGATGCGCAGGGCCGTCAGGGCGCCATTCTCATCCTGCTGGGTAATGACCAGCACCTTGGCGCCCGGGATGAGTTGTGATCTGTCAGAAGCAACGAAGGTGACCAGCGGAACCCCCTGGGGCACGATGATCTTCTGGCTGCCCCCCTTGTAACTCAACACCAGTTCCTTGCCATTGTTGACGTTGACGATGGCATCGACGTTGGCGTTGGTCATGCTGGATCCAGGTTCGAGATCCCAGGCGTAATGGCCCTC
>DAIBBI010000064.1:0-19568 GCA_027442615.1 Ferrovaceae bacterium | reverse complement strand
TCATCACCAACGACATCTATACGGAAGAGGATGCCCAGTTTCTGGTGCGCCATGAAGCCCTCACACCCGACCGGATCCTTGGGGTGGAAACCGGAGGCTGCCCCCATACGGCCATCCGCGAAGATGCCAGCATCAACCTCGAGGCCGTGGACCGATTGAACCACCGCTTTCCTGGACTCGACATCATTTTCGTGGAGAGCGGCGGCGACAACCTGGCGGCCACCTTCAGCCCCGAACTGTCGGACCTGACCCTGTACGTCATCGACGTGGCCGCGGGGGAAAAAATTCCCCGCAAGGGGGGGCCTGGCATCACCAAATCCGATCTGTTGGTGATCAACAAGATCGATCTTGCGCCCTTCGTCGGCGCCTCCCTCGAAGTCATGGACCGGGATGCCAAAAGGATGCGCGGCGATTCGCCCTTCGTCTTCTCCAACATGAAAACCGGATCAGGCCTGGGGAAGATCATCGATTTCATCGAGAAGGCGGGGATGTTGTCGACCAGGCATCCATGAGCGGAACCGGCCAGGACATTTTCAACGTTCGGCGGGACTACAACACCTGGGTGGCCAACGAGGTGCTGGAAGACTATGCCCTGCGTTTCACGCCGCGCAGTTTTCGCAAATGGTCCATCTGGCAGGTGGCCAACACGGGCTTCAGCTCTTCGTCCTTCCTGGTTCTGGAAGCCATCGGGGCCACCCTCCTGATGAGCTTTGGTTTCATCAATACGGCCCTGGCCATCCTGGTGTCCGGCCTGATCATTTTTCTGGCAAGCCTGCCCATCAGCCGAAACTCGGCGCGCTTCGGCCTCGACATGGACCTCCTGACGCGCGGTTCGGGCTTTGGGTATCTGGGGTCCACGGTGACCTCGCTGATCTACGCTGCGTTCACCTTCATCTTTTTTGCCCTCGAGGCCGCCATCATGGCCTCCGCCCTGAATCTTGCCTTCGGCATACCCGAGGTCTGGGGGTACATGATCTGCGCCCTCATCGTGATCCCCCTGGTGGCCCTGGGCATCACGGCCATCAGCCGTTTCCAGAGCCTCACCCAGCCCGTTTGGCTGTTTCTGCTGCTGTTGCCTTATGTGTACCTGCTGCTCAATCAGTCGCAGGATTTTGTCCTGTTCAGTCACTTCGGTGGGCATGCGGGCACGAGCGTCCAATTTGACCTGCGTCTTTTCGTGGGCGCCTGCGCCGTGGTCATGCCTCTGATCGCCCAGATGGGCGAGCAGGCCGACTATCTGCGCTTCATGCCCGAGGCGACGGAAAAAAACCGCAAGCGCTGGAATCTGGGGGTTTTGGTGGGGGGGTCGGGCTGGCTGGTATTGAGCGCCCTGAAGATGATGGGTGGCGCGTTCCTGGCCTTCCTGGCCCTTCGCCATGGCTTGCCTGAAGTGCTGGCCGTGAATCCCAACCAGATGTACCTGAATGCCTTTGGCCTCGTGTTCACCCAGGGCCACTGGGCGCTGGCCATCACGGCCGTGTTTGTCATCGTGTCGCAACTCAAGATCAACGTCACCAACGCCTACGCAGGCTCGCTGGCCTGGTCCAATTTTTTCTCGCGGCTTACCCACAGTCATCCGGGGCGCGTGGTCTGGGTTGTGTTCAACACCCTGATTGCACTGATGCTCATGGAACTCAACCTGTTGCAGGTCATGGATCGCGTCCTGGCCCTGTTTTCCAATGTGGCGGTGCCGTGGGTCATGACGGTGGTGGCGGATCTCGTGATCAACAAGCGTCTGGGGTTCTCCCCCAAGGGCATCGAGTTTCGCCGCGCCTATCTCTATGACATCAATCCGGTGGGCTTTGGCACCATGGGGATGACCTCGGCCCTGTCCCTGTCCGTGTATCTTGGGGTATTCGGCCCGGGGGTACAGCCCTTTGCCATCCTGATTGCGGTGTTCCTTCCCCTGGTCCTGTCTCCAACCCTGGCCTGGGCCACCCGTGGTAAATACTACATCGCGCGCCCCACGGCCCCCATGCCCCAGGCTGATCCGGTCGCCGCGCAGACCTGCCTGATTTGCGGGGTGCGCTACGAGCGGGAGGACCTGGCCAGTTGTCCTGCCTATCGCGGCAATATCTGCTCGCTTTGCTGTACGCTGGACGTGCGCTGTCACGACCAATGCAAACCCCAGGCGGCCCTGACGGAGCAATGGACCCAATTCATCGGCAAATTCCTGCCCCGATCCATGGTGCCTTATCTGAAGGCGGGTCTTGGGCAGTACCTGCTCATGATGCTGGGATTTACCCTGTTTCTCGGGTTCGTGATGAGCCTTCTGTACTATCAGGAAATCCTCACTCTGAAACCGGGGGATGCTGGGCTTCTGGGTTATCTGCGCAGCGCCTATGTGCGGATCGGGTCCGCCCTGCTGCTGATTTCGGGCATCATCGCCTGGTGGATGGTGCTGACCAGCAAAAGCCGCCATGTGGCACAGGAAGAAGCCCGCCACCAGACCGGGCTGCTGCTGCAGGAAATCAGCTCACACCATCAAACCGACCTGCTCCTGCAGGGGGCAAAGCGCTTTGCAGATCAGGCCAACCAGGCCAAGAGCCGCTACATCATGGCCATCAGCCACGAGTTGCGCACGCCCCTCAACAGCATCCTGGGCTATGCCCAGATTCTCGATGGCGATGCGACGATTCCGGAAAACCGCCGTCAGGCAGTGAGCGTGATCCGCAGGAGCGGCGACCATCTGTTGTCGTTGATCGAAGGCACCCTGGACATAGCGCGTATCGAGGGGGGCAAGCTGCGGCTTGAGATCAAGCCCCTCAATTTTCCAGAATTCGTCGAGCAGATCGTCAGCATGTTCGAGGTTCAGGCCTACAACAAGGGCATCAACTTCTTCTACCGCCCCTCGGGTGAACTGCCTGCCTTCGTGCGCGCGGACGTGGGTCGGCTGCGGCAGATTCTCATCAACATTCTGGGCAACGCGGTGAAATTCACCACCCAGGGCGAGGTGCTCTTTCACCTGCGTTATCAAAACGAGATCGCGGTTTTCGAAATCGAGGATACCGGGCCCGGCATCGACCCCAGGGAACTGGAGCTCATCTTCGAACCCTTTGCGCGCGGTACGGCCACCCACACGGGCGCCACGGGGGGGACGGGGCTTGGGCTGACCATCGCCAGGATGCTGACGGACCTCATGGGCGGCGAACTGGCCGTGGAGAGCGTTCTGGGGCAGGGCTCGCGCTTCAAGATCCGTCTGTTCCTGCCCCAGATCAGCCCCCTGCAGTCCGCCATCGAACCGCAGCACCAGAAATGCGTGGGATACGTGGGGGTACGGCGCCGGATTCTGGTGGTGGACAACGAGAAGAACGATCGCGATCTTCTGGTGAGCATGCTGGGCCCCCTGGGGTTTCAACTGGCCGAGGCCAGCAGTGGGCAGGAGTGCCTCGACATCCTGCCCGGTTTCTGCCCCCACCTGATTTTCATGGACCTTGCCATGCCGGACCTGGACGGTTGGCAAACCATCCGGCGCATTCGGGCCAGCGGGTTGAGCGAATGCGAGATTGCCATCATTTCCGCCAATGCCTTCGAGCGAGGGGCAGAAAACGAGGCGGGCATCACGGCAGAGAATTTCATCACCAAACCGGTGCGCCTGGACGACCTGGTGGACTGGATTGGGCGGCATCTCAAACTGGAGTGGATCACGGCGACGCAATCACCTGTCCATGAACGGGTGCCTGCGCAGATTTCGCCCATGGCCTTTCCACCGCATGCCCAGTTGCAACGGCTGCTGGCCCATGTGGAGCGTGGCTATGTTCGCGGCGTGACGACCCAGCTGGAGGAAGTCGAAAAACTGGACCGCCGTTATGAGGGGTTTGTGAATGCGTTACGAAGGCTGGCCGCGCAGTTTCAGTTTGACGCCATGAAAACCCTGTTGAAGACGGGGCTTGGCAAAGAGGAAGAGCAAAATGCATGACAGAATCGGAGACGAGATTGTCCTGATCGTGGACGACGTGCCGGAAAACCTTGCCCTGCTGCATGATGCCCTGGATGAAGCGGGATACGTCGTACTGGTGGCCACCAGCGGGGAGAGTGCCCTGCAGAGCGCCCACAGAAACCGGCCCGACGTCATTCTTCTGGACGCCCTGATGCCGGGCATGGACGGGTTTCAACTGGCCCAGGCATTGAAGGCGGATTTTGACACGCAGAACATCCCCATTATTTTCATGACGGGCCTCACGGAAACCGAGAGCGTGGTGGCAGCCTTTGCAAGCGGCGGATCGGACTATGTGACCAAGCCCATCCGCCCCCAGGAAGTCCTTGCGCGGATATCGGCCCATATGCAGAATGCGCGGCATATCAAGCAGGCGCGCACGACCCTGGACCGGCTTGATCAGGCTGCGGTGACCCTTCATGAGGCCGAAGGACGGATCGTCTGGAAAACGCCACTGGCCTGGACCCTGCTCAATGATTATTTCGGGATGGTGGATGAGCAGGCTCCGCCCCCGCTGCTGGAATGGATCGTGAAAGTTCGTGAGGCCGCAGGCCGTGGCCAGGATGCCCCCATCATTCTGGAAAGGGGCACGAAGCGGCTGCTGGGCAGCGTGCATCCCGGCGACTCGGATCGGGAACTGATCATCACCCTGCGGGAGGAAAACCGTGGGGACCTGATCCAGGCCTTGTCCGCGGCTTTCGGTTTGACACTGAAGGAAGCAGAGGTGCTGTTCTGGGTGGTCAACGGCAAGACCAACCGGGAAATCGGCATGATTCTGGGCAGCAGCCGGCGCACCGTGGACAAGCACCTGGAGCACGTGTTTGAAAAACTCGGGGTGGAGACGCGCACCTCGGCTGCCGGGCTTGCCATGAAGCGCGTCAGAATGCCGGCCCTGAGCTAGGGGACAGACCTCATTTGAGTCAGGTTAGGGGACAGGTTAGGGGACAGACCCCTAAATGGGGTCTGTCCCCTAACCTGTCCCCTAACCTGACTCAAATGAGGTCTGTCCCTCCCCCTCCTCCCGGTTTCTGAATCCAGAACTGATACATGCCGAAGAAGGTGTCCGGATGCTCGTTTTCGAATACCTGCCACTGATCGAGATTGGTGAGTGTTCGATCATCGGGGAAACGCAGCCGATAGGCACTCACCACTGCGGGATCCAGTTCAAACCCGAGAAAGCCCAGATTGTTTTCCCGCAAAAACGCTTCAATGGCCGTCAATGTCATGCGATGCTCCTGAACGTGAAAGAGCAAATCGCGACATGAGCTGGTACTGAAAAAATCGAGGGCCCTGACTGCCGCGCCGAGATTATTGCGGGTGTCCACATCAAGCAGATATTGCCTGCACTTTCGAATTTCGTCGGGTGTGGTCCCATAACCCTGTTCGGCGATAATGGCACGCGCCCTGACGATGTCACGCCGCGCCAGCTCGCTGTAGAAGCCAAGCTTCATGAATCCGCCAGGACGAAGGATGGACAGGAGCGCCCGCCACCCTGCCCAGGGATCGGCAAGGTGATGCAGCACCCCCACGGATTCAATAACATCGAACTCACGCCCGATTGCCCCTACATTCAACAGGTCGGCCTGCGCATATTCAATGGACGAGAGGCCCAGTTCCCGTGTCTTGCGCTTTGCATAACCCAGGCTGCCCAGACTCAGGTCAACGGCCAGTACGCTCGCCCCGTGGAGTTGTCTGGCCGTTTCAATTGAATGCTGACCCGTACCGCATCCCGCAATCAAAACCTCAACTTGACTGGTTATGGCGTGATTCCTGAAAACGGCCCGCGGAAATTTTTGGGACAAATATCCCAGAACATGCCTGGGCTTTGGCGTTGGCGCCACCCTGGTCCAGCGAGGGTAAGGATTATCCTCGTACTGATTTTGAACCAGAAGCGACACCTCGTCCTCGATGCGGGTCAGTCGAGGCACCGTAGCGCGCAACTGGCGTTCTTCCTCCGGCTCGCTGATCTGTTGCTTGAGCACTGTCATCACCGGGTCCGGCCACCGGGTATCGAGAAGCCGGGCGGCTGACGGGATGGAAAAGAGCGGAAAGTAGGTTGCAACCACCATGGGCCAAAGTGCCGGAACCTCGGTCCCGGCATCCAGCGCAGTTGCCAGTGCACGTCGTAAATCTTCCGCCTTTCGGATCTCGGCATCCGTATGGGAGAACACGTATTCGTTGATAAAACATTGGCTCGCCAGGGCGCAGTAGAAATCCATGGTCCCGCTCATGGCACTTGCAGAAGCCTTCGATTCATCAAAGGCTTCGAGCAGGGCACATCGCACCGTGGTTAGAAAACGCTCGGTCGTCGTATCATCGATGCGAGCGGCATTGAGCAAGGCACACAGCAATGGATCGGATTGAAGGACAGTGAGCCCGCCAGTTCCGAACAGGTCCTGAATGGACAATCGTTGAGGCCAGGCCTGGGTGACCCGCGCCATGGCTGCCTGAATTTCCGGGTTCATCTTGAGAAAATTGATGCAAACTCCCGCAAGATCGGTGGACCTTCCCCAGTTTTCGGTTAACGCGCGAACCAGTGCCCACCGGACCCCTGAATTTTCAGCCGTGACGGGCAAATGCCTGACGCATGCCACAAAGATGGTTTTTGCCTCATCGGATTCTTCAAGCCCAAGCGACTGCATGATGCTGTTGACGGCCATGGCCGGCTTGCCTTGCACGTTGAGCAGCAAGGCAAGATTATTCTGGGCCATGGCATATTGGGGCTTGATCTCCAGCGCGCGTCGGTAGTTCGTTACGGCGTCATCCAGTTGCCCAAGGTCGTTCAGGACGACGCCCAGGTTGCAGTGCGCTTCGGAAAAATCGGGCCTGGCCTTGAGTGCCCTTTGATAACTGGCCAGTGCGTCGTCAAGCCGTCCAAGATCTTTCAGGGCGTTGCCCAGGTTGTAATGCGCTTCGGCGTAGTAGGGCTTGAACCTGACTGCCCGGCGATAACTGGCCAGCGCGTCATCAGGACGCCCGAGATCTTTCAAGGCATTACCCAGATTGTTGTGCGCCTCGGCAAGATCGGGCTTGAGCTTGAGTACCTGGTGATAACTGGCCACCGCGTCATCAAGCCGTCCGAGCGATTTCAAGGCATGGCCCAGGTTATAATGCGCTTCGGCATCGTCGGGCATGAGTTCCGTCGCCCTTTGCAGTTCAAACAACGCCAGTTTGTTTTGTGCCTTAAGCGAAGCGCCCAATGCCTTCCAGACCAATCCGGAGCCCGGGTACCGTTCGATCAGTTTGCGCGCCAGGCCTTCCATTGCCCCATAGCGCCCGGAATTGAACAGGGAGACAAGCTCGTTGAGGTCAGCAGGTGGCGGTGCGGAAATCTTTGGCTTGAGGTTTGGAGTGACCCAGCGTGCTGCCAGCTTGTCCTGGCAACATTTTTTGTATTTCAACCCGCTGCCGCAAGGGCATGCATCATTTCTTGCGGCATTCATCCCCCAGCCCCCTCACATTCGGGGCCGGACATGGCGCGACTACAAGCCGGATGCTTTACAGATGGGCGGTACCACATTCGTTTGAGTGGGTGGTTTGGTGATCACAGGATATCCTGACGTGAAATGATCCTAACACCCCGACGGTACGCGAACCTGGTAATTACATTCTGTTATAAATGGTTACAAACGAGGCTGTATGATGTCCTTCATGGCGTCCGCAGCTTCGTCAATTTCAGATGTGAAATCCTATGCCCCAACTCTCTGAAGAACCGAACGCAATTCCTGGATGCGATCGGTGCAGAAATCTTGAGCCGCTCCATTTCGACTTTTCCTATGCCTATCAGCCGATAGTCGATTTCCGTAACAAAAAAATATTTGCACATGAGGCCCTGGTTCGAGGAACGAATGGGGAATCCGCCGCTACCGTGCTGGCCAAGGTTAATGACGATAACCGCTATCTCTTCGATCAAACCTGCCGCGTCAAGGCCGTCGAAGGTGCTGCAAGACTCGGGATTCAGGAATTTCTATCCATCAACTTTTTGCCCAATGCCGTGTACGAACCTGGGGCCTGCATACGCTCGACCTTCGAGGCTGCACAAAGGTGCAACTTTCCGAAAGAAAGAATTATTTTTGAAGTTGTCGAGGGAGAGAACATTTCGGACCGGCCGCATTTGCTCAACATTTTCGAAGAGTACAGGCGATTCGGTTTCAAGACGGCAATCGATGATTTTGGTGCAGGGTATGCTGGCCTGAATTTACTGGCAGAATTTCAACCCGACATCGTCAAGATTGACATGGACCTTGTTCGCGACATCGACAACAGCAAGCCCAAACAAGCAATTGTTGAGGGAATTGTTCACATGTGTCACAAACTGGGCATCAAGGTTCTGGCAGAGGGAATAGAAACAAAAGCGGAGCGTGATTTCTTGCTGGCGAGTGGTGTGAGTTATTTCCAGGGCTTCCTTTTCTGCAAACCAGCATTTCAAGCTGTCGGCAAAATAGATCCTGCTGCGCTGGTATGAGTCGGGACAGCCGTACATCTGCTGCGCGACATGAGTTGAAAACTACCGGGATGTGGGCAGGCCCATCGAACCGGTGTTTATTAATACGAATTCCATGATCCAAATTATCAGATTCTTGTTGTCATCGGTTTGTTTGTTGATGTGCGTACCGAATGTCGCAATCACCCCACAAAAAACAGGGGGTTACTGACCAGGTAACCCCTTTCCTTTTTCTGCTGACCCTGCTCACCACGATTCACGCAGAATCCCGGGTCAGATTTAAACGCAAATCAGCAGTCCTTAGGTTAATATGTAGTAACTCATACCATATTGTATGATACGCTACATAAATGCAATTTATAGCCCTCATCCTTTCCCTGCCAACTGAAAACGCCACGGTGCGCATGCGCGCATGGCGCACTTTGAAAGCATCGGGTGCGGCGGTGTTGCGCGATGGCGTTTATTTGATGCCAGAGCGAAAACCCTGTCGACAGGTATTGGATGTCGTTGCCGCTGATGTGCAGTTGGGGGGTGGAACGGCTTTTGTGCTGCGCGTTGAAGAACCTGAGGGCGCAAACTTTGGCCGTCTTTTTGATCGCAGTGAGGATTACGCAGCTCTGCTGGCGGACGTGACCAAAACATGGGCGGCTCTGACAAAGGATACCGCTCAGGAATCGCATAAGCAGGCCCGAAAACTACGCAAGATTTTCGCTACCCTGTCCGATATCGACTTCTTTCCTGGCGAGGCTCGGCGGCAGGCAGATACAGCCCTTCAGGAGCTTGATCTGACGGTTGCGAGGCTGCTATCGCCAGATGAGCCACTTCCGGCTGATGGGCCAATACCCAGGTGCAGGATTGGCGAATACCAGGGACGCATTTGGGCGACCCGTCGCCGACCATGGGTGGACCGACTTGCCTGCGCCTGGCTGATCCGGCGCTTCATTGATCCACAAGCGCAAATTCTGTGGCTGGAGTCGCCTGGTGACTGCCCCGCCAACGCGGTGGGTTTTGACTTTGACGGAGCAACTTTCAGCCACGTCGATAGCCACGTCACTTTTGAGGTGTTCCTGACGAGTTTTGGCCTGGAGCAAGCAGGGCTAAGACGAATTGGGTCACTGGTACATTACCTTGACATTGGCGGGATACAGCCGCCGGAGTCTGCGGGGATTGAATGCGTTCTAGCCGGTCTGCGTGAAGCCATGACCAACGACGATCAACTATTGGCAGCAGCCAGCGGTGTGTTTGACGGACTGCTGACGGCTTTTGAGCAAGAAAACGTACTGCAACAGAAAGCGTAATCGAGATGGAGCATCCCTGGATGCACAGCTTTTTTCCATTACCACTCACAACCATTCACAATGCTTTCAACAGATCAAACCTCGCTCAGACACCAATGTGCGTCACTCATGTTTATTGTGGGGGGACTGTGCTCAATTTCTCCTTTTGCACTGGCTGATTCTCCTGAGTTGGCCATGCGTGAATTTGCATCCGGTCAAATCAAAAAAGGAGTGAGATCCATCGGCTTCGGGGGAGATGGTGCCACCTGGGGCAACTACGCCCTGGTCTGGAAAGATGCAGGAACGGCCCTGGCTGATGGGGGAGACACCGGGTTTTCCAATGGAAACAACTTCCATTTCTGGGCTGCTGGCGCTACGACGCCTTTGTTATGGCATGACCTTGCCATTTACGTCATTGCCCTGAAACAGGATAGCAATGACATCCATTTCATGACGGCTTCACCTGCCTGGGGTCCGCGCCAGCCTGCCATTGGGCAAGGCACCAACCAGGCCATATTTACAAAAATGGCAATGCCGCTAGGGGGCGGCCTTTCTGCTGGAGTGCTGTTGTCGCATGAAGTTTCTCAGTTCAATACGCAGTCGACCGTCAATTCAACACGCGCTAGCCAGTACCAAACAGAATGGCGCCCTTCTGGTGGATGGGGGCTGGCCTGGGAAAAACCTGATTCCAGCTTGCTGGTAGGGTTTCGAGCTTTGCTCAACCGTGATCGTGAACGCCGAATTGACGCCACTGGATCGGCAGAGGGTAGCGCACAAGCGAATGAATATCGCATTGGCGCATCCTTTGCGCCATGGGAAGGCGCGTTGATGGATCTGGGCCATACCCGGTTGCAACGACAGAATACGCTCAGCGGAACCAATACCACCTTCGAAGCACCCAATCTGGGTTTCGAGCAGAATTTCAACGCCAATCGCATGGCGCTGAGATTTGGATTGGATGAGAGTTCTCCCGGCGCAGGGTTTACGGCCAAGTTTGCGGCTTTCAAGCTGGACGTGGCCTATATCCATAATATGGCGCGCGAGCGGGTGGGGGATTTATTTGGAATCAACAGCCAAAGCCTGATCATGACGCTCAACTTCAATTACCGGGGGATTACCCAGGCCCCTTGATGTCCCCTGGATGTTTTAATCCAGTGGCACGCTTTGGCCGCTACATGAAAAGGGGAGTGACCACAACGGGAACGGCGCTGGCTTTTGGTGGCGAATAGTTTACTGCCAAAAAGCTTGCTAGTGGGGCCAGTGAGTAACGCTGCGGGTTGTTGCAGCAACGTGCTTACGAGCCCTCGATCACCCGCGCTACGTCACCGTGACACTCAGCACATTTGCCAACCAGCAGCAAGCTGCCACCCTTGATGGTCCCGTTGAAATTGGTAATCGTAACTTCGTGGCGGCATTGCCCGCACCAGACGTTGGCCAGCAGGCGCTGGCGGATTTCGGAGGGGATGGACTCCCAGCGCTGGCAGGCTCGCGACCATTTCGGGAAACCGATTTCCAAAGCCATTTTTAAGGAGGCAAGACAAAATACCATCAACATAATCGGGATGATGGACGCGCTTCAGCATTTCGCTGGTGGCCGGCTCGAATTCATGAACATCGATGGGCAACTTCATATGTTTCCAGGCGCTGATGACTTCCGCTGGTTTTCGGGCGCTGGGCGAGAAGCTCTGCGCGAAAGCATTCATCTGGGGGGTATAAAAAACCGGTATTAACATGGCATCCCCCTGATATGACGCTTTCATCTTCCAGAAGGATGCGACACTTTATGTCGTTCCATCCCGGAAAATGCCTTTTGTGATGGTTAACTGGGGAGTCAAAATGAAACCGGGATGCATTCTGAGCAAAATATTCGCTCAAACCAAGGTGACAGGCATAGTGGCGGTTCCTTCGGGTAGAGTCACGACTGCTGACATGGATCGGGCTGATGAGGCTGCGCATGACTGCTCATTTGAGCATTTGGTCTGCCAACATCGGTTGTATTTTGAGTTGAGCGATGGCCACCGTATACGGAACCCTGAAGGCCATACCTCCACCGTACTAACAAGTCACTGGTTGTATACACTGGCAATCCCAGAGGAAATCAGAAAACTGGGGGAATTCAAATCCATGACTAACTGTTAACGCTAGCCCAGCCACATCTTGATGTGCCAGTTCGATCAGGAGGTGCTTTCCATGGAATCATTCACAGGATTTCCCTACTTGGTGACACGCGTTTTCCCAGGCCTATATGACCTCACCCTCTACCCCGCAACGATCGGTGAGCCCCAGTTGATCGAGTGGGCCCGGGCATAGGCCGGTGCAACGAGGCTGAGATGCTTTCTGGCGCTCTCAAAAGGACGAGGCCTGTGGGTTATCCCGGATGGCGCTGAAACCTGGGCCACCATGATCCCCGTGGGTGGCGCTATTATTGCAGGACGCTTGAAGTCTTCCGTGGACTTCCCGCGAGACGTGGATATGGAGGTGCGTGTCAAGGCGCTTGCCGACTATTCTGTGAAAAGCCTGAAAAATCACAATGGATATCTGTTGGGGGATCCCATTGATTGCGTCAGGGATGCCACCGCGGAAGACCGAGCACATTTGGGGCAATTCCGTGGAGCGGGCATACCCGCCGGTGTCGGCATTTGTGTGGATTGCGGCGATTGGAAAGGGAAATGCTGCAATCCGGAGTCATCGTACCCGGACAAAGCCTGGACCCTCACCTGCCTGTGCAGAAACGACAACCGCTGCGCGCGCTGCGGCCAAACCCTATAATAAGCACAAGCTGAATTCGTGCTACTACGACGCCCAGAACAACGCTATATTTCATGCGGCCGAATACTTGGCCTTGAGCCATGAATGTCCCGATTAGGTGCTGCCACGCGGGAAATTAACCTGCAACACCTCCATTTCAGGCTCCTCCACAAGCGACACATAATGTCGCATTTCGGTAGTACCCTCTCTTTTTAATTTCACGTATGTTGCGAATCATCGAGGGGGTTGTGATGCGTCGATTGTCCAAATCAAAACTGTTAGCTTATCGCCAGTGCCCGCGCCGTCTATGGCTTGAAATCCATCGGCCTGATCTCAACATTACCGATGCAGAGACTGAGGCCGGTTTCAAGGCTGGCCATCATGTGGGGGACATCGCCCGAGGCTTGTACGATCCGAATGGGAAAGGCGTATTGATCGATATTGAATTGGAAGGATTTGATCAAGCGGCAGCCCGTACTCAGGCCCTCCTGACTTCCAAACAGCCAATATTTGAAGGAACGTTTATTACCCCGGAAGCGTTGGCCTTGTCCGACGTACTGCTCCCCGTGCGCCAGGGTTGGCGCATGGTGGAGGTAAAATCTTCTACCAGCGTGAAGGATTATCATCGTGACGATGTGGCGATCCAGTCATTGGTTGCAAGGGACGCAGGATTGTCCCTGAAGTCTGTTTCACTGGCCTATATCGACAACACCTGGACATACCCGGGCAATGAGGATTACCAAGGATTGCTGGTGGAAGAGAATCTCTCGGATCAAGCCTTTTCCAGGGAGACAGAGGTTCGCCAATGGATTGCAGATGCACGGCAAACCATGGCAGGTGGGGAGCCTGAGGTGAAAACAGGCCCTCAGTGCGCCAACCCGTTCGCTTGCGGTTTTTATGCGCATTGCGCAGCCTCAGAACCGCAGGCCGAACACCCCATTGGCTGGCTGCCGAGCTTCCGCAAGACCGAGGATCTGCGCGAACAGGGCATTCTGGACATGAAGGACTTGCCTGACGCCGTATCTTTGACCGAAAAGCAACAGCGTGTCCGAAACGTGACGCTAACGGGTCAGCCTTGGTTTGATGCGAATGGCGCGGCGGATGACCTGAAGCCGCATTCTTTGCCAAGCTATTTCCTCGATTTTGAGACCATTCAGTTCGCCGTACCCATCTGGAAAGGGACCAGGCCCTATCAGCAGATTCCGTTCCAGTTCAGCGTTCACCGCGTCGGCGTGTTGGGAAAACTTCAGCATGAAGCCTTTCTGGAACTGTCTGGCAACGATCCCTCCCGTGCGTTTGCAGAAAAACTCATTATCTCCTGCGGTGATAACGAGCCCGTTTTCGTCTACAACGCCGCTTTTGAAAGAACCCGAATTGCCGAACTGGCGGAACGATTTCCGAAACTTGCGAAGCGGCTTCTCAACATCAACGAACGCATCGTGGATCTCTTGCCAGTGGCTAGGGAGCGCTACTACCATCCAAGTCAGAAAGGCAGTTGGAGCATCAAGGCGGTATTACCTGCCCTGGTGCCCGAGCTCTCATATGGCAACCTGGAGGGCGTGCAGGACGGCGGGGGGGCACAGGCCGCCTACCTGGAAGCCATACACCCCCAAACCGGTGCGAATCGTAAACAAACCCTCGAACATCAGTTGCTGGAATACTGCAAGCTCGATACCTATGCCATGGTGCGGCTTTGGCAGGTTTTCGCCGGAAAAACCCACTGGAGGCTGTGATGCCAAAACGCTCGGATACTTTGGATACCGCCATCCTCATCCTGGAAATCCTCAAGCGGATTCCCAGGCAACGAAAAATTACCGCATCCGAGCTTCACAAGCAGCTGATGAACGAAGGGTTTGACCGGGATTTGCGCACCATCCAGCGTCATCTGGACACGCTGTCCGAACATTTCGAACTGGAGCGCGATGATCGCAACAAGCCCTATGGCTACCGATGGCTGGAATACGCCAAAGGGATTTCCATGCCCGGATTGACGACACAGGAGTCCTTGTTGCTGACGCTTGCGGAGCAGCATCTGAAGATGCTTCTTCCGGCAAAACTGATGAAATCCCTGGAAGGTTTTTTCGAGCAGTCCCGTCGCAACCTGAGCCCTTCCTCGAAACCTTCCATGGAACGACAATGGCTGCACAAGGTAAGAGTCGTGGCGACCTCTCAACCGCTGCTGCCCCCGCTCATAAAACCTGCCGTGTTTGAAGCCGTCAGCACGGCCCTGTACGAAAACCGGGTTTTGCTTACGGATTACCAGAATGCTAATCGGGAGCGGAAGGAAGCCCGCGTTCTACCGCTAGGCCTTGCGCAGCAGGGCGCTCGCCTTTATCTGGTGTGCCGGTTTGAAGGGTTCAACAATGAACGGTCCCTAGCGCTGCACCGTTTTCATAAGGCCGTAGCTCTCAATGAAACTTTTAAGTATCCCGCAGATTTTAACCTGAAGCAGTACGATGACGATGGGCGGTTCGGTTTTGGCGATGGCAAGAAAGTCAGCCTCACCTTCAAGATCCACAAAGATACGGGGTTCCACATTACCGAGTCTGCACTTTCCCAAGACCAGCAAGTCATCGAACACGATGACTTCTACGAGATCAAGGCTACTGTAGTGGACTCGGCGATGCTGGATTGGTGGATTCACGGGTTCGGTGAAAATATGTGGGATGTGGAGAAACGATGAGCCATGCATCGATTATGAAAGTGGATTTTTTGCTGCCGAAAAACACAAAAATCAGCGTCTAAAAAATGCCGATGCCGATGTGTCTCCTTACGTTAACCATCCCTTGGCGCTGGCCAGTGTCCAAGGTGAATGTCAAGATCCAGTAACCCAATAGCCCGATTCGAAGTAAATTGTTGTTATAGCCCTCGCGCATGAGCACTGCACAGCGTCATCACATAGCGGCGTGAATCGCAAATTAGAACCCCAGGATTGCCACAAATTTCACAGATCGTTCCGGATTCCTTTGCGGCAATTTTGATGAGACGAGCGAGTTCTTCTGAATAGTTGTTGAGATGAAACCGCAGAGCGCCGAACTTCTGCTTCACTTGCTGCGCCTCCGGCCACATATCACCATGAGGGTCAATGCCTTCCCGCGTGGCCTCCATCTCAATGTCGCTAGAAAGTTTCCAGATCAAGGCAAACCATCCATCACCACATTCAAATCCCCAACACATTGAAGATTCCTGTGGGCTTTTGTCCTTTCCCCGGTAAAGATTTGGAAAATGCGAATATAACTTCTGCGTATTTTCGGGCGTCATTTTAAGCAACTCATTATGAATGATGGAGAATTTATTGACTGCATGATTATTCAGGAAACGAACCCCATGGTACCTGAGGCACCCCCCTTGATTTTGCACTCTTCCTGCAGCCTGGCGAAGAGTTCTTTGGCTGTCATGTTGATCCCCAGGAGGTGATGCTGGCGAGCCACCGCTGCAAAATCACCAGGTGTGAGCCGATCGAGCGTCCGGACATTCGATTCCAACGCCGGAGAAAAACCACTTTCTCCATGCATCCGAGCGAACTCTGACTGGAACATGGACCAGCGCTGACCCGGCGTGAGATAACCAAACTTGACCTTGAAACTGAACCGTCGAAGGCTTGCCTGATCGAGTTTTTCCATGAGGTTGGTGGTGCAAATGAAGATCCCCTCGAAGGCTTCCATCTGGGTGAGGAGTTCATTGACCTGGGTGACTTCCCAGCTCCGGTGCGCATCGCGCCGGTCAGTCAAAAAACTGTCTGCTTCGTCAAGCACCAATACAGCCCCCTGGCGTTCTGCCTCCGCAAACATGGTGGCAATGTTCTTTTCCGTTTTGCCAAGCCACATGCTGAGGAGGTCTGATGCCTTGCGAACCACCAGTGGCCTATCGATTTCATCCGCGATGTGGCGCGCGAGCTCACTTTTACCGGTGCCGGCTGGGCCATAAAAACAGAAGCTCGCGGTTGGTCGTTGCTTGAGACCTGCAATGACCCGCTCGACGTCCAGGTCAATATTCAGGTATTGGCGGTCATACCGGGTCCGAAGCACAATTCGGGCGTTGGGCTTCTGCTCCAGGAGCAAGGCGCTCTGGGTCAGGACTTGCCGGGCAATGATCTGCGCCTTAGTGGGGTCCCCTTCACTCGTGAGCCTCGCAACCTTGGCGGCCCGCTCATATTGGGCGGGCAACAAATGTTCGTTAGAAGCGATACCTTGAAGCCAATCCTCGTTGGCCACCAGGTCGCCCAAATGGTAGCGTGCGATTTGCACCCTCACTTTCAGTGGCGGCACGGAAAACTGAATGGAATAGTCAAAGCGACGCAGGTAGGCAGGGTCTATAGCGGCATTATTGGTGATCCAGAGGGTCGGGGTCATGTTCCGCTCCAGCGTCCGGTTGATCCAGGCTTTGGAACCGTCCATTTTCTTGCGAGCCCCTCGAAAAAAGTCGGGTTCTTCAAAGGTGTCGAAGACGTCTTCCGTTTCATCGAACATCAGGAGCGCCTTGTTTCCGCCCGTGAGCAGGCGCTGGCAAAGAGCCAGCGAGCGAAGCCGCCCCCCCCCTCTCATGGGATCACCATCTTCATCGGCGTATCCAATCTCGAATAAACTCACGCCCAATTTGGCCGATACGACTTTTGCAAATTCGGGTTTACCGGTGCCGGGGGGGCCGTAGAAGAGGACGTTTGTACCGACAATCCCCTGGTTCATGGCGTTGGCCAAGAACGGCAGCAATGTCTGAAAATCACGATCAAGATGGGGAAAGTTCTCCAGGGTGAGATCGTTCGGACTCGCTCGCTTGAGAAGACGCCCGATCAAAGATTCGGCGTTCTCATTCTCCAGGAGCAAAACCTTGTCCAGGCCATCCACCAGATCCAGCTTGTCCTCGATATCGCAAAAACCTGACGTTACCTTAATGATCCCGCTGGTAACCAGCAGTGAGTCCTGCATAAGGGCTTCACGGATTTCCTGTTCCGTATAGCCCAGTATTCCTGCCAGCAACTGGTGGTAATTTCTGCTGTCAATGACCCTGCGACGGGTATTGCAAATCGCCCCTTTGAACACCTGAAACGCCTCGAGGATCGTTGCAAAACAGACGATTGCCTTGTCGCAGGCAGAAAGCCCCAGCATATCCCCCAACAATTCAATGTTCCGAAGCAGCATCAAATCGTCCCGGACAGGATGCTTACTGAATTCAACCAACTTTTTGTTCAACTCACGCTTGAACTCTACCTTGGTGGGGACATTTCCATTTTTGGACTGGCTGAAATGGTCTTCACGCTCGAAAATATCCAGCTCATCTTCCTTCAGGTCCGCTTTTTGCCACTTGTCCATGCCTGTCGCTTCCAGAAAATTCTGGTCCGTCATGAGATGGATTTTGTCGTGCCATTTCATGAGAAAAGCGAGTTTGATGAGCCAGGTTCCCAGCAGCGGGCGATAGGCATCGAGGGCATCGCCATGACCGCTACCAACTACCTTCAGGGCGGCATCCAGGCGAATAAATTTGGGAGTGGTTTTCATGTGCTTGCCTCTCACGGGTTGGTCATTTGTACATGAAGCCATTATGCGGAAACCAGCGACATATTATGTCGTATCAAGGCACGAGACCCATGGATTGTTCGTCTGGAATAACAACGGGTTAGGGTGCATCTTCAACTCATTGATATTTCTAGTGTTTTTGATTGTAAAGCAGGTTAATAGGGAGCACACAGCTTTCGGCATGGCTCGGTTCAGCCTTGACAAAATGCCCGAAAAAATCGTCTTCTCACCATGTTAGGATGATGGCCCATATGGCTATCCTCCACCCTTCACTGCCCGCCTTTCACCCCACGACCCTGGTGTCGCACACGGCGGTGGGCAAGTCAGGTCTGGACTAAACCAGAATTTCGCATCAAGCAGCTTTGTGAGTAGAATGAAATTGCTGGAAATCAACACGACAAGTATCCTGAAAAACACCGACCCAACCAAGACAACTTGGTCCGGTCTTTACATCTTCGATGAAGACGGTGACCTTTCGGGTGTGGCGGCTCGGATGGAGCGCGGGTTCCTTCTGTACTTCGGATTAAACGGAAAGTGGCAAGGCTACTTCGCATCCAATAGCGAATCTGGCTACAACTGGGTCAGCTTGGAGGGCGAATGGCGCGGCTACTGTGTTCACAATTCGAAACGAGGATTCAATATCTTTACAAAGGACGGGGAATGGATCGGTTTCATGAACTAGCGAAGCAAGCTAACCATTCGTTCCAGCGGACTGCCTTCGGCAGCCGCTGAACTCAAACGTTGGGCACCTTAATGCGGGTCTACTACCTCTCTTCCGCACCTTTCGCCCTGAGTAATCTTTCTCTCAGGCGGCTGAAGATTTCGCGGTTCGGCGATCTAAACGACCCATTTGAGTTGTTGGCCGCCAACTTGGAGAACTCCGAGCACCGAAAAGCATTCGCCGCAATGAAGCATCAACTGAACGAAACGAAGGGCTTGGTCTGCTTTAGTCGTACTTGGAGTAACCCACTTCTATGGGGCCACTACGCAGATAAGCACACTGGTATAGCCCTGGGTTTCGATGTGCCTGACTACCTGTTGTCCGAAGTCCTCTATACCTCGCAGCGAGTTCGCATTGACGTTGATTCGAAAACCAAACGTCCAAACCTCGACGAGGCGCTGGTTAATCGCCTACTGCGAACGAAGTTCGTAGACTGGAAATATGAAAACGAATATCGGCTCTTTGTTCAACTGGATCCAGCGACGAAAGAATCGGGGCTCTTCTTCCAGGACTTTTCGGAAGACTTACGGCTCATGGAGGTAATCTTGGGGCCGCGATGTGAACTCCCGGTTAATCGTATTCGGTCACTCCTTCAGGCCGATCTGCCCCATGTCAAAGTCTTGAAGGCGCGCATGGCATTTCGGGCGTTTCGGGTCACCGAAGATCGCACTTTCCGTCGTAACGGTGCAGATGCCCAACCCATCAATCCACCGGCGCTGCACGATGAAGCCGCGCAGCGCCGGTGATTTCAGACGTTGGGGTGCATGAGATGCTGTCACTAGACCAAGTCGTGAAAGCCTTTCAGCGCGAATTCGGAACCTTAGAAAATAGGTTTGCAATTCACGACCTAACGCTGGATGTCGCATCGGAAGCAACTGACGCAGATCTCAACCGGCCTGGAGTCTATGTCTATTGGAAAGAAGCCCTT
>DAIBBI010000041.1:0-82752 GCA_027442615.1 Ferrovaceae bacterium | reverse complement strand
GGTGTCCAGAAACACCGGCGCGCCCAACGGCGTGATGCGCGGATCCACAGCAATGCTCGCCCCGGCGGTGAGCGGCACGCCCAGCGCGCCGATGGGGCCGGGCAGGTTGTCGGGCAGCTGGCGAAAGAAGACATAGCTGGGGTTGGCGTCGAGCAGGGCCGTGAGCTCATCGGGGTGGGCAGCTGCCCAGTTCTTGATGCCCTGCAAGGAGGCCTGGGCCAGCGTGAGATCGCCGCGCTGGACCAGAAGCCTGCCGATGGAACGAAACGGGTGGCCGTTCTGGTCGGCGTAGCCCACCCGCATGCCGGTGCCGTCCTTGAACGCGATGCGACCCGATCCCTGAATCTGCAGGAAGAAAAGCTCCACGGGGTTATCCACCCACGCCAGTTCCTGGCCGGTGAGGGGCGGGTTGTCCACCTCGATCTCGGCGCGCGTGAAGTAGGGCACCACCCGGTTGCCCTGCAGGCGCCCGCGTACGCGCCGGCCCTTGAGTTCGGGGAAAAGATCGCCCAGTTCCACCGTCAGGAGGTCGGAGGGGGCGGCGTAGAGCGGGTAACGGTACCGATCGGTACGCACCCGGCTGCCGTGCAGCAGCGGTTCGTAGTAGCCGGTCACGAGTCCGGTGTTGGAGCCATCGCCGTTCTCGATCAGCCAGGGCTCGAAATGCCGTTCAAAAAAGCTGCGCAGCTGGGCACGGTTGGGGTGTTGAGGCACGCGCGCCGCTTCGGTACAGACCGTGCTCCAGGCGGGTTGCGTGTTGAGTGCCGTGCAACTTTCCAGGAAGGCGGTCCAGGAGGCGGGCTCCACGCTACGGCCCCAGTGGGGCATGCCGGAGAACTTGGCCGCCACCAGTTTGCCGCGCGGACGCGCGGGGGTGCCCGGAGCGCTTCCTTCAGCGGCAGGGGGGGGCTCCACCAGGGGGGTTCCCGCAGGGCAGGAGACGGGCGGGATCTCACCCGCCTCGATGGGGAGGGGCTGGCTCGCCACGGGCGGCGCGGGTGGAGGGGGTGCCGGCTGGGGGCCGGCACAGCCGGCAAGCAACAACACGCCCCATGCAAAAAGGGACAGACGCATTCTGCCATTGCACACCAAACGGTTCGGCTTTTCAACAAGAAGCGCGCGGCACTCTGCTAGAATGGTTCTTTGGTTTGAGATCATTTTTTTGGAGCGTTCCTCCTCATGAGCTTCCGTATCGCCCCCAGTATTCTTTCTGCCGATTTTGCCCGCCTGGGCGAGGAAGTATCCTCGGTCATCGCTGCGGGGGCGGACATCGTCCACTTCGACGTGATGGACAACCACTATGTGCCCAATCTGACCATCGGTCCGCTGGTTTGTTCAGCCATCCGGCCGTACACAAAGGCGCTCATCGACGTGCACCTGATGGTCAAGCCGGTGGATCGCATCATCCCCGATTTTGCCAAGGCCGGCGCCAACATCATCAGCTTTCACCCCGAGGCTTCCGAACACGTGGACCGCACCCTGCAGTTGATTCGCGACCACGGCTGCAAGGCGGGGCTGGTGTTCAATCCCGCCACGCCGCTCAATTACCTGGACCATGTGATGGACCGGCTCGATCTCATCCTCATCATGTCGGTCAACCCAGGTTTTGGCGGTCAGTCCTTCATTCCTTCGGCGCTCCCCAAACTGCGTGAGGCGCGAGAGCGTATCACACAAAGCGGGCGCGACATCTGGCTGGAGGTGGATGGCGGCGTCAAGGTGGACAACATTCGTGCCGTGGCCGATGCCGGCGCCGACACCTTCGTGGCGGGCTCGGCCATTTTCAGCACGCCTGATTACCGCAGCACCATTGCCGCCATGCGCGCGGAGCTGGCACGATGACCGAAGCCGAATTCCAGACCCTGGCCGAGGCAGGGTACAACCAGATCCCGGTGGTCCTGACCCTCCTTGCCGATCTCGACACGCCGCTGTCGGTGTATGCCAAGCTGGCCAACTGCCCCTATACCTTCCTGCTGGAGTCGGTGCATGGCGGCGAGCGCTTTGGGCGCTACTCCTTCGTGGGCCTGCCCGCCGCCACGCGCCTGCGCGTGACGCGCAACCGGGTGGCCGTGGAGTGCGACGGCGCCCCCACCGAATTCTTCGAGACGGAAGACCCCCTGACCTTCATTGCCCATTACGCCAAGCGCTTCAAGGCGGCCCCGTTGACCGGACTGCCGCGCTTCTGCGGGGGGCTTGCCGGTTACTTTGGCTACGACATCGTGCGCTACATCGAGCCACGTCTTGCCGACGGCTGGAAAGTCGACGACACGGCCACGCCGGACATCCTGTTGCTGCTCACCACCGAGCTTGCCGTCATCGATAACCTTTCAGGGCAGCTGCACCTCATCGTCTATGCCGATGCAGCCGATCCCCAGGGTTTTGCCAAGGCCCGTGCCCGGTTGTCCGAGCTGCGCGAGCAGCTCAAGGCCAGCGTCAGTCTGCCGGCCCCGGCACCGCACGCGGCGGCCCCAGCCGTATCCGACCAGGACCCCACGACCTACAAGGCCATGGTGACGCGCGCCAAGGAATACATTCGCGACGGCGACATCATGCAGGTGGTGTTGAGCCGACGTATCCGCCAGACCTACGACGCACCTCCGCTCGCCTTGTACCGGGCGCTGCGCCAGCTCAATCCCTCACCCTACATGTTTTATTATCACTTTGACGATTTTCAGGTGGTGGGTGCCTCGCCCGAAATCCTGGTGCGCCTGGAAGAGGATACGGTCACGCTGCGCCCCATTGCGGGCACCCGCCCGCGCGGCAAGACACCGGCACAGGATGAAGCCCTGGCGCAGGAGCTTCTGGCCGATCCCAAGGAGATTGCCGAGCATGTGATGCTGATGGACCTGGGCCGCAACGACGTGGGCCGGATTGCCCAGACGGGTTCGGTAAAGGTGACGGAGCACATGGTCATCGAGCGCTACTCCCATGTGATGCACATCGTCTCCAACGTGGAGGGCAAGCTCAAGCCCGGCATGGGTCCGCTTGACGTGCTGCGTGCCAGCTTCCCGGCCGGTACCCTGAGCGGGGCACCCAAGGTGCGCGCGATGGAAATCATCGACGAACTGGAACAGACCCGGCGCGGCATTTATGGCGGGGCAGTGGGATACCTGGGCTTTGACGGCAACATGGACCTCGCCATTGCCATTCGCACCGCGGTGGTGAAGGACAAGACGCTCTACGTCCAGGCGGGTGGTGGCATCGTGGCCGACTCCGTACCCGAATCCGAATGGCAGGAAACGGTTAACAAGTCCAAGGCGGTGCTACGCGCTGCCCAACTCGTCCAGCAGGGTCTGGAGCAGTAAAAAAGTAAAAAAAGAAAAAAGGGGACAGACCTCATTCTGAGGTCTGTCCCCCCCTTGTCCCCTGTACCGGTCGCTAGAGCGACACGACTTGGCCGTGGCCAGGAATCTCCACCTTTGAGGGTGCCAGCGTCATGGCAAAGGCCTGCGCGGTCTGAGGTTCGCCGTGCACCAGATAGGTTTGCTTCGGTCCCACCTTGCGTTGCCAGGTCAGCAGCTGGTCGCGATCAGCGTGCGCCGAAAAGCCGTTGATGGTGTGAACGTGAGCGCGCACCGCAATGGGTTCGCCAAAAATGTCCACGCTGGTGGCACCGTCGATGATGCGCCGGGCCAGCGTACCCCGCGCCGCAAATCCCACAAAAATCACGCTACAGTCCTCGCGCCACAAGGTGTGCTTGAGGTGATGGCGCACGCGCCCGCCCGTGCACATGCCCGAGCCCGCCATGATGATGGCACCGCCGTTGATGCGGTTGATGGCCACGCTCTCTGCCGTTTCCCGCGTGGCACGCAGGCCGGGCAGCGCAAAGGGGTCCTGCCCGGCGGCAAAATGCCTTGACACGGGGGCGTCGTAACAGTCGGGGTGGCGCTTGAACACCTCGGTGGCGGAAATCGCCATGGGAGAATCCAGAAACACCGGCAGGTGGTGCGGCAACTGGCCGTTCTCGACGCCCTCGTGCAGGATGAACAGCAGCTCCTGGGTGCGTTCCAGGGCGAAGGTGGGAATGATGACGTTACCGCCGCGACGGAAGGTGTCGTTGATGGCCTCGTAGAGTTCGGCTATCGAGGCCCCGGGGGAGCGATGCAGGCGGTCGCCGTAGGTGCATTCCATCACCACGATGTCAGCCCCCACGGGCGGCACCGGGTCGCGCAGCAGACGCCCCCCCACATTGCCGATGTCTCCGGAAAACGCCACCGAGCGCTTTTCATCTCCCTCCTCCAGGTGCAGCAGCACGGAGGCCGAGCCCAGGATATGGCCGGCGTCCAGAAAGGTGGCGCTGATGCCGGGCGCGATGGCCAGCGGTACGCCATAGCGCGCGCTGCGACCAAAATATTCCAGGGTGAGCAGTGCGTCGAGCGTGTTGTACAGCGGCTCCGGCACTTCCTTCGAGCCGTGTCTTCGGGCATTCCTGCGGGCGCGGTACTGGGCTTCCTCCTCCTGCAGGTGCGCGGCATCCAGCAGCACGATGCGGGCCAGTTCGCGCGTGGCCGCGGTGGTGATGATCTCGCCCCGAAAGCCGCGCCTCACCAACAGCGGCAGGCGTCCGCAATGGTCCAGGTGGGCGTGGGTGAGCAGAACGTAGTCGATTTCGGCGGGCTCAAAGCCAAAGGGCCCGGCATTCTGTTCGTCCAGTTCGCGATCCCCCTGGTACATGCCGCAGTCCACCAGGAGGCGTTTGTCGCCACATTGCAGCAGGTGGCACGAGCCGGTGACTTCCTGGTTGGCACCGTGAAAGGAGAGTTTCATGGAGGGCTCCCTGAGTTTTTTCCATGGTAACCTAAAGGCATGATGACGCGCCGCCGCCGCCCGCATATTCCTTCACCGCCCAATCCCGTGGAACGGCGCGAGCCGCTGCCCTGGTCGCACCCCAAACCGCCCGAGGAAGATGCAGCAGCCCCTGCCCGCCAGAAGGCCATCATGGCGGACCCGTCCTATATCGAGCCCGATCGGGACCTGGACTTCCTGCATGCCGACATCACGCGCGGCGCCCGCCTGCAGCTGGATTACCTCAAGGCGGAGCAGGCCATCGTGGCACAGGGCATTCAGCGCACCATCGTGGTCTTTGGCAGCACGCGCCTGCGCGAGCCGGACACGGCGCGTCGCGAACTTGCCGCAGCCCATCGCGAGCATGCCGCCCATCCTGGCGATGAGGCCAGGCAGCGCCTGCTGCGCGTGGCTGAGCGGCGCATGGAATTGTCGCGCTATTACGAGGTAGGTCGCGAACTGGGACGCCTCGTGGGTTTGTCCGGTGAGGGGCCCCAGGACTCGCGCCTCGTCATCATGACAGGAGGCGGGCCGGGCGGCATGGAAGCTGCCAACCGCGGTGCCTTTGAGGTGGGGGCGAAGAGCATCGGGCTCAACATCACGCTGCCGCGCGAGCAGTATCCCAACCCTTATGTCACACCCGGCCTGTGTTTCCAGTTTCATTACTTCGCCCTGCGCAAACTGCACTTCATGAAGCGCGCAGCGGCGCTGGTGGCCCTGCCGGGAGGCTTTGGCACCATGGATGAATTACTGGGGGCGCTGACCCTGGTCCAGACCCGCAAGGCGCTGCCCATGCCCATCATCCTGGTGGGTGAGGCCTATTGGCGCAGCGTATTCGACGCGGATTTCCTGCTGGAAAACGGCAAGATCGACGCCGAGGACGTGGAACTGTACTGGTATGCCGAAACAGCACAGGAGGTGTGGGATGGCATCCGGCAATGGCACGAGGTCAACGGCAGCGACCCGTTTGCTGCACCGTCGGGGAACGGCTCTCAAGGGCAGAAATAGGGGACAAGCGGTTTGGGGACAAGCGGTTTGGGGACAATCGGTTTGGGGACAGACCTCACGCGTGAGGTCTGTCCCCAAACCGATTGTCCCCAAACCGCTGCCACAGGCGCCAGCCCAGTAACCCCCAGCGTGCCAGCCGCCAGCTGCGCCTCGGCCGCAGCAGGACCAAGCCCGCCACCAGCAAACCCGTCAAGAGTGGACGCGCGCGCAGCCAGGAAAGCACGCTGTGGTAACGATCGGCCATGCGGCCTGTAAAGGCGAGGGCCCTGGAGACTGGAGCAAGTTCGCGGACCAGGTCGGCACGCTGGGCGGCGATGCGCTCCAGAAGCTGCCCGCGCCTCTCGGCCAGTTCAATCAGGGTGGCCATCGGCGGGAGGGGTTGTAACGGCCTTGAGTTGGCGAATGTCTTCGGCAAGTTCCGCCACGCTGCTCTGGAAGGGATGGACCCGTTGCCGTGCCTCATGCAGCACGCGCGCCACGATAAGGGCGCCGCCCGTCAGCAGGGTCAGGGCCAGGCAACCCAGCACCCACAAACGCTGCTCCCAGAAGGAGAGGGCCAGCAGCACCAGCGCCGTGAGCAAGCCCACGGCCAGCAGCAGGAGTGCCACGGCACCCCACACCAGCCACCGGATCAGGCGGGCGCGTTCTTCGGCAAGCTCCAGGCCCAGCAATTCAACGCGCGTGCGGACGGTTTCCAGTGCCGTAACCGCCAGCCGGCTGGCGCCACCCAAGAGGCCTGCGCTATGGCTTTCCTCCGCCATGGGCCGCTCAACGGCGGCCGATCAGCACGCCCATGGCAAGCCCCACCAAGGCCGCAATACCCACGGACTTCCAGGGTTCTTCGTGGACAAAGTTGTCGGTGGCGCGTGCCGCGGCGCGCCCCTTTTCCAGCAGGGTGCGTTCGGCTTCGGACAGTCGGGCACGCGTGCTGGCAAGACGCGCCTCAATGCGGGTGCGCAGCTCGCTGACCTTGTCTCCGGTCTGGGAAGCCGTGGCGCGCAGGATTTCCTCGGCATCGGCGACGACGGCCTTGAGGTCGGCAACCAGTTTTTCGTTGTGGGCTGCATCATTCAGAAGGTTGGTCATGATGGCATTCTCCGTGTTATGTCAAAGACATAGGACAATTCTGCACCTCCCGGGAGTGTGATACAAGTAAGGTCAAACCCGTATGTGGAGCGCATTTTCCTCAAGTGACAACGCTTCAAATCCGGAGACGACGTCGAACAGTTCCTCGTCGATACTGCTCTGTCGCTGTCGGTAAAATGTCCGGTTGAGCCCCTCCAGGAGTTCGTCGATGTTTTTCTCAGCCCGTTGCATCGCCGCCAGACGACTGGCATTTTCGCTTGCAAGGGATTCGGCGCAGGCCCTGAAAAGCGAGACGAAAAGATATTCCCGGACAAACGCCAGAAGCGCGCGTCCGTCCCCATGCATGACCTGGGGCAGATTTCCGGTGGGCCAGAGGATTGAAGCCATGTCCCGTTGCCACGAATCATCCAGCGGCAGCAGTCTTTGGCATAGGGGCGTACACAGCGCTCCGGGTTCGGGATGGTTATGGAAGAGATAAATTCGCGTTAAACCCGTTTTTGTTCGCCAGGATTCCACCTCCAGCAGAATCTGTTCAATCAGCAGGGTGATGGCGCTAATGGCGTTCGGAAGGATGAAGCTTTTTTCGGGTGCAAGATCGGCGTCTGCAAGGCGAGACTTCATGCGCTCACCAACTGACCAAACGACCTTTTTACCTGGAATTTTTTTCAGTGTATCCGCGGCAAATGCCGCCATCACTTCGTTGAATTGGCCCACCAACCCCTGGTCAGAACCAAAAACGATCGCCCCGATGGTCCCTGACGCATGCTGCCTGGTTTGGGATGGGCCCTCGGCGCGGGAGGTCCCCTGCCGGAAGCTTGCGGCCAGGGCCAATTGCACCGTCCGATAATAGTCATCCAGGGAGCGCACTGCATTCTCGTATTGCCCAATGCTCGATGCGGCCATGGCTTTCATCGTGCGAACCACGGATCCTAGTTCCCTGGCGCCGTCTATTTTGTGGCGTAGATTTGCAGCGGTATCGCTCACTGCTCCTGCCCCGGTTCCGGCTTGGGTTGAAATCGGGAAAGCGCATTTCGGGCAATCTGGAGGACAGCGGCCCGGTCTTCATCCCGCAAGGTGTCCGCGGTGTCGAACCGCGTGCAAATTTCACCTGGAATGGCGGCCGCAGCTTCACGCACGGCTTGCTCGGCTTCCTTCATTTGCTCCAGGGGCACCGGGTCGAAGAGTCTGGCTGTCAATGCCAGCAGAACGGCAATTTGCGCGACCATGGACACCGGCGCGAATTCCGGCTGCCTCAGGCAGGCGCGGATGCGCCGTCCATGTTCCAGGGTGCTGCGTGTGTTTTCATCAAGACGAGCCCCAAAACGCGCAAAGGCCTCCAGTTCTGAAAACTGGGCATACGCAAGCTTGAGATCGCCCGCAACGGCACGATATGCCGAGCGTTGCGCCTTGCCGCCGACGCGTGACACGGATCTGTCGACATCGATTGCAGGAAGGGTGCCCAGTTCGAACAGGGTTGGAGAGAGGTAAATCTGCCCATCCGTGATGGAAATCAGATTGGTGGGAATGTAGGCCGAAATGTCCTGCGCCTGGGTTTCGATGATGGGCAATGCCGTGAGCGATCCACCACCGAGGTCGGGTCGGAGGTGCGTTGCACGTTCCAGAAGTCGTGAATGGATGTAGAAAATGTCGCCGGGGAAAGCCTCGCGACCGGGCGGTCGCCGCAGCAGCAGGGACAGCTCGCGATAGGCGCGCGCATGCTGGGTGAGGTCGTCGTAAACGATCAGCACGTCGCGACCCTGCTCCATGAAATGCTCGGCGATGCTGGTGGCGGCATAGGGTGCAATGTAGGCCAGGCCAGGTGGATCGTTGCCTTCGGTTACGACAACGACGGTGTAATCCATTGCACCCCCTTCGGAAAGAGAGCCGATGACCTTTGCGATTCCGGATGCGCGCTGGTTGATGGCGCAATAAACGCATACTATGTTCTTGTCTCGCTGGTTGAGAATCGTATCGAGCGCAATGGCGGTTTTTCCGGTTTGGCGGTCTCCCATGATCAACTCGCGCTGGCCACGTCCAATGGGGATGAGGGCATCAATGACCTTGATGCCGGTTTGCAACGGCACCGTGACAGCTGCGCGATTCATGATGTGCGGAGCCGCGCGTTCGATGGGCAGTCGTGTGCTGGAATGCACCGGACCCTTGCCGTCCATGGGTCGGCCCAATGGATTGACGATTCGTCCAATCAATCCGTCTCCTGCCGGCACGTCCATCACATGCCCCCTGCGTTCCACTTCATCGCCAGCGTGCAGTTGCCAGTAGTCGCCCAGCAGAACAACGCCGACCTCGTCTTCATCGACGTTGAATGCAATGCCATACAAATTTCCGGGAAACCTCAACACCTCCTCAAAAGCCACGCCAGGAAGTCCGGAAACCTTTGCGATACCGGTGGCAATGCTGGTGACCCTGCCCTTTTCACCGAGCGAGAGCTTCGGCCTGAACGTCTCGCGCACTTTGGCTATTCCACCAAAGACGCTTTCAAAATCGGGCAGAAGATCTCCAGGTGCCGTGTTCATGGGGTGCCCTGCTGCTTCAAGAGTTGGTCCATCCCGGATTCGAGTGATGCCAGATAATCCGAGAGGCTCCAGGCGACGGTATGTCCGTTCGCGTTGAGTTCGATTCCGCTGATCAGATCCGGAGCGGTCTCGAACCGGACATCGACGCGGATGTTGAAGTTTTCCTCGAGGGCGTTTTGTATCGCCGTGCGTTGCCCCGCAGAAAGATCGAACGCACTTCGCACAATGGCGGGGGCCGACGCCGTCCCAAGAGACTGGGCCAGCGTTTTTCTCGTCGTGTCTTCCAGTTCCTGCAACCGGCGAAGAAACACTTCAACCAGTCGTTCCTCAAGGGTGGAAGAGGCAAGATCCGTCAACGCCTTCCGGGATATGGCAAATACCTCATCACGGGTTCTGCGAATGATGGCATCGCGAAATTGATGAATCTCGATTTTCAGAGCCTCCAGGCGGTTTGCTCTCAAGGCTTCGGCCGCGAGGCGCGCTTCATCGAGAAGGCGCTGACGCTCATGCCTTGCATCGTCCATTGCCTGGGTCATGAGGGCGGCACGCTGTTGGGTAAACTTCTCATTATCGAGATTGAATTCGTCACGCGCCTTCCGTGCCTCCTTTCCCATGGATTCGGCATTTGCAAGTTGCGTGGCGATGCGCTTCTCGCGGGCGTCTATGGCGTTGAGAATGGGGCGGTAAAGAAATCGCTTCAACAACCACACCAAAATGAGGAAGTTGACGACTTGCGCAACGACGGTAAACCAGTCGATCAGCATGATTCATTTTCCTGCCGCATTGGCAACGACATGGTTCCAGAATGGGTTGGCAAAAATGAGAATCATCGAAACCACGAAGCAGTAGATCGCAATGGATTCAATCATTGCCAGACCCACAAACAGGGTGCGCGTGATGGTCGATGCTGCATCGGGTTGCTGTGCGAGTGCGCTCAATGCCGTGGAGACTGCGCGCCCTTCGCCAAGCGCCGGTCCGATACTTCCCAATGCAATTGTCAGACCTGCTGCGGCGATTGAAGCAATTGCGATGAGCGTCATGCTATCCATGGTGTGTATCCTCGTTGTTTGCTGGGTTGTCTTGTCCCTCTTGATCCAGTGCGGATGTTTCAGAGCGTGTGGCGGCCGCGATGTAGACCGTAGCCAGGATGCTGAAGATGTAAGCCTGCACCATGCCGGTTAGCAGCCCAAGCGCGCTCATGGCAATCGGAAAAACAAAGGGCGTGATGGTCAGCAATATGGCCAGAATCATCGATCCGCTCATCATGTTGCCAAACAGGCGAACAGCCAGGGCAAGCGTGCGCGAGAGTTCGCTGATGATGTTGAACGGCAGCATGACAAACGTTGGCTTCAGATAGGCCTTGAGATATCCCCCCAGCCCCCGGTCCTGAATGCCGAACAGCGGCACTGCCACAAACACGCAGATGGCCAGCGCCACGCTGGTGGAAAGCGAACCGGTGGGCGGGGCGTAGCCCGGAACGATGGTGAAAAGATTTGCCATGGCAATGAATAAAAACAGGGTGCCCAGAAAACCCAGGTATTTCCCGGGCTGTCGCAGGCCTACTTCGAGGATTTGCCGATTGATGGTGGTCACGATGATTTCCAGGAAATTCTGCCATCTGGATCGCTCCCCCTCCGTGGAAAGCCCTCTGGTCACGAGTGTTGATCCGACCGACATCACAAACATCAATGCCCATGTGAATGCGATGGTGGCGTTGAGTTTGAAAAGTCCATGCTGCCAAAGAATGATCTCGTCCGGGCTAAGGCGCATGTCTGGTCTCCAGGGGAAGGCGATCTGGCTGCTCCCTTGCCTTGGTGATTTGCATCACCACCAGGCGTGCAATGACGAATCCAAGCAGGCCAAGGAGCATTTTTTTCCAATCGTCCCCAAAGAAATAATGGAATCCCAGCAAGACGATGCATGTGCGAAGCAGCATGCTGCCCAGAAACCAGAATGCCACCCGACCGGATGAAATGCCTCGCCGGATGGTCCACCAAAGACCGCCAAAAAAAACCGCGCCCAGCATGATGCCAGCACCTAACGCGGACGCCAGATTCAGCAGTTCACTCAAGGTCACTCTCCTCCTGCTTGCTGATTTCCCTGCCTTCCCGTGCCACCCAATGCCAGGCGTTGAAGCAGCCAAGGCCAAGGCCGATGGACAGCAGCATGAGCGTCCAGGAATGGCCGCCTGGGTAGTGCTTGTCCATCCAGAAACCGAGTGCCGCACCGAGTAGCGTTGGCACCGCCACTGACCACCCGATAAGGCCCATCATGCCCAAGCCGGACCAGACTATTCGTGTGACCTGTCGTTGCGCCCTGAGCTTTCTAGCCACCCGCTCGTCAACCTGCTGTCTGAATTCCGCCTTCCTCCCCGAAGTTGTCTTCCCTGGCGTTTCATTCATGATGCAACGTCGCGAAGCGGCGAATGAACCCGCTTTCCAGCCTGGCCAGTGCCGAACGCATGCGCTTCTCCTGCTCGTCCAGATTCACGAATTCCTGCTCTATCGCCTCGTGCAGCTTGTCGAGAGCCAATCCACGAATGGCGTTGCGAACGGAGACGAGTACGCTTGAACCTGCCTTGACGAGAACGCCCTCATCGACTGCCATGTAAACCTCTCCGTCCACCTCGGTCTCGAAAACCAGCAGCCCCGGCGTGAGTGACGCAACGCAATCCAGCCGGTGCGGCAGCAGTCCGCAAGAACCTTCCGTGGTGGTTGCGACGATGCGCAATACGCCAGGGACCTCGGCGAATATTTTGAAAGGGAGGAGAATCTTAAGATTCATGCATGCTGGTTGCATGGGTCACGTCCATTCGGGCCTTTGCCCTCGCTTCATCAATCGATCCAATCATGTACAGTGCGCTCTCCGGCACACCTTTGAATTCGTCATGCAGGATGCGTTCACAGCCGTCCAGTGCATCCTCGAGGCTGACGAGCCTTCCCTTGATGCCGGTGAACTGTTCGGTCGTGAAAAACGGCTGGGTGAGAAAGCGTTCCAGTTGCCGGGCTCGTGCAACCACGGTGCGGTCCTCCGACGACAGTTGTTCCATGCCCAGCATTGCGATGATGTCCTTCAGGTCTGCGTATTGCGCTAGCGTGCGCCGAACTTCCTGGGCCAGTGCATAATGCCTCTCGCCAATGAACCTGGGTGTGGCCATTTTGGAATTGGACTGCAAGGGGTCGATGGCCGGGTAGAGTCCCTCGCTTGCCCGCCTGCGCGACAGGACGATGGACGCGGAAAGGTGCGAGAAGGTGTGCTCTGCGGCAGGATCCGTGAAATCGTCTGCAGGCACATATACCGCCTGAATCGAGGTGATGGCACCGGTGTCCGTGTTGGCGATGCGCTCCTCCAGTTGTGACAGCTCGGTCCCCATGGTCGGCTGATAACCCAGTCGTGAGGGCATCTGCCCCATCAGTCCGGAAACCTCCATGCCGGCCTGAATGAATCGAAAAATGTTATCGATGAGCAGCAGCACGTCGCGGTGCTCATCATCACGAAAATATTCTGCCATCGTCAGCGCTGCATGGCCGACCCGGAAACGGGCGCCCGGAGGTTCGTTCATCTGGCCGAATACCATTGCCATGTTCGGCAGGACGCCCGCCTCATTCATGTCACGGTAGAGTTCCTCTCCCTCACGGCAGCGTTCGCCGATACCGCAAAAAATACTCACGCCTTCATGGTTCCTGACCATGTTGTGAATCATTTCGGTGAGTAGCACCGTTTTGCCTACGCCCGCCCCGCCAAACAAACCCGTTTTGCTGCCGCGTTCCAGCGGCATGAGCACATCGATGACCTTGATGCCCGTTTCAAAAAGCTCGGACTTCGTGGAGCGCCGGGTCAGGGAAGGTGGAGCGCGGTGGACAGAACGCCATTGCACGTCGGAGGGGGCCGGTAAACGGTCTATGACGTTTCCGAAAACGTCGAACACACGGGAGAGAACACTCTTGCCGACCGGCGCTTGCAACGGTCCGCCGGTGTCAACCACTTCCATGCCGCGCGTCAGGCCTTGCGTGGGGGTCAGCGCAATCCCGCGGACGCGGCGCGCATTGAGCTGGGACAGCACCTCAACGGTGACTTGATTTTCTGCACCCGTTCTGAGCAGGGAGTAGATGCTGGGCAGGTGTGCTGCAAACTCGGCGTCAACAACGCTGCCGCGCACTGAAACAACCGTGCCGATGTTGGGAGCGCCTGATTCGCTGCTCATATGCCCTGCCATTTGGTAGCGAGACGCCGACAGGTTAACCCATTTTCCCTTAAAAAATGTTGCGCCAACGCAATGGGGTTTATAGTCAGGCTAATCTGGGCGACAATGCACGATTGCGCGTGCCCGCCGATAAAACATCACAGGGCGCCAATGCTATCGTTTACAAAACAGTGGGTTAAATAAATCATGCTGCTCATGATCGATAATTACGACTCCTTCACCTACAACCTCGTGCAGTACTTTGGCGAGTTGGGGCAGACGGTGGTGGTGCGGCGTAATGACCAGATCGCCCTGGAAGAAATTCCGGCGCTGGACCCCCAATACATCGTCATCTCCCCCGGACCCTGTAGTCCGAAGGAGGCCGGCATCTCGGTGGCTCTCATCAAGACCTACGCGGGACGCTACCCCATTCTGGGGGTATGCCTGGGGCATCAGGCCATTGGCGAAGCTTTTGGCGGCGAGGTGGTGCATGCCAGGGAGCTCATGCATGGCAAGGTGTCTGACGTTCATCACAGTAACGTCGGCGTGTTCAGAGGGCTGCCCAATCCGTTTCGCGCAACCCGCTACCATTCGCTCGCTGTGCGGCGTGAAACCCTGCCCTCCTGCCTTGAAGTGACGGCCTGGACCGACGACGGAGAAATCATGGGGCTGCGCCATCGTACGCTGGCGGTGGAAGGTGTGCAGTTCCACCCCGAATCGATCCTCACCGAACACGGTCACGACATGCTGGGCAATTTCCTCAAGGAATTTGCTTAAGTTCGAAGGATAGGGGACAAGGATTAGGGGACAAGGATTAGGGGACAGACCTCAAACCAGGGTGGTTTGAGGTCTGTCCCCTAATCCTTGTCCCCTATCCTTGTGCGGCGTTTGCCAGCCCCACAAACTCATCCAGCGTCAGCGTTTCGGCGCGCCGTGTGGGGTCGATGCCAAGCTTGACCAGCGTGCTTTCCGGAATCACGCCCTTGAGGGTGCTGCGCAGCATCTTGCGCCGTTGCGAAAACGCCTGCGCCACGACCTGCTCCAGTCGCGCTTCGTCCAGGGCGTGACGCTCCGAGGGGGTCTTGGGGATGAGGCGCACCACGCTGGAATCCACCCTGGGCGGCGGGTCAAACGCATCGGGCGGCACTTCCAGCAGCGCATCCATGTGAAAGCGGTATTGCAGCATCACCGAGAGCCGGCCGTAATCGGCGGTGGCAGGTTCAGCCACCATGCGCGCCACCACTTCCTTTTGCAGCATGAAATGGGCATCGCGGATATGTCCGGCAAAGGTGGCGAGATGGAACAGCAGGGGGGTGGAAATGTTATAGGGCAGGTTGCCTACGAGGCGCAGATCCGTACCCAGGGCGCCAAAGTCGAAGGCGAGCGCATCCCCTTCGTGGATGGTGAGTTGCGCCGCCTTGGGATGGGCGCGCCAGTGGGCCACCAGGTCGCGGTCCAGCTCGATGACGATGAGGTGGTCCACGCACGCGAGCAGCGGCAGGGTCAGCGCCCCCAGGCCGGGGCCGATTTCCACCAGGGCTTCGCCCGCCCGGGGATCGATGGCGGAAAGGATGCCATTGATGATGCCGGCATCGGTGAGGAAATGCTGGCCAAAGCGCTTACGCGGCTGATGGGCCATGGGGCAGTCCCGTCATTTCCAGGGCCAGGGTGATGGCAGCATCCATGCTGCCGCGCTCGATGCGCCCCGTGCCGGCACGGTCCAGCGCAGTGCCGTGATCCACGGATGTGCGAATGATGGGCAGCCCCAGGGTGACATTGACCCCTCCGCCAAAGCTTTGCATCTTGAGCACGGGCAGCCCCTGGTCGTGGTACATGGCCAGCACGGCATCGGCCCCGGCAAGCAGCTGCGGCACGAACAGCGTGTCGGCCGGCAATGGCCCCACTGCGTCGATACCGCGCGTGCGCGCAGCCTCCAGGGCTGGTGTGATGACCTCGATTTCCTCGCGCCCCAGATGGCCCGATTCGCCCGCGTGGGGGTTGAGCCCCGCCACAAGTATGCGTGGGTGTGCACAGTGAAAGCGTGTGGTGAGGTCGTGGGCCAGGATGTCGAGCGTCTCTCCCAGACCGTCCCGGGTGATGGCCTGGGGCACGTCCTTCAGGGGCAGATGCGTGGTGGCAAGCGCCACGCGCAACCCGCCGCCCACCAGCATCATCACCACCCGGGGAACGCCCAGTTTCTGGGCCAGGTATTCGGTGTGCCCCGTAAAGGGTACGCCCGCAGCCACGATGGTGCTTTTCTGCAAGGGGGCGGTGACGAGGGCCTGCATGGCACCGCTGCGGCATGCATGGATCAGGCTGTCCAGGCATTGCAGGACATAGGGGCTGTTGGCGGGATCAAGCTTGCCCGGCTCCACCGGGACGGGGGCAGGATGGTGCCACAGGCTCGCCTGCCCCGGCCGGGCCTCCACGGGGTGGGCAGGGTCGTATTCGGCAAAGTCGGCTGCGATGCCCAGCAGCCTGGCCCGCGCGTGCATTACGTCGCGATCGGCCGCCACCACAAGGTGCGCCGGAAACCCGTGGTGCGACAGCAGCACGCACAGGTCGGGGCCAATGCCCGCGGGTTCGCCCGCAGACAGGCCGATGACGGGTCTAGCGGTCGTCGAGGCGGATGTCCACATAGGCCTGGTCGCGCAGTTGGCGAATCCACTCATCGTAGGCTTCGTCCGATTTGCGGGCGCGCAAGCCCTGGCGTGCTGCAAGGCGCCTGCGCTCCAGCGTGGCGTCGGCCTGACGCACGTCCAGCAGCTGGACGATGTGCCAGCCCAGCAGGGTCTGGAAGGGCGCGCTGGTTTCGCCGGGCTTCAGGGATTTGACGACCTTTTCAAACTGCGGCAGCGTCTCGCCTTCGGACACCCAGCCAAGGTCGCCACCACGATTGCGGCTTTCATCCTCGGAGTTCAAGGTGGCCAGCTTGCCAAAATCCTCGCCGCCCAACACGCGGGCATTCAAACCGGCAATCTTGCTGGCGGCCTCATTGGGATCGGCATCGGGGTTCACCTTCACCAGGATTTGCCGCACGTGAAATTGCGTGATCGGGGCCGGGGCTTCCGAACCACGCCGGTTGACGAGCTTGAGGATGTGAAAGCCGTTGGGGCTGCGCAGGATGCCGCTGTATTCCCCTGGTTTCAGTTTGCTTGCCGCATTGGCAAAGAGCGTGGGCAGGCGGGCTGCGGGGCGCCAGCCCAGGTCTCCGCCCTTCAGGGCGTCAGGCGCTTCGGAGAAGGTGGCCGCCACTTCGGCAAACTCCATGCCCTTGTTCAACTGGTCCAGTGCCTCCTGAATCTTTCTCTGGCGTTGCGCCACCCGCTCGGGGGAAGCGTTTTCGGGCACGGAAATCAGGATATGCGCCAGTTGGAACTCATCCTGGGCGGAGCCGCCGCGTTCGTTTTCCTCGGCGATCTGCGCGTCGATCTCGCCGTCGGTGACGATGACGCGGTTTTCCACCTCTCGTTCGCGCAGGTGCGCGAGGATGATCTCCTCGCGGATTTCTTCGCGAAACTTGTTCCAGGAGACCCCTTCCTTTTGCACGGCGGTGCGAAAGGCCGCAAGCGGCATCTTGTTTTCTTCGGCAAGGCGCACGATGGACTGATCGAGCTGGGTGTCATCCACCTTGATGCCCGCGTCCTTGGCGTATTGCATCTGCACTGCATCCATCACCATTTTTTCAAGCACCTGGCGCATCAGGATGTGGCGCTCGGGCAGGGTCACCCCTTGCCGGGTGAGCTGGTTGGAAATCAGGTTGGTGCGGTCGTTCAACTCGGAGTAAGTGATGACGCTGTTGTTGACCACGGCCACGATGCGATCCACCATCGGCAGGGAGGCTTCGTCCAGCGGTGGGGTGATCCCCGCCTTGTTGGCGCTCTGTGCCGGGGCTACCAGCAGGTTTTCAACTGCTTCTGCCCAAGGGGCCAGCCACAATGCCGCCAGGGTCAAGACGATCAAAAATCGCTTCATGGAATGATCTCGTTGGTTTTCATGTAACCGGGGATGTTTCGGCGCAGGGCCTGCATGGGGTTCTGACCCAGGCCCATGCCTCCCAGTTCCAGCTGTACATAAAAGGCGCTGGCAGATTGAACGGAGGTGACGGCAAATCGCGTGGTAATCACCCGCAGGGCCCAGCACCCCTGATTATACTCAACGCCCAGCAAGCCTTCCACTACCTGATTATCCAGGGTGGAATAGGACACCCGCCCAAGGAACGAGGTTTGTGCCGACAGGGGCCATTCGCTGGAGACGTCCCACTGTTTGACGGCGGTCAGGATGTTGATGGGCGTGCTCGCGCCGGGCACGAAGGTGGAGGTGGTGGTGGTGGTGGTCAGAATCGTCGGCACGCCGGGAATGGGCGTGTCGATGCGGTAGCTCAGGTTAAAAAGCTTGCCCGGCGCAGGGGTATAGGTGGTGCTGGCCATCATCTGCTGGGTGTGCAGGTCATGCGCGTCGAAGTTGAAGTAGCTGTCAAACTTCCAGCGCTGGGTGATGCTGGCGGCGAGCGAGAGCAGCACATCCGAGGTTTGTGACGGGGCCGGCAGCTGGCCGGGCAACAGTACCGCATTGGGGGTGAAGTAAAAGCGCTGCCCCAGCATGGCGTTGATGATTTCCACGCCCGAGGTGGGGTCCACGATGCGACTCGTCACCGCAGCCGTGACCTGGTTGGCGTTGTTGATGCGATCGATGCCGTCGTACTGGTTTTCCGTGAAGATGGTGGAGCGGTTGAAGTCGGCCAGCGCCGTGTCGAACACCGGCAGCTGTGACTGGTCTCGGTAGGGGATGTACACGTAATAGAGCCGGGGCTCCAGGGTCTGCACCACCGACTTGTCAAAGAGGGAGGTTTGCCGGTCGAAGAACAGGCCGCTGTCCACGCTGGTGATGGGAAGGCTGCGCGTATACCGGTTGCTGGGCGCGGTGTTGAACTCGCCCATCTCGTATTCGGTATAGCTGACCCCGGTCTTGAAGGTCAGAAAGCTGAAGCTGTTACGCCAGGGCAGGGTGACCGTGGGGTTCAGCACCGTGCGCGTGCCGCTGGCCACCGACTGGTAATTGGAATTGTAGGTGATGCCATTCACCGTCACGTTGCCGGGCGTGACATTGGGGCCGGGGCTCAAAAACGAAGTGTATTGCGAGGCAAAATCGAGGTTCATGCCATTCCAGTTGTCCTGCGACCAGTGGGCGTTGAACTGGGGCTCGATGCGGAATTGCGGAATGGCGCCCACCAGGGTCTGGTAGGACAGCGAATGCAGGCTCATGTCCCAGCCCGGCAATCCGCTATAGCTCAAGTTGAGATCGCGCGGCATGTACGCCAGGCCCGGCGGACCCAACAGGGTGCTCAAATCGATCAGGTAATTGGGGTCGGACACGCCTTGCACGTTGGCCGAAAAATTGAGGCCGGGCAGGAGTTCCTGCTGATGCTGCCACTGGCCCATCCAGCGATCCGTGCCGGTCACGATGTCGTGCGGCATGTATTCGCCGCTGAGAGAACCCTTGAAGGTGGGTTCCATATAGCGAAATTCGTTGCCCAGCTGTACCCCGCGCGTGCTCATGGTGCGCGGGGTCATGGTGTCGTCCATGTTGGGGGCGATGTTGAAATAGTAGGGGACCGAAATGTCCTGCCCGGTGGTGGCAGTGGTGCCGTAAGTGGGGGCGAGCAGCCCCGACTTGCGGTTGTTGTCCAGCGGAAACGTCAGGGTGGGTGCGTAGACGATGGGCACGTCAAAGAAGGTGACGGTGCCGTCCTTGCTCGTCCCTTCCTGCTTGGTGTGGTCGAGATCCACCTCACCCGAGCGGAGGAACCAGTCGTTGCGGCCCACGGGACAGGTGGTGTAACTCATGTCATACAGGCGTTCCTTGTCTTCTCCCATAAATTCCATCAGGCGCGCATCGCCGCGCACGGCCCACGGGCGCAGATCGCTTGCGGGATAGCTGAAAGTGGGGGTTTCCATGGTGCCCTGGTGATCGTCCAGGTCATACACGCTGTGGGGACCTTCCACGGTGAGGGCATTGTTGCGCACCAGGCGCACGTTGCCCGTGGCTTCCACGGTTTGCGTCTGCTGCTGGTAACGAATGTGGTCGGCCGTGACCACGATGCCCTTGCGGCGCACCTCGGCATTGCCATCGGCATCCATTTCCACGTCGGTCTGGCTGGTGATGCTGTCGGCGCGGATGAACACCACGGAGTCGTTGCCGCCGGCGGCCCCGGGAATGGCCACATCAAAACTGGGTGCGGATTTTAGCGCTGGGGGAGGGCGCTCCTGCTCCTCCGCGGCCACGGTTTGGGCGAGCATCGCCAAAACCAGAGTCAAGGCGCGGAAAGGTTTCGGGTGCATCGGCAGGGGTCAGTGCAATAATTTTGGTAAAATCGCACAAATTCAAGCAATAAGCAATCCAATCACACGCCGGAGTCTGATCCTTGTCACGCCTGAACGCCCTCCATTCCTGGGTCAACGAAACTCACCCGGCTCCATTCGATGCCCTGACCCCCGCCTCTGCCGACGCAAGCTTCCGGCGCTACTTCAGGTGGACGCGCGGGGGAGAGACCCTCATCGTGATGGACGCGCCCCCCGACAAGGAAGACTGCCATCCTTTCGTGGCGGTGGCGAGGCTTTTCGCCGAGGCCGGGGTGCATGTGCCGCAGGTGCTGCGCGCCGATTTCGGGCAGGGATTTTTGCTGCTCACGGACCTCGGGCGCACCACCTATCTTGAAGCGGTCTCCAGTCCAGAGGCCGACCCGGCCGCCGTGCAGCAGTACTATCGCGATGCCCTGGGTGCCCTCGTCACCCTGCAGCGGGCCAGCCGCCCCGGGGTGCTGCCCGAGTACGACGAAGCGCTGCTGCGCCGCGAAGTGGGGCTCTTTCCGGAGTGGTATGTGGCGCGCCACCTGGGGGCGACGCTCAGCGAGCGTGAGCAGCAAGCCTATGCGCAATGCGTGGACGCCCTCATTGCCAACAACCTTGCCCAACCCCGGGTGTTCGTGCACCGCGACTACCATTCGCGCAACCTCATGGTGTGTCCGCCCAACCCCGGCATTCTGGATTTTCAGGATGCGGTGCATGGTCCCATCACCTATGACGCCGTGTCGCTGTTGAAGGACGCCTATGTGCATTGGGAAGAAGCGCAGATCCTGGACTGGCTGGTGCGCTACTGGGAAGCGGCGCGTGCCGCGCACTTGCCGGTGGATGCCGACTTTGGCAGATTCTATCGCGACTTCGAATGGATGGGCGTGCAGCGCCACCTCAAGGTGCTGGGCATCTTTGCGCGTCTCTGCCACCGCGATGGCAAGCCGGGCTACCTGCAGGACCTGCCGCTTGTACTGCAATACCTGCGCGATGCCTGCGGGCGCTATCGCGAGCTGAAGCCCTTGTCCCAATTGCTGGAGCGCCTCAGCGGCGAGGAAGTGGCTGTGGGGTACACTTTTTGACCCTGCAGGCCATGATCCTTGCGGCGGGGCGCGGCGAGCGCATGCGCCCCCTGACCGACACCGTGCCGAAACCCCTGCAGACGGTCCGCGGCAAGCCGCTGATTCTCTGGCAGGTGGAGCGTCTCGTTGCAGCGGGTTTTACCGAAATTGTCATCAACCATGCCTGGCTGGGAGAACAGATCGAAGCTGCCATCGGCAACGGCGCGCGTTGGGGGTGCTCCGTGCGCTGGTCGCGCGAGGGCACGGCGCTGGGTACCGCGGGCGGGGTGGCCACGGCCTTGCCGCTGCTCACAGCCCCCGCCTTCCTGCTGGTGAGCGCCGACATCTACACCACCTATGACTACGCGCGGCTCAAGGCCCCGCTGGCATCCCTGCTGGCCGAACCCCTGGGGGCTACCGAGGGCCATCTGGTGCTGGTGAAGGATCCGCGCTACCCCAGGGATTTTTCCCTGCAGGGAAAACACGTCGCGACAGCGGGGCAGGATGCCGGCACCTATGGCAACATAGGCGTTTTCCGCCGGCGTTTTTTTGAAATGCTGGCGCCAGGCCAACCTGCTGAACTGGGTCCCCTGCTGCACGCCGCCGTGGCGCGCGGGGCCCTGTCCGGCGAGTGGCATGGGGGCTGCTGGGCCAATGTGGGCACCGCGGCCGACCTGGAACAACTGGAACAATCGGTGCCATCGGGGACAGACCTCAATTTGGGGACAGACCCCAATGGTGGCTCCTCAACCGGAGATGGAACTTGAGTCGCGTCGTCGCTGAAAAAAAATTGGGGTCTGTCCCCAAATTGAGGTCTGTCCCCGATGGCACCGATGGTGCCGTCAGCGTCAAATCCCTCCAGGCCCGGCGCCGCCATCTGGCACGCCAGTTAGGGGGGGGAGTTGCCGTTATTCCCACGGCGCCGGAGCGCCTGCGCAACGCCGACACCCATTACCCCTATCGTTGGGACAGCCATTTCCATTACCTCACGGGCTTTCACGAACCCGAAGCCGTGCTGGTGCTGATAGGGGGCAAAGCCCCGCGATCCGTGCTGTTCTGCCGTCCGCGCGACGCGCAAAGTGAAATCTGGAATGGCTATCGCGTGGGACCGCGTGCCGCGCGCACCCGCTTCGGCATGGACGAGACCCATCCCATCGGCGAGCTCGAGGCGCGTTTGCCCGGGCTACTCGCCAACTGTCCCACCCTGCACACCATGATCGGGCTGGATGACGCCTGGGACAGGCGCGTGACGGGGTGGCTCAATGCCGTGCGCGCCAAGGTGCGCAGTGGTGTAACCGCCCCCGCCGCCGTATGCGAGGTGCGCCATGCCCTGGATGAGATGCGCCTCATCAAGGACGCAGGCGAGATCAAGCTGATGAAGCAGGCAGCCGCCATTTCGGTATCGGCCCATCGGCGCGCCATGCTCTTCACCCAGCCGGGGCACAGCGAGTTTCATGTGGAAGCGGAACTCCTGCACGAGTTTCGTCGTCATGGCTCGGAAGCGCCGGCCTACCCCTCCATCGTGGCAGGCGGCGCCAATGCCTGCGTGCTGCACTATGTGGAGAACAACGCATCCCTGAAGGACGGCGACCTCCTGCTGATCGATGCAGGTTGCGAATGGCAGGGTTACGCTTCGGACATCACCCGCACCTTTCCCGTCAACGGCAAATTTTCCGGGGCGCAGCGCGACCTCTACGAGATCGTGCTGGCGGCTCAGGGGGCTGCGCTCAGGATGGTCAAACCCGGTGCGCCCTTCGTGGCCTACCACGAAGCGGCTGTGCGGGTACTGGTGCAGGGTCTCATCGACCTCAAGCTGTGCCGCGGCAGCGTGGATGGGGTCATCGAATCCGGCGATTACCGTCGTTTTTACATGCACCGCACCGGGCATTGGCTGGGGCGTGACGTGCATGACGTGGGCGAGTACTCCGTCGGGGGGCGCTCCCGGCGCCTGCAACCGGGCATGGTGTTGACGGTGGAGCCGGGCCTTTATGTGCGTCCCGACGCAAGGGTCCCCAAGACCTATCACCACATGGGCATCCGCATCGAGGACGATGTGGTGGTGACGGCGAAAGGGCATACGGTACTGACCGCTGGCGCGCCCAAAACCGTGGCCGACATCGAATCGCTGATGGCTCGGCGATGATGGGGACAGACCTCAGGGACGTCGTCATCGTCGGTGGTGGGCCGGTGGGCGCCGCGGCAGCGCTGGGGCTTGCCCGCGCGGGGCATGGCGTTACCGTGCTGGAGGCACGGGCCTCCATGCTGGCAGATGACAGGCGCACGCTCGCCATCGCTTATGGCAGCAAGGTGATTCTGGAAGACCTTGGCGCCTGGCCTGACGCCCAAGAGGTCACCCCCATCGACCATATTCATGTCACCCAGCGTGGCCATTTTGGCCAGACCGTCATCACAGCGGAAGATGCCGGCGTGCCGGCGTTAGGCTATGTGATGCGTTACAACGCACTGGTGGAAGCGCTCTCGCGTGCGCTCGCCACAGCCTCCATCGAAGTCGTCACGGGTGCTGCCGTGGAACGCGTGGCCTCGCGCGAGCATGAGGCAGAAATCCACTGGAACCAGGGGGCAACTTCCGTGCGTGCCCGCCTTGCGGTACTCGCCGATGGCGGGCGTGAACTCACCGCCGCGACCTTTGGTCCGCCAGAGGAATCGCGCTACACCCAGGTGGCGCTGGTGGCCCAGGTGCATACCGATCAGCCCCATCATGGGCGGGCCTATGAGCGATTTACCCCGTCCGGTCCTGTGGCCCTGCTGCCCTTTGCGCGCCATTACGCGCTGGTGTGGACCGGCACCCAGGCCGAGGTGGAAGCCCTGATTGCGCTCCCCGAAGCAGAATTTCTGGTCCGTTTGCAGGACTACTTCGGGGATCGTGCAGGGCAGTTTCTGGAGGTGAGCGGGCGCAGCTGGTTTCCGCTTACGCTGAAGGTGGTGAAACAGGTCACGCGCCCTCATGCGGTGTGCATCGGCAACGCCGCCCAGACCATGCATCCGGTGGCGGGGCAAGGCTTCAACCTGGGCTTGCGCGATGCCGCGGGCCTCACCCAGGCGGCACAGGGCGTGGTACAGGACGCACTGGGGGGCAGTGAGATGTTGGCCCGCTATGTGGCGGCGCGCGCGCGCGACCGGCGTGCGGGCATCAACCTCACCCATGCACTGGTGACGGGCTTCTCCAACCGCCTGCCGTTGCTGCCCCTCTTGCGGGGTCAAGCCTTGACCGCCATGAGTCTCTTGCCGATCACGCGCCGCGCCCTGGCGCGGGTGATGATGTTTGGCGTGGCAGCCAGGGGCTGAGCATGGCGCGCGCTGACGACATCCTGGATGTGTTGATCGTGGGGGCTGGCATCACCGGCGTGGCCCTGGGGTTGGCCTTGCGTCAGGCGGGCGTGCGCGTGCGCGTGCTGGACCACGCCCCATTGCCGCGCTTTCAGCCGTCCCCTGGATTTGATCAGCGCATCTATGCCATGAGCCGGGCCAGCCACGACCTCCTGGAATCGGTGGGTGGCTGGGGTCGCATGGACCCCGCACGCATCGAGCCCATTAGCGCCATGACGGTGCAGGGCGATGCCCAGGGTCAACTGCAATTCATCCCGCCTGCAGGTGGCAATGCCCCGCTGGGGTACATCGCCGAGTCCGGCGCCATGCTGGAAGGATTGCTTGCAGTGGGGACAGACCTCATCGATGCGTCCGTGACGATTCAGGAGGTGCTCACCCAGGAAGACCATGTTCGTGTCACCCTGGAGCGGGGGCGGGTGCTTCGCGCGCGCCTTCTGGTGGCGGCGGACGGGCTTCAATCCAGCCTGCGTGGGCGCATGGGGCTTGCTGCCCATTTCAAAAGCTACGGACAGAAGGCCGTGGTGGCCAATTACGCCACGGACGTGCCCCATCAGGGTGTGGCACGCCAATGGTTTTTGCCGGGCGAAGTGGTGGCCCTGTTGCCCCTGCCGGGGAACCATGTGTCGCTGGTCTGGTCTGCCCGGGATGAGCATGCCGAACGCCTGCTTGCCCTGACGCATGCGGAACGGACCGCAGCGTTGCAAGCGGTGGTGGGTTACGGGGTGGGGCACTTGAAGGAAGTCTCGGCCCCTGCAGGCTTTCAGCTTCGCCTGATGCGGGTGGACAGCCTCACGGCGCCGCGTTTCGTGCTGGTGGGGGATGCGGCCCATGGCGTTCACCCCATGGCAGGGCAGGGGTTGAACCTGGGGTTGCAGGATGCGGCCGTGCTGGCCGACGTCCTGATCCATCGCGGGCCCGGTCCCGATTGTGGCGACGTTTCGGTATTGCGCCGCTATGCGCGGGCCCGACGAGAGCCCATACTGGCCATGCAGGCAATCACCGATGGGCTTTTTCGCCTGTTCAGCACTGATCTGTGGGGGCTGTCCCCGCTGCGCAACTGGGGCATGAATGCGGTCAACCGGCAGGGTTGGCTGAAACGACTATTGATGGAACACGCAAACCAATGAAAACTTTGAAGTGGCTATTCTGGGGCGCCTGTGCGCTGGTATCGCAACTGGCACTGGCCGATGCTGACGCGGTGCGCAAACTGCTGGAAACCCGCGTGCCGCGCCTTGCGGGCCAGGTGCAGAGCGTGGCACCCGCCAACATTCTGGGGTTATATGAAATCTATACCCAGGACCGGCAGATTCTCTACACCGATGAAGGCGTCACTGTGCTGATCGCAGGCGATATCCTGGATGCCAAAACCCTTAAAAACATCACTGAGGCGCGCATGAAGGTGCTGGGCGCCATCAAGCCGGAAACCCTGCCGCTGGAATTGGCCATGAAGAAGGTCAAGGGCAACGGCAAGCGCAAACTCGTGGTGTTCTCCGACCCCGATTGCCCTTATTGCCGCAAGCTGGAAAAGGAACTTACGGGCATCACGGACGTGACCATCTACACCTTCGTCTATCCCATCGCCTCACTGCATCCGCAAGCACCCGATCGGTCGCGCTGGATATGGTGCTCGGCGGACCGTCAGAAAACCTGGGACAACTATCTCCTGCACAACGTGATGCCTGCACAGAAGGATTGCGCCAACCCACTCGAGACCATCCAGGCTCTGGGAGCCAAGTACCGCATCAACGGCACACCCACCCTGATCTTTGCAGATGGCCAGGTGGTGCCGGGGGTGATGGCCAGGGACGATCTGGATAAGGCCCTGGGGGCGCATTAGGGGCGTGGGACAGACCTCAAAACAGGGGACAGACCTCAATTTGAGGTCTGTCCCCTGTTTTGAGGTCTGTCCCCGATTCAGAAGCGGCGGTAGAGCGGGTCGTTGCGGTCGAGCATGGCGCTTGCCTGCTCGAACCCGGGATAGAGTTGCCCCACCGTCTGCCAGAAATCCTGGCTGTGGTTGAGGTGTTTGAGGTGGGCCACTTCATGGGCCACCACATAATCGATTTCCGCGGCAGAAGCCTTGATCAGGCGCCAGTTCAAGCGAATTTCGCCGCGCTCGTTGCAACTGCCCCAGCGCCCCAGGGCGTTGGACAGGCGCACGGGCGGGGTGGGTACGCCAAGTTTTTCTGCAAACACCGAGACGCGCGCCTGCAGCAGGGGCAGCGCCTGGGCACGGTACCAGTCCTGCACCAAAAACTTCACCGGTCCCAGGTTGGGATCCACTTCGATCACCCCCTCATCCTCAGGCAGGAGGGAGAGCTGCGTTGAGGCATATCGCAGGGTGCGCGTGCCGCCCAGCCAGGGCAGGGATTCGCCGTCGCGAAACTGCGGGGCCTCGGGTACGGCGCGCTCTTTCCAGTGCTGCAGTTTTTTCTGGACCCAGGGCCATTGATCCCGTATGGCCTGTTCCACAGAACCGATGGAGACCCAGGGCGGAATGGCCACGGTCAGCCCGGTATGGTCCACCAACAGGCCGATGCTGCGCCGGCGCGCACGGCGCGCCACGCTGTACTGCAGGTCTTCGCTGCCGATGCGCAGGCGGTGGCGGCGCGGCGGGCGCGAGGTGAGGGCCGCTACGGCTGCTCCCTTGCGGTTGTAGGGTCTGGCGATCCGTCCAGTGAGATCTTCCATCTGACGCTCGATCCATTCCTCCACTTCGCGCGTCACCTCCGTGCCATCGCGGCCCACGGTGGAAATGGGGGCGCCGATGCGCACGGTGATGGTGCCCGGATGCTTGGTGAGCAGGCCCTTCTTCCAGTACTCTCCGGCGTTGTGCGCCATGGGCAGGACCGGCACGCCGGCCGCCGCGGCAAGCAGCCCGCCGCCTGGCGCATAGCGCGCGCGAAAGCCCGAAGGCACGCGTGTGCCTTCTGGAAAAATGATGACCTTTAGCCCTGCCTTGAGGCGTGCCATGCCCTGGGCTTGCACCTGCTGAAAGGCCTCGCGGCGCTGCTCGCGATCAATGGCGATGGGGTCGAGCAGACGCATGCCCCAGCCAAAAAACGGAATGGCCAGGATCTCCTGCTTGAGCACAAAACAATGCGGTGGAAAAAACGCCGGAAAAAACATGGTCTCCCACTGCGACTGGTGTTTCACCAGCACGACACATGGTCCCTCGGGCACGTGCTCCCATCCGGTGACGGTGTAGCGCACGCCCAGCAGCAGGGTGCCCAGGCGGATCATGAGGCGGCACCATGCACCAGAAAAATAGCGCGGTCCTGCCCTCCAGACGGGTACGGAGAGCATCATCAGCATGACAAACACCGGGGTGGAGAGGGCCTGGCAGCAGAAAAAGAGCAGCGCGCGCAACGCGGTCATGGGCGGTTTCCGATGATGCTGCGCGCGGCTTCGGCAAGATCGGCAAAGACCCGGGTGCCCTCGGGCAGGTTGCCCGCCTCACGGGTTTTCTGGCCCTTGCCGGTCAGCACCAGCATGGGCTGTGCACCTGCCTCAGAGGCCGCAGTGAGGTCGCGCAGCGAGTCGCCGATGGCGGGCACGTGGGCGAGCGGAATGTTGTAGCGCTGCCGGATTTCCTCAAACATGCCGGTACCCGGCTTGCGGCAATTGCAGCGCGCCTCGTTGGCATGGGGACAGAAGAAAATGGCATCAAGCGATGCGCCCTGCTGCGCCAGGGTATCCATCATCTTCTGATGGATGGCGTTGAGGGTGGCCATGTCAAAGAGGCCGCGGGCCACTCCCGACTGATTGGTGGCCACCACCACGCGGTAACCTGCCTGGTTCAGGTGTGAAATGGCCTCCACGCTGCCGGGAATGGGTTTCCATTCATCGGGCGACTTGATGTAGCGCTCGCTGTCGAAATTGATGACGCCATCCCGATCCAGGATCACCAGCTTCATGAGGTCAGCCCCCCAGCCGCGACAGGTCGGCCACCTGGTTCATGAGCTGCCCCAGGCGAATGAGGAGAGCCAGGCGATTGGCGCGCAGTCTGGCATCTTCGGCGTTTACCATCACTTCGGTGAAGAAGGTGTCCACAGGGGTGCGCAGTTGAGCCAGATGGCGCAGGGCCGCAGCGTAGTCCAGTTGCACCAGATGATCATCCACCACGGGCTCGCAGGAGAGCAGGGCGGCATGGAGCGCCTTTTCGGCCGGGTCCACCAGAAGTTCGTTCTGGAGCGTCGGCAGTCCTGCACCATTCGCCGGCGCGGATTTTTTGAGGATGTTGCGGATGCGCTTGTCGGCAGCGGCAAGGCTTCCGGCTTCAGGGAGCGAACGGAAAACGCGCACGGCATTGAGCCGCAGCAACACGCGGTCCAGGCGCCCGGGAGATTGGCTCACCACCGATTCGACTTCCTCGACGCTGTATTCGCGATCTCTCAGGTACCCGCGCAGGCGCTCCAGGATGAAGCCGTTCAAATCCGCAACGGTGGTGGCGGCAAGCGTGTTTCCGGCAAAGCCGTCCACAGCATGCTGCAGCAACTGGGGCAGCTCCAGCGGCAGGTTCGATTCGATCAGGATGCGGATGACACCGAGGGCCGCGCGGCGCAGCGCAAAGGGGTCGCGGTCGCCGGTGGGGATCAGGCCAATGCCGTAAATGCCGGCCAGCGTGTCCAGTTTGTCGGCAAGTGCGACACAGGCGCCCAGGGGCGTTTCAGGCAGGCTGTCCTGGGCAAAGCGCGGGTGGTAATGGGCTTCGATGGCTTCGGCCACCGCAGCAGTCTCGCCATCGTGCAGGGCGTAATAGCGGCCCATCAGGCCCTGCAGCTCAGGGAATTCACCCACCATGTCGGTGAGGAGATCCGCCTTCATCAGGGCGGCTGCGCGTCTAGCCGCAGCCACCTCGACATCCAGCAACGATGCAATGGTGCCGGCGAGCGATTCAAGGCGATGCACGCGGGTGAGCATGCTGCCCAGCTGGTGGTGATAGACCACCTCTTCCAGGCGCGGGATGCGATCGGAGAGCAGCGTCTTGCGGTCCTGCTCGAAGAAGAAGCGGGCATCCGACAGGCGTGCGCGCAGCACGCGCTCGTTGCCGTGGATGATGGATTGCGGGGTGGCCGTCTCGAGGTTGCTCACTACGAGAAAACGCGGCAGCAGTTTGCCGTCATGGTCCCCCAAGGGAAAATACTTCTGGTGCTGCTGCATGGAGAGAATAAGGCATTCCTGGGGCACGGCGAGGAATTCGGGGCTGAAGGTGCCGGCATAGACGGCGGGCCATTCCACGAGAGCCGTCACTTCGTCCAGCAGGCCCGGGCCTGCCAGCACCCTGGCTTCTCCTGCGGCAGCGCGCAACGCCGCCTCGATGCGGCTGCGGCGCACGGCAAAGGAGGCCAGCACCCGGCCTTCGCGCTCCAGTGTGGCGGCATACTGATCGGCATGGGGAATGACCACGGCGCCGCTGCTCAAAAAGCGGTGGCCGCGCGTGCTGTTGCCGGCTGCAAGTCCCATGGTTTCCACGGGCAACACACTGCTTCCATGCAGCACCACGAGGCCATGCACTGGCCGCACGAACTGCGCGTCACCCGCCCCCCAGCGCATGACCTTGGCCACCGGCAGGCGCGGCAGCGCCTCATTCAGTATCCCCGGCAGGGCTTCAGCCAGGGTCTTGCCGGGCTGCGTTGAATGGAAAACGAAGATGTCCTGGCCCTTGGGATCCTGGGCGGTTTGTAGCTGCTCCACGGCAACACCGCAGGAACGCGCAAATCCGGCGAGTGCCGGCGTTGGCGTGCCTTCCGCGGTAAAGCCCGCAGCCCGCGCGGGGCCCTTGCGGGTGACGGTGCGATCGGGCTGCCGCTCCGTCACGTCGGCCACGGTGAGCGCCAGCCGCCGCGGCGAGGCATAGCCTTCCACCAGGGTGTCGGCGGGCGCGAAGTCCTGGGCAATCAGGGCATCACAGATGCTGCCACGAAAAGCGGCGCCGATGCGCTCCAGCAGTTTCGGGGGGAGTTCTTCGGTGAGGAGCTCGATGAGCAGGGTGTCTCTCATCAGCGGGCTCCTTCGGAACGGGCCAGCATGGGAAAGCCCAGCGACTCGCGTGATTCGAAATAAGCCTGCGCCACCTTGCGGGCGAGCGCGCGGATGCGCCCGATGTAAGCTGCGCGCTCGGTCACCGAGATGGCACCGCGCGCGTCCAGCAGGTTAAAGGTGTGGGAGCATTTCAGAACCATCTCGTATCCCGGCAGGGGCAGTCCCGCGTCGATGAGGCGCCCTGCTTCCGACTCGAATCCGGAAAACTGGCGGAACAGCCATTCGGTGTTGCTGTACTCGAAGTTGTAGCGCGATTGCTCCACTTCGTTTTGATGGTACACGTCGCCATAGCTGATGCCTGGCGTCCACACCAGATCAAAAATGTTGTCGCAGCCCTGCAGGAACATGGCAAGGCGCTCGATGCCGTAGGTGATCTCGCCCAGTACGGGCTTGCACACGATGCCGCCCACTTCCTGAAAGTAGGTGAACTGGGTGACTTCCATGCCGTTGAGCCATACTTCCCAGCCCAGGCCCCAGGCGCCCAGCGTGGGATTTTCCCAATCATCTTCAACGAAGCGGATGTCGTTTTGGGTAGGGTCGATGCCCAGCGCTGCAAGCGAGCCCAGGTAGAGCTCCTGGATGGCATCAGGCGAGGGTTTCAAGACCACCTGAAACTGATAGTAATGCTGCAGGCGGTTGGGATTGTCGCCATAGCGGCCGTCTTTGGGGCGGCGCGATGGCTGCACGTAAGCCGCACGCCAGGGTTCGGGCCCGAGTGCGCGCAGAAAGGTGGCGGTGTGCGAGGTCCCTGCACCCACCTCCATGTCAAAGGGCTGCAGGAGCGCACAGCCCTGGTTGCTCCAGTAGCGCTGCAGGCGCAGGATGATTTCCTGAAAAGTGATCATGATGAGCGGCGATTGTAAATCTGGACGACTCCGACCAACCCCAGGGCTATGAACCACATCAGGGTCCACTGGGGGATGGAGAGCGTCAAAAAGGTCCAGCCCACGGCAGCGCATTCGCCGGAACCCTTCAGCACCACTTCAAGGGCTTTCAGAAAGGGGTGGGCTTGCAGGATGTAGGAAAGCCCCGGACCGCAAGCAGGCACCTGGTCTGGCGGCAGGTGCTGCAGCCAGACCTGACGTGCCGCGATGGCCGCACCCGTGCCGGCAGTGAGTACCAGCAATACGGCATAGATGCGGACGCCGAGGTCCCCCGGGTTATGCAGTGCCGCAAAGAGAAAAATCACACCCAGTCCGATCATGAAGATGCGCTGGAAAATGCACAGGGGACACGGGTCTTCACCCAGCGCGTGCTGCAGATAAAGCGCAAAGCCGATGAGGCCGGTGGCGATGAGAAAACCCAGAATGTAGAGGATGCGACGGCGCGGAAATAGGTTCATGGTGGCGAGGATACCACAGGGGACAGACCTCAAATTGAGGTCTGTCCCCTGTCACCGGCAAGAATTTGGTGGCGAATCAGGGATTCGAACCCCGGACCTGCGGATTATGATTCCGTCGCTCTAACCGGCTGAGCTAATTCGCCAAGCCGGCCATTATAAATGATGTGGCATTGTTCTTCAATCTGCGATAATTTCGCAATCAGCACTCAACGATCATGCCGAAAAGAAAACCCATCCGCACCCTGCACGTGGGCGACACCAGAATACTGACCCATGGCGGGAGCCATAGCCGGTTAAGGGACCCCTACCACCTGGTGTTGACGCTGACCTGGCCCGGGTTTTTTCTGGCCCTGGTGTTGGCATTCATCGTTCTGAACCTGGCGTTTGGAGCGCTGTACTGGCTGATGCCGGGCAGCGTAGCCAACGTCCATGAAGGCGTGTTTCTGGACTATTTTTTCTTCAGTGCCGAAACCCTGGCAACGGTGGGCTATGGCGTGATGTCCCCGGCAACCCTGGCGGGCCACATTCTGGCCACCATCGAAAGCCTTACGGGCATGGTGGGGGTGGCGGTGATTACGGGGCTGGTATTTGCGCGATTCTCAAAACCCACGGCACGCATCCTGTTCAGCCAGCATGTGCTGATTCGGGACTTTGAAGGAAAACGCGCCCTGATGCTGCGCATGGCCAACGAGCGTCACAACCGCATCGTGGAAGCCACGGCAACCCTGTCGCTGCTGCGTCTGGAGGTCAATGCAGAAGGCGAGCACTTCGTACGCATTCACGACCTGCACCTGCTTCGCCGGCGCACCCCTGTGTTTGCCATGACCTGGACGCTCATTCATCCCATCGATGAAGGAAGCCCGTTTTTTGGGCGGAGCGCGGCAGAAATCGCGGCCCATCGACCGCGCATTACCGTCTCTGTAAGCGGCCATGACGAAACCATGGCCGCCACCGTCTATGCCAGCCACAACTATGAGGCCAAGGATATTGTCTTCGATGCCCATTTCGTGGACATCATCAGCGAGACGCCAGAGGGGGAGCGCATCGTCAACATGACGCGCTTTCATGACATCAAACCTGTACCACAGCCTACGGAGCAACCGCATGATCCATGAACTGAGAATCTATTACTGTGCCCCGGGCCGCCTGCCCGCATTGAATGCCCGCTTTGAGCAAACCACCCTGAAAATGTGGGATAAATACGCCATCAAACAGGTGGGGTTCTGGACCACCCTGGTGGGCCCCAGCAACCAGACGCTGACCTATCTGTTGCAGTGGGAGAGCCTCGCGGAACGCGAAGCGAAATGGAATGCGTTCCAGTCCGATCCGGAATGGATTGCAAAACGGGCCCAGACGGAGGCCGATGGCATCATCGTGGAGCGCATCGAAAACCAGATTCTGGTCCCCACCGCCTATTCGGCGCTGCGCTAGGCCGTGCCATCATGACCCTCGGCATCCTGGGTGGCAGCGGCATCTACGACATGGCGGGGTTGAGCGACACCCGCTGGGTTGAAATCCGGTCCCCCTTCGGCGCACCTTCGGACGCACTCCTCTTTGGGCGCCTGGGCGGACAGGAACTGGTGTTCCTGCTGCGCCACGGCCGCGGGCACCGCATTCCGCCCTCCGAGATCAACTACCGCGCCAACATCGATGCAATGAAGCGTGCGGGGGTAACCGAAATTCTCTCGGTGAGCGCCGTGGGCTCGTTGCGCGAGGATCTCGCGCCGGGCACCTTCGTGATCGTGGACCAGTTCATCGACCGCACGGTGGCCCGGGCCTCTTCCTTTTTTGGCACGGGATGCGTGGCCCACGTTTCCATGGCCCATCCGGTCTGTGCGAGGCTGGGAGGGCATGTGGGGGCTGCTGCCGGGCGCGCGGGCATCCGTGTCGTGCGCGGAGGGACGTATGTGGTGATGGAAGGTCCCCAATTCTCCACGCTGGCCGAGTCCCGGCTCTATCGTAGCTGGGGGGCGGACGTCATTGGCATGACGAATCTCCCCGAGGCCAGGCTTGCGCGCGAAGCAGAGCTCTGTTATGCCACCATCGCCATGGTGACGGATTATGATTGCTGGCATCCCAACCATGGCGCGGTATCCGTGGAGGAAATCCTGAACACGATTACGGACAACACCGAACAGATGCGCGCCCTGATGGGGCATGCCATCCCTGTCGTGGGCGCTGATGCCGGAGCGTCTGCCTGCACCTGTCGTCGGGCGCTGGATCATGCCGTGCTGACGGCTCCCGCGGCGCGCGACCCGGAACTGTTGGCGCGCCTGGACGCGGTAGCTGGGCGCGTGTTGAAACAAACACCGATCAAATGACTGATCCGCACTGAGGAGAACGACCATGACATCGAAGAAGATTGCACTGACATTGCTCTGCACCTTGGGCCTGACCGGACTCCAGGCAGCAGATACGCAGGCTCCCTGGGAGACCATGGACCGGGCCACCCTGGATCGGGCCTACAACAATTCCCAGGCCGTGCCGGAAAGCAGGGAGATGTTCAATGCCTGGGTGGAGCAGAGCAAGGCGCTGCGGGCCCAACATCCCCAGCATCTGGATCTGGTTTACGGGCCGGGGATGCGGGACCGCATCGATTATTTTTCAGCGGGCGCCAACACGCCGGTGCTGGTGTTCATCCACGGCGGGTTCTGGCAGATGCGCTCCAAGGACGATTTTGCCTTTCTGGCGAGCAGTTTTCTGAAGGAAGGCATCAGCGTGGCCATGGTGGGCTACCCGCTGGGACCCGAGGCCACCATGGATGAAATCGTGGCAGACAGCCGCCTCGCCATCCGCTACCTTGCGCAGCATTTGCCGGAACTCGGTGGAGATCCCCATCGCGTGGTGGTGTCCGGCTGGTCTTCCGGTGGCCATCTTGCCGCCATGGTGCTGGACGATCCGTTGCTGCGCGGCGGGGTGTCCATCAGTGGCATCTTCGAATTGAAGCCGCTGCTCAAATCCTACATCAACGACAAACTGCACATGGATGAGGCCACTGCCGAGCGCAACTCTCCCATGCGGCAATTGCCGGGCACGGCCAAGCTCCTGGCGCTATTTTCCGGTACTGCTGAATTGCCGGAGATGCGCCGCCAGACCAGGGAATATGCCCAGGCGCGCGTGGCCGCCGGAATGCCGGTGGTGTATGCAGAAATTCCTGGCGCCAATCATTACACGATCCTCAACGACATGATGTCTCCCAGGGGAGAAATCCATCAGCAGATCGTGCGCCTGTTACAGCCTGGGCAGTAAGACCCCGGACAGACAGATCATGCCCATCAAATCCCTGATCCGCACCATTCCGCACTACCCCCGCCAGGGCATACTGTTTCGCGACATCACCCCGCTGCTGCAGGACCCGGTGGGGCTTCGCCTGACCGTGCAGGAACTGGTCAAGCGTTACAGTGCCATCAAAATCGACAAGGTGGCGGCAATCGAATCGCGCGGCTTCATTCTGGGGGCGCCGCTGGCCTATGCCCTGGGTGTGGGCTTTGTACCCTTGCGCAAGAAGGGCAAGCTGCCGGCTGCGACGGTGGGCCAGGATTACACGCTGGAATACGGCACCGACCGGATCGAAATGCATACGGATGCCATCGCCGCGGGTGAGCGCGTGCTGCTGGTGGATGACCTGATCGCCACGGGCGGCACGGCCGAGGCGGCCGTGATCCTGATCCGTCGCATGGGCGGCGAGATTGTGGAATGCGCCGTAGCCATTGACCTGCCGGACGTGGGCGGGCGAGCCCGCCTGGAAAAACTTGGGGTGCCCCTGTTTGCGCTCAGCACCTTCGAGGGGGACTAGCCCCGTCATGATCATGGAAACCCTGCGCTGGCGTGAGGGCCGGCTGGAGCTGCTGGACCAGCGCAAACTGCCTGCGACGATTTGTTATGTGGCCTGCGATTCTGCGGAGCCGGTGGCGCAGGCGATTCGCTCCCTGGTGGTGCGCGGTGCGCCGGCCATCGGTGTGGCAGCAGCCTATGGGGTGGCCCTGCAGGCGTTGCACCATGCCGCCCAACCGCAAGCCGGATTTGCTGCTGAAATGGAGCATGGGTTTGAGGTTCTGGCGGCAAGCCGGCCTACTGCGGTCAACCTGTTCTGGGCATTGCAGCGCATGCGTACGCTCTGGGCCGCCTGTGATGGCAATGCTCCTGCAACCGTGGCGCGACGGCTGCTCGCAGAGGCGCATGCCATCCGTACAGAGGATGTGCGCATCAATCAGGACCTGGGGGCTCATGGTGCAGCGCTCCTGCCCCAGGAAGCCCGGGTGCTGACCCACTGCAACGCCGGAGCGCTGGCTACCGCAGGACACGGTACCGCACTGGGGGTGATCCGTTCGGCGGTGGCGATGGGCAAGAAAATCTCGGTGCTGGCCGACGAAACCCGACCCGTTCTACAAGGGGCGCGACTGACGGCCTGGGAGCTCATGCAGGAGAACATTCCCGTCACGCTCATCACGGACAGCATGGCGGGACACATGATGCAGCAGGGTGCCGTGGATGCCGTGGTGGTGGGCGCCGACCGGGTGGCGGCCAACGGTGACGTGGCGAACAAGATCGGCACCTACATGGTGGCCGTGCTGGCGCGTCGCCACGAGATCCCGTTTTATGTGGCCGCGCCGTTGTCCACCTTCGACTGGACCCTGGACTCCGGGGCCGCGATACCCATCGAGGAGCGCAATCCCGAAGAAGTGCTGGGATTTGGGGAATGCCGCTGGGCCCCATCCGGCGTGCAGGTTTGCAATCCCGCGTTTGACGTCACGCCGGCCGGGCTGGTGAGCGCACTCATCACCGAGCAGGGCGTGGTGCTGGCCCCGGACCGGTCCAGACTGGCGGCATTCAGAACCCTGGTGTAGCGCGCTTCAGCGCCATGCGCTACCGGGAGAAATGAGGTCTGTCCCCAAAATTCCCAGGAACACCCCCTGCCCTGAACGGTCTAACTGCAATCATTGTGACGGTGAGGGGGAGATGATCATGCGACAGCTTCAAATTGCAGCCCTGTTGGTCCTGGCATCCGCTTCCATGGGTGCCGGTGCGGCGGACATTCTGGTGAAGATGCTCACCCAGGGCACGGATAACCAGCCGCTGGTGTTCGAGCCCATGTTCGTGAAGGTCAAGGTGGGCGACACGGTCACGTTCAAGCCCATGCAAAAAGCGGGCCATACCAGTATTTCGATTTTGGTGCCGGAAGGGGCCAAGCCCTGGCGCGCGCAGCCGGATACGGAAATCTCGGTCAAGATCGAAAAGCAGGGGGTGTATCTCGTGGAATGCGACATGCATAAAACCATGGGCATGGTGGCCGTGATCCAGGCGGGCAAGCCGGTCAACCTTGAGGAAGCCAAAAAGAAGGCAGCAGAGGAATCCGCCAAGATGGCCGTGGGCAAGGACCGCTATGCCAAGGCCCTGGCCATGGTCAAGTAAGGAGGCCCGGCAAGGCCGCCCTCAGGAAAACCAGCGCAGAAATGCGGCCGAGCCCAGGGCGGTCAGTCCCAGCAGGAGCGAGAAACCCCACAGGGGGCGACCTGACTTTGCGGAATACAGCGCCAGGGCAAGGCCCAGCACGGCGCAGCCCATCTTGATGAAAAGCGCTTTCACCGCCACCCCGTGGATATCCGGCAGGTGGTGGTCAAAAAGATAGGTGGCGGTACCAAACAAGGCGCCGGTGAAGGCCTGCAGCGCCCACAGCGCGGCAAGCAACAGCGCCGTACGACGCGCGCGCCTGCCGCCAACACACCAGGCGCCGTAGGCCGCCACTGCCACAATCGCGGTGGCCCCGAAGTTGTGACCCACCTGAATCAGGGCATAGATCAGGTTTTGCACCGGGTCCTATTTGGCTGTGACGGTGACGGAACTCTCCACCCCGGTGGGGCTGTGGCCTGCCGTGGCTTCCTTGATGACGATGGTGTGCTTGCCCGGCGACAGGGCCGGCAGGGTCATGCTGCAGGGGCAGCCGCTGACGTTGCGCACGATGATGGGATTGCCGTCGTCTACGTAGACATGCAGGTGGCTGCCGTTCTGGCTCAAGTGCAGGTTGTACTCAAGCTTGCTTTCGCTTCCGCTTTGCAGCACGGTCCCCGCCTTGGGTGAAATGATGGTGAGTGATCCCGTATCGGCAGCCCAAATCATGCTGCTCAGCGACATCCCCAGCACCGCGAAACAAGCGCCCCCCAACTTCGATATGTTCATGATCTCCCCCCCCGAAGCGTTTTCGTTATGGACAATACGCTCAAACTGCACGGTCAGCATACACCTGAATTGCGGGTGAACCCATCATTTGACGAGGCCCAGGCGGTCGGTTTACAGCCCTCGCAGTACCACGAGCGGGCTATGGTCCACCACGCGCCGCGTCCCCCAGAAGCCTGCGGCACCCACCAGCAGTGCGCCGGCGGGGGGCAGCAGCAACCATAGCGGCCACTGGAAATGGGAGGGCAGGTGGAATACGCGGGTGTAGAGCAGCCAGGCAATGAACTCGGCGCTGGCGGCGGCAAAGAGGCCTGCAAGCAGCCCCAGGAGTGCGTATTCGGCAAGATGCCCGGCGCGCAGCTGGCGCCGACTTGCCCCCAGGGTGCGCAGCAGGGCACCCTCGTAAAGGCGCTCATCCAGGCTTGACTGCAAGGCGGCATGGAGCACGGCGAAGCCCGCCAGCAATACCCCCACCAGTACATATTCCACGGCAAGCGTGACCTGGGCAAGGATCTGGCGCACCTGGTCCATGAGGGGGGCGAGATCGATGACCGTGGCTGCGGGAAAGCGGTGCACCAACTGCGCCATGAGCGTGCGCTCGGTGGGGGGCAGGTAGAAGCTTGTGATATAGGTGGCGGGATAGCGCTCGATCACTCCGGGCGGAAAAATCATGAAAAAATTTGGCTTGAAGGAATCCCACTGCACCTTGCGCAGGCTCGTCGCGGTGACGGTCAGGGGTTCGCTCCCGCCGAAGTCAAAGGTGAGGGTATCGCCCAACGCAATACCCAGCCTCGTCGCCAGCCCCTCTTCCACCGACACCCCGGGTTGCCCCGAATCCCGGGGTGTCCACCAGCGTCCGGCCACCAGGGCGTTGTCCTGTGGCAGGGCGCTGCTCCAGGTAAGGTTCAGTTCGCGTCGCGTGGTTTCGTCCCCGTTGTAGTCGGGGCGCTTGTCCACCGGCACGCCGTTTACGGCAGCAAGCCGTCCGCGCACCATGGGAAAAAGGGCGGCGCCCTGGATGTGGTGCTCGCGCAGGAAGGCATCAAAGGGCCTGACCTCGTCGGGCAGCACATTGATCACGAAATGGTTTGGAGCCGCTGCCGGCAATTGGGATTGCCAGGTGGCGAGGAGGTCGCCGCGCAATAGGGCCACCAGGGCCATGGCCATGAACACGGTGCCAAAGGCCAGAATCTGGCCGATGGCAAGCGTGGGGTGGCGCAACAAGGTCTGCAGCCCGAAACGCCATGACGCACCCACCCCGCGGACCAGCACGCGGCTGCCACGCAGCAGCGCCCAGGCAAGGCCCCCAAAAACCACCAGTGCGGCGAGCGTGCCGCTCAGAACGGTGAGCGTCAGTGCCGGATTGCCGGTGTAGCGCCACAGCAGCAGACTCATGGCGGCAAGTGCTGCGCCATACACCAGCCAGGCGCGCAGCGGCAGCGGCAGCAACTCGCGGCGCAACACCCTTAGGGCGGGTACCTGCCGTAGACGTAGCACCGGGGGCAGGGCGAAGCCCGCCAGCATCAAAAGCCCCGTAAAAAAGCCCAGCAGTGCGGGCCAAGGTCCGGGCGGGGGCAAGGTCTCCAGCAAGAGATTGCGAAGCAGCAGCAACAGCCCGAGGTGCGCCACGTAGCCCAGTGCCACGCCCAGAGCGCTGCCCAGCAGCCCGATCAGGAGCAACTGGCGCAGGTAGAGCCCGACCAGCTCGCGTTGCGACGCGCCCAGACAGCGCAGCATGGCGCTTACGTCGAAGTGGCGCTCACTATAGCGGCGCGCCCCCATGGCCACGGCGACACCGGCAAGCAACACGGTGGCAAGGCTCGCCAAACCCAGGTAGCGTTCGGTGCGATCCAGCGCCGTACCCACGGCGGGCCGGCCTTCATGCACGTCGCGCAACTGCACACCGGGTGTCAGATGCGGAGCAAGCCAGCGTTTGAAATCCGCAAGGGCGGCAGTTTCTCCGGCAAACTGGGCGCTGTGGGTCACCCGGCTGCCCGCGGACAGCACCCCGGCGCGCTCGGCGTCCGTGCGGCGGATGAGGATGGCCGGGGATAGGGACGCAAAATTACCCGAACCTCCGGGTGCAAAGGCAAGGAGGCGCGAGATGCGCAAGACCTGGTGGCCGAGCGTGAAGGTGTCGCCGACTTGGGCCTGCAGAAGCGGCAGCAGGCGCGCTTCCACCCATGCCTCGCCCACCTCGGGCAAGTCGCGGGTTTCCGTGGCCTCACCCTCGGGTGTGGTGGCGGTACGCAGCGTGCCTCGCAGGGGATAGCCCGGTTCTACGGCACGGATGCTGGAGAGTTGCACGGATTCGCCATGCAGCACCACGCTGGGAAACTCCAGGACTTCGGTTTCGGGCAGGCCGCGCCTGCGCGCCTCCGCCAACAGGGCTCCGTCCAGGGGACGGGGGCTTTGCAGCACGATGTCGGCGCCGAGCAGTTCTGCCGACTGATGCAGCATCGCGCGCTGCAGGCGATCGGTGAAAAAACCGATGGCGGTGGTGGCAGCCACGGCAATGAGCAGGGCCAGCACCAGGAGGTGGAGCTCGCCGGTCCGCCAGTCGCGTCGCAGAAAACGCCAGGAGAGCAGGTTAATGTTCATCGCGCGTGAGGTGACCCGCGTCGAGATGCAGGCGCCGGCCGCAGCGTGCGGCCACGTGCTCGTCGTGAGTCACGAGTATGAGCGTCGTCCCAGAGGCCTGGTTGAATTCGAAGATCAGGTCCGCGATCTTGTCCCCCGTGTGCGTGTCGAGGTTGCCTGTGGGTTCATCGGCAAACAGCACCGCCGGTGAGGCAGCAAATGCCCGCGCGATGGCTACGCGCTGCTGCTCGCCACCCGAGAGCTGGCGTGGATAATGGTGCGCGCGCGAAGCCAGATCCACCCTGCGCAACAGTTCGGCGGCCTGGGGCTCCGCCTCCGGCACGCCTGCAAGCTCCAGCGGCAGCATGACGTTTTCGAGCGCGGTGAGCCCGGGCAGCAGTTGAAAGGTCTGGAATACAAAACCCACGGTGCGCCCGCGCAGCCGGGCCCGGCCGTCCTCATCCAGTGCCGCGAGATCCTCACCCGCAAGCGTGATATGCCCCGCACTGGGAAGATCAAGCCCTGCAAGCAGTCCAATGAGTGTGGATTTGCCTGATCCCGATGCGCCCACGATGGCGACACGCTCGCCTGCAGCCACGGAAAAACTGATGTCCTCCAGGATGGTGAGGGTACCTCCGGGCATCATGACTTGCTTGCCGACGCCCTGAGCCGTGATAATGGGGCTCCCCTCTTGAATTTTCATCATGCGCCGATTCCTTCTCCTCATTCTGCTGGTCGTCAGTTGTTCCAGCCCGGCCGCCACCCTGCTGGTGCTGGGGGACAGTTTAAGCGCAGGCTATGGTCTTGCCGCAGGCCAGGGCTGGGTTCATTTGCTGGAAGCGCGGATATCCGCGCGGAAGCTGCCCTACACGGTCGTCAACGCCAGCATCAGTGGCGACACCAGCGCCGGGGGGCTGGCACGCCTCGGTGCCAGTCTAGACCAAACCCGCCCGGCGTGGCTGCTGCTGGAGTTGGGCGCCAACGACGGATTGCGCGGTTTGCCCCTTGCGGCCTTGCGCCGCAACCTTGAGGCCATCATCACGATGGCCCAGGCGCGCGGTGCCAGGGTGGTGCTGATTGGCATGCGTCTGCCGCCCAACTATGGCGAGCAGTACACGGAAAATTTTCACGGCATTTATCGCGATCTTGCCACACGCCACCACTTGCCGCTCGTGCCCTTTCTGCTCGAAGGGGTGGCATTGAACCCCCAGCTGATGCAGCCCGACTCGCTTCATCCCACGGCGGCAGCCCAGCCCCAACTGCTCGATACGGTTTGGCAAACCCTGGGGCCCCTGTTGCGTCAGAATTTGGAAGGGGCGCGGTGATGCCCTCTTCGCTATTGGTGGTGGCCGGTCTGGGTGATGGCCTGGGCCTGGCACTGGCCCGACGTTTTCTGGAGGGCGGCTTTCGCGTGGCGGGCATTGCCCGCACGGCGCCCCCCCGGATGATGGCAGGGGTCCACTTTTACCGTGCGGATCTCACGGATGCCCTTGCTACCGCTGCGGCCTTCAAGGACATTGCGGCAAGCCACGGCAGCCCCACGGTACTGGTACACAATGCGGCGGAACTCGTGCGCGGTCCATTTCTGGAGCAACGGGCCGCCGATTTCGAGCGTGCCTGGCGCAGCAATGCGCTCACTGCCTTCAACGCCTGCCAGGAAGCCATTCCGGGCATGCTGGACCAGGGAGGCGGGACCATTATTTTTAGCGGCGCCACCGCAAGCTTGCGTGGAAGCGCGGGCTTTGCCCCCTTTGCCGCTGCCAAATTTGCTTTGCGGGGGCTTGCAGGGTCGCTGGCCCGCGAGTTTCAGGGCAGGGGGATTCATGTGGCCCATGTGGTGCTGGATGGCATTTTGTGGTCTGAACGCAGCCAGGCGCGTTTTCCGGATTTGCGGCGCGAACGATGCCTGACTCCTGAGGCCGTGGCTGAAACCTACTGGCAACTCGTGCACCAGCCCAGGGACGCCTGGACGCTGGAGCTCGATCTCAGGCCACAGAGTGAGGTATTTTGATGCGCACGACGGTCGCCATCGTCGGCGGGGGGCTTTCCGGGGTTTACGCGGCGTCGCTCCTGCACCGCGAGGGTGTGACATGCCGGCTGCTCGAAGCGCGTGCGCGCCTGGGGGGGCGGATTCTTTCCGTGGACGGGGCTGCGCCGGGCGCACGTCACGATTTGGGCCCGGCCTGGTTCTGGCCCGACATGCAACCGCAGTTGCGCCAGCTCACCCATGCACTGGGGCTTCAAGCCTACGAGCAGCATGCGGCCGGCGCCATCCTGGTGGAGAGGTTCAAGCTGGAGGCGCCTCAGCGTTATGAGCGGGGGCTCAATAGCGAGCCTCGCTCCATGCGGATCGAGGGGGGCATGCAGGCCCTGGTGGACAAGCTTGCAGCAACCTTGCCGCAGCACGTCATCCAGTGCGACGCACCGGTCACGGCCATCCGCGAGGGGAGGGACGGACTGTTTCACCTGGATGCCGGCACTGGGGCAAACAGGCCCATTGTGGCCGAACAGGTGATTCTGGCGCTGCCGCCGCGCCTCATGGCCCGCATCGCGTTTGATCCCGGGCTGCCCGAATCCGTAACCCGGTGGTGTCGCGCCACGCCCACCTGGATGGCAGGACAGGCAAAATGTCTTGCCGTGTATGAACAGCCGTTCTGGAAGGCACGCGGGTTTTCAGGCACGGCCAGCAGTTTTTTGGGGCCCATGATGGAAATGCACGATGCCTCGACGCCTGAAGGCTCCCACGCCCTGTTTGGATTCATGGGCCTGTCTGCCCAGGCGCGCCAGGCGCTGGGGCAGGAAGCCTTGAAACAGGCGGCGCTGGCCCAATGGGCCCGACTCTTCGGTGCGGAGGCGCTCCATCCCCTGGCGGTTCATGCGTTCGACTGGGCGCAGGAAGCGCAGACCGCCACGGCCGCGGACTGGGAGCCCCCTTCAGGCCATCCGGCCTACGGGCTTCCCGCAGGCCTGAACCGTTACGGGGATGGGCGCCTGTTGCTTGCCGGCACCGAAGTCGCGACAGGCCAAGGCGGCTATCTGGAAGGCGCGCTCGAAGCGGCGCAGGAGGCGGTAAACCAGGTTTTGCGCAGGGCGCGACCGACTGCCTCGCAAGCCCTGGCCTGAACGGGGGGCCTAGTAGGCCACGTAGGGGCCAAAACCGGCAGGGGTGGTGCTGCGCTCAAAGGCAGTGAACACCTTTTTTCCATAGAAAAACGGCAGGCCCCAGTCGAACAGGAGTGTGCCCGTAATGGGGGCGCCGGCCAGCGAGCTGAATGCGGTGTAGGCGGGGGTTAGCGTGAACAGGTTCTGGGCATTGGCTACCGTAAAGGACACAGGCCCGGCATGGCCGTTGCCATATCCCAGGTTGGTGGCACCGAGTTGCAGGGTCACACCCGGGCAATCGAAGCCTGCGGCGACCCCTGCGCTGTTGCATGCGGGAATGCGGCTGTCCGGAAAAAACAGGGCGTTGGACCCGCTGTCCAGGAATGCACTGTCGTAGTAGGTCTGGCCGTTATACACCGTCGTGAAATTTCCCGTGCCCATGTCGAGATCGTAGATGACGGCGTTGCCCAGGCTGTTGTTGCCTTGCGTCCCGATCCCCAGGGTGAGGGTGCCTGTCGCAATCGTGGTGCCATACGGGGGGACGGCAGGCAGGGCCAGCACCACGCCATTGTTGTCGTCGACAAGCTGCGATACCGGATTGGGCAACTGCTGGTTGAGCGCCACCCCCGCCGTCTGGCAGCCCGCCGGGGGGCAGGTGTAGTAGATGCTGTTGCTGGCGCTGGTGCAGGCATCGCCACAATCCTGCACGAAGGTGCTGACCCCCAGCACACCGTTGGCGCCAAAGGTGGCCACGGTGTTTTCCACCGGACCCTGGCTGGTGCAACTCGATGGGGTCAGGGGAAAGGCGGGGTCGCCGATGACCTGGATGGGAATGGCGCTGGCGGTTTCTCCCCCCAGTTGCACGTCGGCTGAACGCACCGAACCCCAGCTGACGTTGCTGGCAAAGACCACGCATTCCGCCAGGGCATTGCCGCTGCCATCCCTGATCTGGGGGAGGGCCGTCAGGGCGTTGTTCAACACCGAGGAGATGATGCGCAGCCCCGAGGAGCCCGTATCCACCAGCACATGATCGATGGTCTGGCAGGTGGTCGTGCCGGGCTGGCATACGGTCACGCTGACAAAGGGGATGTTGGTTTCGGCAATTCCCGCATTGAGTACCGCAGCGGGCCCGGCGTCCACTGTCATGGGCAGCACGTTGCGGGGCGAGGCCTGGCAGGGAGAATTGGCCGCCGGCAGGCTGCCACCTACTTCGAGGCCTTGAAGATTGACGGTGATGAGCACGTTGCTGTAGCTCGCGGTCCCCGCCTGTACCGCAGGAATCGTCAACTGGTTGGTGGCCCGGTCATAGCTGTCGCAGGTTCCGTAGGGCGGGCCCTGGCCCACGGCGAGAATGGAGCCCACGGTAACCACCACATTGGTGTAGACCGTGCTGTCCACGACCACCGCGGGGATGATGAGCCGGCCCGTAGACGCAACATAGGTGTCGCTTGCCCTGGCGCTCCAGGCAAAGAGCAGCATCCCGATTACAAGACCCAGGCGCAGTCGATTCATGCGCGCTGCAACCGGATGCGCGTGATTTCGGCGGGGGCGCCAAAACGTTTGGGTGGCCCCCAATAGCCGGTACCCCGGCTGGTATAGACCCACAACCGGCCGTGCCGGTGCAGGCCAGCCGTATAGGGCTGCTGCAGGCGCACCAGATGATTCCAGGGCCAGAACTGCCCGCCATGGGTGTGCCCGGAAAGCTGCAGGTCGAAGCCTGCCGCTTCGGCTGCATCGGCTGAGCGGGGCTGGTGGGCCAGCAGGATTCTGGGCAGGCCCGTTGGGCTGCCCACCAGGGCTGCCGCAGGATCGCTTTTTTGGGCAGCGTCGAAGAGTTCGGCATTGAAGTCGGTCACGCCCGCCAGCACCAGCGAAGCTCTTCCGTGGGCAATGACCTCATGTGCGTTCATCAGGGGGACGAGACCCAGGCGCCGGAACTCGCTTACCCAGGCCGCAGCCCCCGAGTAATACTCGTGGTTGCCGGTGACCACAAAGGTGCCGTGGCGCGAGGCGAGTTTTGCCAGGGGAGCCGTGTCCACCGACAGCTGGGGAACGCTGCCATCCACCACATCGCCCGTAATCACCACCACATCGGCATTCAGGTGGTTGACCCGTTGGACGATGGCCTCCACGTAGGCGCGCTTGATGGTGGGGCCCACGTGGATGTCGCTGATCTGCACCAGGGTAAAGCCCGCAAGTCCGGCAGGCAGGTTTTCCAGGGGAATCTCCACGGTGACCACGCGCGGCAGGCGGCGCACGTTCAGATAGCCGATGAGCGTGATGAGGGCTGCCAGCAAGGGTACGGCAAGCGCGCTGTCGGTGATGAGGGCGGGCGTCATGGCCCAGTGCAGCAGTTCGCGCAGCAGGGTCAGGACCAGGAGGGTGGAGAAGAGTCCCATGACCAGGGTCCCCGCAAGGCTGATCCGGTCCACCAGCACCTGGCCGGAAAAAAGAAAGCGCGCAAACATGCCCAGCGGCACCAACAGGGCGGAAGCCGCAAGCAGCAGGATGCCGAGCGTCCAGCCGGTCGGGCCCAAATGCAGCGCGGGTAACAGGCTCCAGCCAACATAGACGTGCAGCAACGCCAGCAGGATGCTGGCGCGCAGGGCAAAGGGGAGAAGGCGGGCTGGTATTCGTGAGGATGCGGTCATGCTGTTCCATCGGGACGATGGCGTATTATGAGGCATATGCCGGTGGGATGAACATTACAAATGATGACCCTGTTCCATTTGAAGAAGCTTCTGTCCGCCCTGGTGCTGCCGCCCTTCGGGATTGTGCTGCTGGCCCTCCTGGGACTGGGGCTGATGCGGCGGCAATACCGGCGGGGGCAGTACTTCATTGTCCTCGCGCTTTCAATCCTGACCGCCCTGTCGCTTCCCGTGGTGGCGGATGCCCTGATGCATTCGCTTGAGATCTATCCGCCCATTTCCACGGAGGCCCTTGCCAGGGCCCAGGTCATCGTGATCCTGGGTGGGGATGATTATCCCCGGGCTCCGGAATATGGCGGCGATACGGCGGGGCCGCAGACCCTGGAGCGACTGCGTTATGGGGTTGCACTGCAGGGTAAATCCGGGCTGCCCATCCTCGTGACGGGCGGCGCACCCTATGGTGCCACACCCGGGGCAGAGACCATGAAAACGGTGATCGAGGAAGCCTTCAGGGGCAGCGTGAAGTGGGTGGAAAACGCTTCCAATGATACCGCCGAGAATGCACGCTATTCCGCCCGGATGCTCTTCGCCGCAGGCGTCACGCACATTGCCCTGGTGAGCCATGCCAGCCATCTGCCCCGTGCCGTTGCCCTCTTTGAGCGTCAGGGGCTGGAGGTGATGCCAGCCCCCACGGGGTTTGCCACCAGCGCCCCTTCCCCCTGGGCGCAGATCCTGCCTTCTGGGGCTGCGTTTGAGGAAAGCTGCCTGGCGCTCCACGAATGGTTGGGACTGGTGGTGCAACGGGCGGGAGGGTAGTCCATGAACGAAAACCCGGAATGATCCCGTCAGTCCCGCGTCTCAAAACCCATACTGGGCCATGAGGCGGTTCTGGGTGAAATGGTTGCTGTTTCCTGCCAATGTGGCATATCCCAACATGTCGCAGAGCTTCCAGCCCTTGAAGTATCCGCGGGCGTTGTAGTTGACGCTCACCACATATTCGTTGATGGTCTGGGCGGGGGCAAATGCCGAAGCGGTCTGGTTGAACTGGTTGTAAGACGCCCACGAAGACCAGTCTTCATTGAATTCGTGACTGCCGGATAGCTGAACGGCGTTTCCGCTACCCAGTCCTTCCGTAGGAAACAGCATGTTGCCAGTAAAAAGCGATGCCGAACCATAACCGTCGGTATAGGGCGAGGCCAGGCCGCCGTTGTTGAACGTGCCAGGATGGGCGGGGATGTGAATCGCGGCGGCCGTGAGATTGTTCCTGCCGAAATCAGCGCCCACCTGCAACCCGTAGGGTGTGCTGTTGATTGTGCCGAACAGCGCGGCACCCTCGTTTTGCTCGTTGGCGTATTGCAGTCCAACGTAGGGTTTGAAATCGTTCTGCAGGTTGAAGGTGAGCTTTTCATCCAAAAACACCAGATGGGCAATGTCGAAGAAATCGTAGTACCACAATTGGGTGCTGAGTTTTTCGCTCTTCATATCCAGTACGTCGTGGGCGCCTGCATACCAGAACCCGCCCGTCACCAGGTCGGGAAAATTCAGGAATCCGGGTCCGGACTTCTGAAAGGGGCCAGCGGTTTCATTGTTGGTCCGATCAAAGGTGGCACTCGTCCAGCTCTTGTAGCGCGAAATCCGGCCAAAGGTCAGGCTAAAGTCCTGCGACGGCGCGTAGTTTAGGGTTTCCCCCTGGTAGAGGGCGGGAATCATCCGGTAATCAGCGCTATTGGCAAAGGGTGTATCGATGGCCTGCCGGCCCACACGCATGTTCACTGAATCATTGTGGTAATTGAGATAAGACTCCCCCAGCGTGTCGATGTTCGTGCCCAGGGTGGGATCATAACGGGTGGGGTCGTTGTAGGTGGACTGGGGCGTATGCGAGGTATAGAACGCGGCTCCTGCGGAAAAGCCGTCTATCGAGCCGGTTTCAGCCTTGAACTTGCCTCCCGCCACGAAAATGTTGTTGCTGATGTTGGTATTGTAGAAATTGTTGTTCGACCACTCGTAGGTGCGCAGGTAGCCGCTCACCTTCCCCTGGGTAATCAAATCGCTGAATGAACCCCCGTCGTCAGCGTGGGAGGTCAAGGCCATACATAGAAGAGAAGCCGAGGTCAGCCCAAACAGCAGGCCGCGCTGTACTGCATTAGTGCAATGAAAAATGAACATGAATTGTCCCCTGAGCATGGTTGTCGGAAGTGCGTTTGCAGGAGACAGGATGTGCAACGTAACAAAATAAATTAATCGGATTCGGCTGATTTGACGCTAAGGAATTTCCCAGAACGGCGCGGGTAGTAAGTCACGAGACAACAAAAAAAAGGCCCGGGGCGCATGGTAGCGCTCCGGGCCAACGAGGACGCACGGGACGTACGCGGTGTGTATTGCCGTTAGTGATGATTGTCGTGGGGAGCGGAATACCGGGCATTCACCCAGGCATAGGCTGGTCCCAGCGCGTTCATCAGGATGACGGCACCCAGGGCTGCGGCAGGGTCGTGCGGCACGGGGCCAAACCCACCGAAGACCGTGGCAAAGTAGGACGCAAAACCAAAGAACATGCCGGGGATGAAGCTCAGGGCAGGAATGATTCGGGCCAGAAACATCATGCTGCCATTCAGGCAGAACAGGATCACCACCTGTGCCATCGTGAAGTCACCCCCTGAAAAATAATCCGAGGCCCGGTTAAAGCAGAGCACGATGAGGAAGGCGACAATGGAGCCCACGGGCATTGCAGGCCAGATGCGCTTGAGGTTTTGCGTACTGGGCCCCCCCATGGCAAAGGTGCCGGCCCAACTGATGAAAATGGCCCAGGGTGGCAGGTGCCAGGGCGGCATGGAGATGAAGATGGTGGTGACGGCAAGCAGGGATGCGACCACTTCGGCAGGTGGTTTTTTCATGAAGCGCTCCTCTCATGGTTGTGGTTTGGGATGGTGCAAGGGTGATTGCGACGAATGTCGCAGGAATGATGGGTTACGGCAGCCACGCGACCGCGCTTGATTACCCAGGAGCGCGCGGGAATGTCGAGCAGTGCGTCAGCCACCAGGGGGGTGTCCAGAATGACGAGATCGGCCTGTTTGCCCACGGCAATGCCGTAGTCCTTTGAGATGCCGATGGCGCGTGCCGCGTTGATCGTGCCCATGTCCAGAATGGCCGCCTGATGTTCAAGCGTGCCAAATTGAATGGCGTGGGCCAGAAGATTGCCGATGACCAGCATGTCCGCCTTGCCAAAGGGTGTGAAGGCATTGCGGATGTTGTTGGAGGAAAAGGCCACGTTGACCCCTCCGTTGTGCAGGGCTCGTACGGGTGTGAGGCCCCGGCGCTGGTTTTTTTGGTCCTTGCGTCCACCCAGGTACAGATCGGTGGCAGGTAGCGTAACGATGCTGATGTCGGCCTTTTGCAGGAGGTCGATGATGGGCTTCAGCTCCTCGGGTTCGAGCGACCCCAGGCTCGTTACATGTCCCAGCGAGACCCGGCCCTGATAGCCCGTCTCGATGGTCTTTTGGGCCACATAAGCTGATGAAGCAAAACGACGGTCACTGGTATCGTCCGAAAAATCAGCATGCATGTCCACGTCGGCATCGTGTTTCTGTGCCATTTCGAACACCATGTCAATGTGACGCCGGGTGTCTTCCCAGTCGAGCTCGTTGTAGGGGCAGCCACCCACCACGTCTGCACCCATCTCCATGGCGGTTTCCATTAAATCGTAGGTACCCGCCGATTTAAGAATGCCCTCCTGCGGAAAGGCCACGATCTGGATGTCAATGAGGGGCAGGTATTCCTCGCGTAGTTCCAGCAGCGTTTCCACGCCGATCAACCCCTGAATCAGGTCCACGTCGGGGTGGGCGCGCAGCGCCGTGGTGCCGTGACTGATGGCCAGATCCAGCACCCGGCGTGAACGCTCCAGCACATCCGCACGCTCCTGCTTTGCTTTCAGGATGCCCGTAACCCGGATGGCTTCTTCGAGGGTTCCCAGGCGGGCCGGCAGGCGCCGGTGCAGGAACGCCTTGTCGAGATGCAAATGGGGTTCAACCAACCCCGGGATCACAGCGCGTCCCCCTGCCTCGATGACTTCCTTGGCCGATCCTTCAACGCCTTCTTCCAGGGCAATGATCCTGCCATCCCGGATGCCGATGTCTTGCAGGGGCTTTTCATCCCACACCCGGACATTGCGAATCAAAAGATCCATTTCCATCACTCGACGCTCCTCTTAAAAACCCAAGGCAATCCCTTCGCCGCGCGGGTCGGCGCCTCCTTCAAAAAACGGCGACCAGGGTCCCCGTAGCCGTACGGCCTGGGCCGTACCCATGCGGGAATAGGGCCAGGTGGCAGGTTCCACCGGGTGCCCCATTCCCTGCAATGCTTCAAAAACGGCCTGGGGTGCCCCGGACTCCAGCAGCAGCTTGTTGGAGGTGTCGCCCCAAGAGCGCCCATAGAGCACGCGCGGTGCTTCGATGGCGGATTGCACGTCCATGCCAAAATCCACGATGCGGGTGGCGAGCGAGGTTTGAGTCTGAGGTTGAACTTCTCCTCCCTGGGTGCCGTACACCAGGTAGGGGCGTCCTTCCTTGAAAAGCATGCCCGACATGAGGGTGGAGGCGGACTGTTTGCCGGGATGCAGTACATTGGGATGTGCGGGGTCGAGCGAAAAAAAACTCCCGCGATTTTGTAGCAGCACGCCGGACTCCGGATCGGTGACGCACGAACCGAAATCAAAGTAGAGGCTCTGCACCAGTCCCACCGCGTTGCCGTACTGATCGGCAACGCTGATGAAGGTGGTGTCGCTGCCGCCCTGTCGATTGTCATGGCTGCGCCGGCTATCATGAAGCCAGGCTTTGCGTTCGGCGTGGGCAAGTGCCGGATCAAGCAGATGATCGATGGGAATCGTGCGAAAGTCGGGGTCGGTGAGGTATTGATCGCGTTTCTGAAAGGCCCATTTGATGGCCTGAATCATGGCGTGGTAGTACAGGGGCGACTGTGGACCCAAGGCGGGCAAATCCACTCCTGCCAGAAAATTCAGGATGAGCTGACCGGCGATCCCCTGTGAGGGTGGGGGGACCTGGCATACCTGATAGCCGCGGTAGTTGGAAGTGAGGGGGCTGACCCATTTGGCACCGTAACCTTCAAAATCTGCCGCAGCGAGAAATCCACCCTGGGCCTTGAGGTAACGGGTTATGCTTTTTGCGGTGTGGGTGTAAAAACTGCGCGTGCCTTGCTGGGAAATGGTTTCCAGAGTACGCGCCAGGGCTTCCTGGCACAACCTTTCGCCAGCACGGTAAGCCTGACCCTGGTTCAGGAAAATGCCCGCGGAGCCCGGATCTTCAGCCAGCGTTTTCACATCGTCCTGAATCCATTGGCCCACGTCCTGGCTTACCGGCGCGCCGTGGCGCGCATAGTGTATGGCGGGCTCCAGGAGGCGCTGCAGGGGCAGCGTGCCAAAGCGTTGATGGGCAAGCCCCCAGCTGTCCACGGCGCCGGGTACCGTGATGGCAGAACGCGGACCGCGACTGGGAATGGCATCCTGCCCCCGGTAGTTTTCAAGCGAGATGGATTTGCCGCAGGGGCCGCTGCCGTTCAAAGCGGAGAGCGTTCTGGACTTTGCATCGTAGATCAGCCAGAACGCGTCACCGCCGATGCCGATCATGTGGGGAAGGACGACACCCAGGGTGCTTGCAGCGCATATCGCTGCATCCACGGCCGTGCCCCCTTCCTTGAGTACGTCGAGTGCCGCAGCAGTGCCCAGATAATGCGCTGTTGCGACCATACCGCGCTCGGCAAGGCACACGGGCCGGGTGGTTCTCATCACTTCTCCCTCAGGCAGGATCAATGGATTAAAGCATGCGCAACCCGGCTTCTGAATGAAATCGGAATTACCTGATTTGCATCTAGGAATTTTCCTAGGGAGCCTCCTGGATCAGCCCCTGCTTTAAGGCGTAGTACACCAGCCCTGCTGTCGTGGGGATATCCATTTTTTCAAGGATGTTGGCCTTGTGGGTGCTGACGGTTTTGTTGCTCAATGACAAGACCTGGGCAATATCGTTGATGGCTTGCCCTTCCACCAGGAGCTGGAAAATCTGGAACTCGCGAGGCGTAAGCAAGGTATGCGGGAGCGTGGGTGTGGGTTGGTGCATCTGTTTGACCAGTTTCTCTGCCACGCCCTGGGGAATGGCTGTGCCCCCTCTGGCGACTTGGCGGATGGCATCGATCAACTGGCTCGACGCCGTACTCTTGGTGACATAACCCGCCGCACCAGCCCGGATGGCCTGCACTGCATACTGGCTTTCCTGATACATGCTCAAGACCAGGATGGGAAGCGCAGGATAAGTGCTGCGAATGTGCTGAATCAGGGCGATGCCGCTCTTGCCCGGCATGGACATATCCAACAGGAGCACATGGGCCTTCGAGTCGCGTAATAGAACCAGTAGTTCATGGCCGTTTGCGGCCTCGCCCACGACGGCCATGTCGGATTGAAAACCAATGATCTGTTTCAAGCCGTCCCGGATGATCTCATGGTCATCGGCGATCAGCAGGCGTATGGTCATTTTGGAATTCGCACCTCGATGCGGGTGCCGGCCCCCAGCCGGCTGGTAATCCCGAACTGCCCCCCCAGCAGGAAGCAGCGCTCCCGCATGCCGATCAGCCCCAGGCTGTTTTTTGCAGACAGCGCTGCCTCGTCCAGGCCCCTGCCGTTGTCGGTGATGTTGAGCCTGATCTCCTCGGTCGTGTCCGCAAAATCCACGACCACCTGGGTGGCTTGTCCGTGGCGACTGACGTTGGTCAGCGATTCCTGCACGATCCTGAAAAGCGCCGTACTGACGTCTGCGCTGTATTGGAGGGACTTTCTGGGCAGGTGCAATTCATGGGCCACCCCGGTGCGGTTGCTGAAGGACTCCAGCAGCCATTCCATGGCGGAAGCAAGGCCCAGTTCGTCCAGCAGGGGGGGGCGAAGATCCGAGGCAATGCGTTGTATCGAGGACACGGTGTCGTCGGTGATGGATTTGAGGGATTCCAGGCTTCGGGCAATGGGCCCGGAGCCTGCAGGCAGTTGCGCCTCAAGAACGCCCAGCCCCAGACGGATGGCTGTGAGCGATTGCCCCAGCTCATCATGTAATTCACGGGAGATGCGAGTGCGCTCCTCTTCCCGAACGGATTGCAGATAGGCTGAAAGCTCCAGCAATTCCTGTTCCATCTGTTTACGGTCGGTGATGTCGCGGGAAATGCCCACGGTACCCGTGACGTTGCCTTGGGCATCGTGGAGCGGCGTCTTGATGGTGTCGTACCAGCGCAACTGGCCGTCGGGCCCCTGACGCCTTTCTTCGTAGCGCAGACGCTGGCCCGAAACCACTACTTGCCGGTCGGTTTCCATATAGCGCAGTCCCCAGTCCGTGGGCCAGACTTCGGCGGGCGTTCTGCCCAGGATGTCGCGCTCGCTCAGGCCCACGGCGGCAAGGAAAGCTTCATTCACGAGGACATAACGGGAGTCCCGGTCCTTCATCCAGGCCTGGTCCGGAATGTTGTTCAGGATGGCCTTTTGCAGTTCGTCATTGGTTAGCATGTGGAAATTGTACGCCGCAAATTCTGTTACATCGTCAGGAAGACACCCAGCCGTTTTGCATGATGTGGTTGTGGTAATGTACGGATGCCGGTGGCAACCCGTTCGTGATCATTCTTTAAGCTACAGAAAAATACAAGATGAAAAAATTTCTGCCCCTATGCGGCGCCTTGGTTTGCGTGTTCCCTTCCGCATTTGCCGCAAGCAACATCAACAACCTCGGTACGCTCAACCAGACCGAGTTTCGTGCGCTCTCCGAAGACCTGGGGTCGGCGCTGAGCTATAAACCGTTGGCCCCGGCCACCCCGCTGGGAACCACGGGGCTGGACATGGGGGTTGAGTTCACCCAGACCGACATGGCCAAAAGTGCGGCGGTCTGGAGCAAAATCAACGACGGGGGCGGTTCGGTGGGCAACCTGTATCTGCCCAAATTTCACATCGACAAGGGCCTGCCCTTCGGCATCGACGTGGGGGCCTTTTATGCCAAGGATCCCGCCAGCAATATCGCCCTGTATGGTGGAGAGGCGCGTTACGCGCTGCTGGGGGGCGGAATCACCGAGCCTGCCGTGGCCATTCGGGGTGCCTTCACCCGCCTGAGCGGCGTCAGCGCGCTGTCACTCGATACCAGGAGCGTGGATCTCTCCGTGTCCAAGGGGTTTGCAATGCTGACCCCCTATGCGGGGTTGGGGGAGGTGTGGGTCAGCAGCACCGCCAACGCGGCAGGACTGGCGGGCGAGCACTTCACGCAGAACAAGGTGTTTGCCGGTGCCGATCTCAATCTCGGCTTCAGTAACCTCGATGCCGAATGGGACGAGACCGGGGGCACGCGTTCCCTGAGCGTCAAACTCGGTTTTCGTTTTTGAGCTGGACCCTGCGTGCTCAACCATGTCATTTCATACCGCGGGGGCTTGTGGTTATGGCTGCTGCTGGCGATTGCCCCCCTGGCCCGGGCTGAACTGGGTGGCAAGGTCGACTCCATCGTGGCCGATCGGGTGGCGATGAAGGCAACCCTGAGACAGATTCCCTCCGCCCAGTTCACCATCCATGAAATCACCACCCCGTCCGGGGTACAGGTGCGCGAGTATTTGTCTCCAGCGGGCATTGTTTTCGCCGTGACCTGGAAAGGCGCCATGATTCCCGACCTCAGGCAACTGCTGGGAACCTACTTCAGCACCTTCCAGCAGGCGGGTGCTCAGCACACCGGACACGGCCCGTTGCTGATTTCGCGACCGGATTTCGTGATGCAATCCACGGGGCACATGCGCGCCTTTGCGGGCCTGGCCTACGCGCCATCGCTGGTCCCCCCGGGCGTGTTGGTGACCGAGCTCCACTGAGGTCTGTCCCCGATGGCGCCCCCGATGGCGGGCGCCCGCAGGCGGATGGACAGAATGAGCGCCGCAAGACACAGCGTCACGATGCCGGCGTTACCCATCAGCACATAGGGGGTGGATCCTGCATAGCCCTGGGCCATGCCGTTCAAACTGAATATCTCCCCCCGCGGTGCGCGGCTGACCACATACCCTTTTTCGTTGATCAGGGCAGTAATGCCGGTGTTGGTGGCGCGCAGCATGTAGCGGCCGGTTTCCAGTGACCGGGTCTGGGCCATCTGCAGGTGCTGCTCGGGACCGATGGAGTTGCCAAACCAGGCGTCATTGGTGAAGTTGGCCAGCAGGGTGGCTTGCGGAAGGCTGCGGATGATTTCTTCGCCAAAGGCATCCTCGTAGCAGATGTCCACCCCCACCCATTGGCCCGCCACCCGCATCGGGGCCTGGTCCGGGCTGCCATGTTGCTGGCTGTCCAGGGGAATGCTCAACACGGCATGCACCAGCGGCTTCAGGATATCCTCAAAGGGAATGAATTCGCCGAAGGGGACCAGGTGCACCTTTTGGTAGGTTTGCGAGGGGGAGTGGCCAAAGCTGAACACGCTGTTGTAGTAACGGCCGCGCCCGGGCTCGGAGAACATGCCGATCAGGACGTCGCTGTCCCGCTCGTAGCCGTAGCGTTCAATTTCCTCGGCGTAGGTTTCGGGCATCTGCTGACGGAAAAAGGGCAGAGCGCTCTCGGGCATGAGAACGAGACGGCTGCCACTGTTATAGAGCAGGTTGGTGTAGCGCTGTACGGCAAGCGCCGTCATGGCGCGCTGGAACTTCTGGTCCTGCGGAAAGTTGCCCTGCAGAAGGCTTACGGTGACGGGGTCGCCCAGGGAATGCGTCCATGGAACCAGGCGCAGGCCCACCCCACCGGCCACCAGCAACAACAAGCCGATGGCGATGGGGGTGATGGCGTGGTCGTCGCGCCGCGCGGTGACGAGCGTGGTGATCAGCCCTGCCAGTAGCACCGAGGCCGCCGTCACGCCAAAGACGCCCAGGAGCGGCGCGTAACCGGCAAGCGGTCCCTCGGGGGTTTGCGCATAGCCTAGCGACAGCCATGGAAAGCCCGTGAGAAACCAGCCGCGGATCCATTCCGAGAGGGTCCAGAGGGTGGGAACCGCCAGCAGCCAGCGGGTTCTGGGGCGCTCGGCAAAAAACCTTGCGGCGAGGTAGCCCACGAGGGCGGGGAACAGGGCCAGCACCGCGGAAAACAGCAGGATGGCGAGGATCGCCAACACGCGCGGCATGCCGCCAAAGTCGTGCAGGCTGATCTCGATCCAGCTCACCCCGCTCACAAAAAAACCCATCCCCCACAAAAACCCCGTTTCCGCTGCGGACCAGGGGCTGCGGGTGCGCCGCCACAGCAGCATCAATACGGTCAGCGAGAGCAGGGGGGCGGGCCAGAACCCATAAGGCGCGAAACCGGCAACCGCAAGCCCCCCCGAGATGGCGGCCAGGAGTTCCAGCAGCGCGAGACGACTCATGAAAACAGGTCGCCTTCGCTGGGAGGCAGTTTTTCCACCAGCACCGAGTGCAGGCGCCGGCTATCGGCACGCAGCACCTGGAAGACGAGGTTGTCAAAGGCAATGCGCTCGCCTCGTTTGGGCATGCGGCCAAAGCGATTCAGCACGAGGCCTCCCACCGTGTCGAAATCCTCGCTGGAGAAGTGGGTGCCCAGCGCTGCATTGAAGTCGGCGAGCTCGGTGACCGCCTTGACGCGGAACTTGCCCACGCGATCGGGCACGATGTTGTCTTCGGTTTCGTCGAAATCGTACTCGTCCTCGATGTCGCCCACGATCTGTTCCAGCACATCCTCGATGGTGACCAGCCCGGACACGCCGCCGTATTCGTCCACCACGATGGCGATGTGGTTGCGGTTGGCCCGGAATTCGCGCAGCAGGACGTTGAGGCGTTTGGACTCGGGAATGAACACGGCAGGGCGCAGCATGTCGCGCACGTTGAATTCCTGACCCGCGTAGTAGCGCAGCAGATCCTTGGCCAGCAATATGCCCAACACGTTGTCCTTGCCCTCATCCACCACCGGAAAGCGCGAGTGGGCAGTCTCGATGACGAAAGGAATGAACGCTTCGGGTGCCTGGGACACGTCGATCACGTCCATCTGCGAGCGCGGAATCATCACGTCGCGCACCTGCATGTCTGCCACGCCCAGCACGCCCTCCATCATGGTGAGCGCATCGGCGTCCAGCAGGTTGCGTTCCAGGGCCACATGCAGGAAGGCGATGAGGTCCTCGCGGGTTTCCGGCTCGTGATGCAGCCACTGGTTGAGGCGCTCCAGTAGGGAAGGTTTATGCGTGTCGTCTTGCATGGTGGGGGCCGGTTCAGTGGGTCAGAAAATAAGGATCAGGAATGGACAGCCGTTCGAGAATCTCTATCTCCAGGGCCTCCATGCGCGTGGCATCGCGGTGCGATTCATGGTCGTAGCCTTGCAGATGAAGCAGGCCATGCACCACGAGGTGCGCATAGTGGTGGGCCAGCGGCTTCTTTTGTGCCCGGGCTTCGCGTTTCACCACCGGGGCACAGAGAACCAGATCACCCTCCAGGGCATTGTCCATTTCGCCGTACACGAAGGTCAGCACGTTGGTGGGGTAGTCCTTGTGGCGAAACTCACGGTTCATGCGCTGCCCCTCGCGGCTGTCCACCAGGCGGATGGTGAGGCGCGCCGAAGTGCCGAGCGCGGCCCGGGCCCATCGGCGCAACTGTCGCGTCGTGGGCTGGTCCGTGGTGCGGCTGGCCCTTTGTACGGTAAGCGTGAGGGTGGGCCTGGGCTCGGGATCCATGGGCTACTCCACGGGTCGCGAATGGCGTTCATAGGCATTGACCACCTGTTGCACCAGGGGATGGCGCACCACATCCTCCGACTGGAAGATGGTAAAGGCGATGCCTTCCACGCGCTGCAGCACGTTGCGCGCGTCGATCAGCCCGCTTTTCTGGGTGCGGTGCAGGTCGATCTGCGTGACGTCGCCCGTAATGACGGCCTTGGTGCCAAAGCCGATGCGGGTCAAAAACATCTTCATCTGCTCCGGCGTGGTGTTCTGGGCTTCGTCGAGGATGATGAAGCTCTGGTTGAGCGTTCGCCCACGCATGTAGGCCAGGGGAGCCACCTCAATGACGCCCCGCTCAAAGAGACGCCCCACGCGCTCGTAGCTCATGAGGTCGTAGAGCGCGTCGTAGAGCGGGCGCAGGTAGGGGTCCACCTTCTGGCTCAAGTCCCCGGGCAGAAAGCCCAGTTTTTCGCCTGCCTCGACGGCGGGGCGCACCAGCACGATGCGCTTGACCTCGTCGCGCTCCAGCGCGTCCACGGCGCTGGCTACGGCGAGATAGGTCTTGCCCGTGCCGGCGGGCCCCACCCCAAAGGTGATGACGTGGTCCCGGATTTGTTGCAGGTACTGCAACTGGTGGGCCGAACGGCTTTTAAGATCCGTGCGACGGGTGCGCAGTTGCGGCTCGTTGGCCTCGCCCGGGGTTGCTGGTGCCGGCGTAGCTGCCTGGTCCAGCGCGTGCACGAGCCCCAGGTGAATATCTTCTGCCGAAAGGGTGTGGCGCGCGTTGCGATAAAAGGACTGCAGCACTTCGGCGGCGAGCAGGGTCTTGTCCTTTTCACCTTCCACACTGAAATGCTCGCCGCGTCGACGGATGGAAACGGCCAGCGTGCGCTCGATCTGCTTGAGGTTTTCGTCCAGCACGCCGCACAGGTTGGCCAGTTTCTGGTTGTTGACGGGCGAGAGTTCGAGCTCGAGGGTCGTCATGGGGTGACGCTCTCCCGGGTGACGATTTCGCCGCGAAGCGAATAATGCGCCGTGGCCGTGATGGTGACGTCCACAAACTGCCCAATGAGGCGCGATGCCCCTGGAAAATTCACCACCCGGTTATTGTCGGTGCGTCCGCGCAATTCCGAGGTGTCGCGCTTTGCATGACCGTCCACCAGCACGCGCTGGCGCGTGCCTACCATGGCTTGCGCCACCCGTGCCGCTTCCGCATCGGTTTTGGCCAGCAGTTGCTGCAGGCGCGCAAGCTTCGTGGCAGCATCCACGTCGTCCGGCAGTTCCGCCGCCGGCGTGCCAGGGCGCGCGCTGTAGATGAAGCCATAGCTGCCGTCAAAGCCCACTTCGTCGACCAGCCTGAGCGTCGCCGCAAAGTCTGCCTCGGTCTCGCCCGGAAAGCCGATGATGAAGTCGCTGGAAATGGAAATTTGGGGACAGACCTCACGCAGGCGTCGGACGATGGATTTGTATTCCAGCCCGGTGTAGCCACGCTTCATGGCGTTGAGGATGCGGTCCGAGCCCGACTGCACCGGCAGGTGCACCTGCCCCACCAGTTTTTCCAGGCGCGCGTGCGCATCGATCAGGCGCTCGGTGAATTCCAGCGGGTGGCTGGTGGTATAGCGAATGCGCGCGATGCCCGGAATGGCACTTACGGCTTCCAGCAGCGCCGCAAAGTCCTTGTCTTCATCGCGGCTTTCCATGTCAAGCCAGGCGTTGACGTTCTGGCCCAGCAGCGTCACTTCTTTCACGCCGCGCGCGGCGAGATCGGTGATTTCACGCAGAACATCGTCCAGAGGTCGCGAAAATTCCTCGCCGCGGGTGTAGGGCACCACGCAAAAGCTGCAGTACTTGCTGCAGCCTTCCATGATGGACACGAAGGCCGTGGGCCCTTCCACGCGCGCAGGCGGCAGCGCATCAAACTTTTCGATTTCGGGGAAGGAGATGTCCACCTGGGCCCTGCCGCTGCGGCGGCGTTCGTCCAGCAGGGCGGGCAGGCGATGCAGGGTTTGCGGACCAAAGACCAGGTCCACATAGGGTGCGCGCGCCACGATGGCTTCGCCCTCCTGGCTTGCCACGCAACCGCCCACGGCAATGACGAGGTGGGGCTTGTCCAGCTTGAGTTCGGCAAGGCGCCCCAGGTCGGAAAACACCTTCTCCTGGGCCTTCTCGCGCACCGAACAGGTGTTCAGCACGATCACGTCGGCGTCTTCGGCATGCTCGGTTTTTTCCAGGCCGTGGCTTTCAAACAGCAGATCGGCCATCTTGTCCGAATCATACGCATTCATCTGACAGCCAAAGGTGCGGATATGGACTTTCTTTGTGTTCAAGGGGATCGCTAAGTGGGGACAGACCCCGCATTTTACCAGAAAGGGGACAGACCCCAAATTGCCGTCAATTTGAGGTCTGTCCCCAGGGCTATCGGCGCATGAAACGGTAGGCCAGTTCGGCCACGTTCTTCAGGATGGGCAGCCATACAAAGTTGATGCGCACGAGAAAGATCATGATGATGTTCATGTAGCAGCTTTCCTTGAAGCCCACCCAGTTGGCCTCTTCCACGGTGTAGACGAGCAGCAGGTTAACCCCCCCCAGCAGCAGGTAGAGCAGTGCCAGCATCATGTTGAGCCAGCGCCACTCGCGACTTGCAAGCGGAAGGGACGAACCGATCACCCATTTCACCGGGTAATCCCAGTGAAGAAAGGAGGCCCCCAGAAAAATGGCGCTCATGCTCCAGTACACCACCGTGGGCTTCCAGTGCATGAATCCGGGATAGTTTTCCTGCGGGATGCCCTCCCGGACAAACCAGAAGGCCACCCCTCCCAACACCATGAAGGTAAGCAGCATGATCCACGCGGCGGGGCTTGCGGTTCCCCGCGGGCGCCACCACCAGGCCAGGGCCAGCGCCAGGGCCAGCAGGATGAAGGGTGTCATTTCAGCCACCATAAGGTGGCGCCCATGCCCAGCATCCAGAGAATTTCCAGGGACAGCGCGTTGCGGGTGGCAACCCCCAGGGGGATTGCAGGGGCGCGCGGGGTGGTGGTGCGGGTGATCTGTATCGGGGGCTGGGCCTGGGCAAGTGCCGCCTGAAAGGGTGACGTATGGGTGCCATGGAAGGACTTTTGCACGTGCCGCAGGGCCTGTTTGGGTGCCATGCGGATTCTGTTGCGGAACCTTTTGCGCTCGCTTACGTGCCGGTGAAGGATGGCTTCACGCAAGCAGGTGGGGCAGGGCTTGCCCACGAACTGCAGGTGGCCCTCGGGGCAGGGAGCCATCCGCCCCGCGCTTTTCTGGGCATAACGGCCCAACACGTCGGCCCACTCATAGGCGCTGGGCCGCCCGCCGGGCCCCCAGCCAAAGGCGCGATCGAAGAGGGCGCGCAGGTCGTCGGGAAAGGCTTCATGCACGCTTGCCGGGACCGCCCGCACGCCCTGGTGGGCGATCTTGCCGTAGGGGTAGAGGGCCGCCTTGATGCGTCCGGCAAGTTCGGTGGGATACTTGAGGCGGTTTTCGGAGATCCCCACGAAGGGGTGGATGCCATAGTTGAGCAGGCGAAAAATGATGGTGGCGAGCGCAAACCAGTCCTGAGTCTCGGGATGAGTCACCGCCACGCCGTGAAATTCCGGGGCGAGATACTCCGGCGTCACCTGGGGCGCGTCGGATTGATGGGATGCGTCATAGATGCAAAACCCGTCGCAGTCCAGAATGGACACATAGAGCTGCGACTTGTACACCTTGAGATTCATGGGCTTCAAGTCCACCACGGCAATTTTCTTGCTGTGCAGGCTGTTGATGAGGGAGGCCAGGTTATGGGCCACCGTCATCAGCTTTCCAAAATCCACCGTCACGCCTTCCTGCTCGGCCTGTCGACGGGTGAGCAGATAATCGAGCTCCAGCGTCTGGCTGAAGTCGATTTTCTCCATCAAAAAGCCTGCAAACTGCTGTCCCCGCAGCACCTCGGCCACTGGCCAGGCCAGTTGCACCACGGCACCATGCTCGGCAGGAATGGTGGGCAAGGTGGGTTTGTTCATCACCATCCAGCGGATTTTCTGGGCGTATTGCCCCATCTGCGCGGGTTTCGTGACCGCGTGATAGAGCTTGGCCACGTACCCCGGTTTTTTTTCGACCTCAAAGATTTCCCCGGCGCCTCCCGATTTGCCGGTGGGCACCAGCCGGACCTTTTCGGTGCGTCCGTCTGGCCATTGCAGCCTGATGGCGTTTCCAAACATGAGGCCTAACCGATGAAGGCCAGCAGCAGGGTTTTGTCGTCGCTGGTGATCTGGAGGGTTTTTTCGCTCTCCAGCAGGTTTTGAAGGGCCGCGTTGCCGTGGGACGTGCTGGCGTTCTGAAGGAACGAGGCCACCGGATCGATGAAGGGCTTGTAGAAGCCGGTTTTCAGTTTGTCGATGGCAAAGGCAGAAGTGCCGTCACTCATGAGGCCGATGAGGTCGCCCTGTTGCAGTTGTGAGAGGGGCGTCACGCGCAGGTGTGCCTGCCAGTCGGCGTCGGTGACGAAGTAGGTTTCGTTGGCGTATTCGCCGTTTTCAGGCGGGGAGAGGACAGCGGCGCCCGCGGCAGTTTGCTGTACCGCAAAGCCGTCGCCGATGTGAAAGAAAACGCCACCCGAACGGGAGGCGAGGCAACCCACCAGGGTGCAGGCATGATCGCGCAGCGTCTGGGGTTCCGCGATGCGCTCCTGCAACATGGTGCGCGCCTGTGCCAGCAGCGGCTCGATGAAAGCGCGGTAGGCTTGCGGCGTTGCTGGCGGCAGGCCCTGGTTTTCGAGGGCCTCCGTCAGCAGTCGGGTGACCTCGGTGGCAAAGAATTCAGCACCCGCCCCCCCGGCGCTTGCCGAGCCTGCGCCGTCGCACACCACGCCCACCAACATGCCGTTCCTGATGTCGTGACAGGCAAAGTCCTGGCAAGGTGCGTTCTGGTCGAGGTGGTGCCCGCCGGTTGCAGCCGCAAGAAATACATGCCAATTCATGCTGCAGCCCAGGGTCAAGTGGAGAGTTGTGCCCAGCTGTCCACCGGGTTGAGTTGCACGGTGCCGCCCGTGGGAGCGCGTGACACGGCCTGGATGCTGCGGCTTAGCCACACGAAGAGCTCCTTGAACTTGAGGCCGTCCAGATTGAGCGCCCCCTTGTTGCTGAATTCGCCCAGGGTGTCGCGGTTGGCCTTCGAGCCGATGCCGATGGCCATGATGTTGACCTTGTGGGCCGCTTCCGCATTCTTGCAGGCCACGGCCGTGGCCTGCCAGTCGTCGGTGGGTTCGCCGTCGGAGAGCAGCATGACGATGGGGCGCTTGTAGGGCACGCCGGCGCTGCGCATCTGAACCTTCTGGGCTTCGATTTCGTCCAGCGCGCATTTCATGGCGGCGCCTATGGGCGTCATGCCGCCCGCAGTGAGTTCGGGTGGCACAAAATCCATGGCGTCCGTCCAGTCTCCCATGATTTCCACGTTGTTATCCCCGCCAAAGGCAATGACGAGGATGCGTCCGCAACGCGCCGTAATGGGGTCGTCCTTCAACTCCGCGGCCAGTGTTTTGAGCCCTTCGTTGAGCAGGTCCATCTTGCTGGCCTCCGACATGCTGCCGGAACAGTCCAGGACCAGGACGAGAGGTGCGCGCTCTTCGCTGTTATCGATCAGGGCAACGTCAGGGATGATCGGGCTCATGTCCGCTCCTCAAAAGGGGTTCCAGGTCTTGGTGGGGGTGTAATGCATGTAACCTACGCTCGCCCCGGCGCGCAGTCCCACACCCAGGCGAATCGGGGCCAGGATGATGTTGCCCCGCTGCTGGTAGTTGATGCCTGCCCCGCCCACATAGTAGAAGCTGCCGTCCACGCCAGGATAGCGCTGGAAGATCTTGTCGGCAGAGGGCAGGTGGTATACCAGGACGAACACCTTGGACGCATTGCCGCCAAAGTCAAAGCCCAGCGACGGGCCGGTCCAGAATACCTTCTTGCTGCCCCCGCCCTTGAGGGTGAGCTCGCCATCTCCATAGCGCAATCCCACCGCAATGGCGCCGCTCGCCTCTTCGCCCTTGATGTACCCGTTGGGCCTGCCCTGTTCCTTGAAGGCCTTTTCGATGAGCTTGGCAAGCCCCTCGGTGGTGCTGCCAAAAAATTCAGTGGCGTCCTTGAGGATGGAATCCTGGTCGTAGGTGTCTTCGGCCCGGGCCGCCAGGGACAGGGTCAATGCCAGGCCCAGCAGGGCCATCCAGATCAGGCGCAGAAGTGGGGAGCGGCGATACATGGGATACCTCGCAGGTGTCATGAAAGGGTGGTCTTCATTTTGCCACAGGCCCCGGGGGGCAGAAGGATTTAAAGATTTCGTAACATTTGCCGTTATGGGACAAGGAGCCGCACTCTTGGGGAAAAGAAATGAGCATACGCAATAAAATCATGCTGTTGCTGGCCGTGGCGTTGCTGGCGCTGGTGGCGGTGGGCGGCATCGGGCTGTGGCAGCTGCGTGGGGCGCAGGAACGCTTTCAATACGTGGAAGAGAATATCTTCCCCAGCCTGAAGCTGTTGCAGGGGGCCGAGCGGGACGTGTTTGACCTGCGCATCATGATCCACAAGCATTTGATCGACGCGGACCCCGAGCAGAAACAGGAGGACGAAAAGCGCATCAACGAGCTGCACCAGGATTTTCTGGATAAGGTTGCCCTGTACGAAAAGGACATGATCTCGGATGCCACGGACCGCACCATGCTGGAAACGGACAAGGCGGACATGGCGGATTACTGGGTGGCGGCCAAGGGCTTTCTGGAAAAATCGCGCGCCGGGGAGGTGGTGGGGGCAGCCATCAACCTGGAGCGGGGCACGGTGTTCCAGGCAGGCAAGAAAATGCGCAAGGAGTTGCAGGATCACATCGAATACAACTACGCTCTGGGCGGCGAGCAGAGCAAAAAGAATCAGGCGGCCTACACCCGGGCCAAGTGGCTGGAGGTTGGCATGTCGCTAGCTGCGGTGGTGGGCGTGGCCCTGGGCGGGTTCCTGCTGGGGCGGGCCATCACGGAGTCCCTCTCCGGCATCCAGAGCACCATGGAGCAGGTCAAGAACGGCAAGGACTTTACCCTGCGGGCGCTGGCACAACGCCGGGACGAAGTGGGCAAGACTGCCAACGCCTTCAACGGACTCCTGAACGAATTGCAGCAGAGCATGGGCGGCATTGCCGGCATGGCCAAACAGGTGTCGGGCGCCTCGGCGCAGATGTTTGAAACGGCCCAGCAGATTTCCAGGGCGGCGCAGGAACAAAGCGAAGCCTCGGCCACCGTGGCGGCTACGGTGGAGCAGATGACGGTGAGCATCAACCACGTGGCCGAGCGTGCCGGCGAGGCCCAAGCCCTGTCGCAGTCCTCCAGCCAGCAGGCCGAAGCGGGTTCGCATACCATCAGTCAGACCATCGAGGACATCCGCAACATCTCGGGGGCGGTGACGCAGGCCGGGGAGGCCATTCGCGGGCTGGACGAGCAAAGTGCCAGGATCATCAACGTGGTGCAGGTGATCCGGGAAGTGGCCGACCAAACCAACCTCCTTGCACTGAACGCAGCCATCGAGGCGGCGCGCGCTGGTGAGTCGGGGCGCGGTTTTGCGGTGGTGGCCGATGAGGTGCGCAAGCTGGCCGAGCGCACCGCCGCTTCCACCCAGGAAATTTCCGCAAGCCTCGACGCCGTGCGCGAGGCTTCCGTGCAGGCCGTGGCGCAGATGAAGGCCGCCGAGACCTTGGTGGAAGGGGGGGTGGCTCGTGCCGATGAGGCGGATCATGCCATGCGTCAGATTGGTGCCTCGGCAGCCAGCACCACGACCATGGTGGGCGAGATCACGCTGGCCATCCAGGAGCAGGGGGTGGCCAGCAACACCATCGCCGCACAGATGGAACGCATCGCACAGATGACGGAAGAATCCAGTGCCGCTGCGGCCCAGACCGCCGGCACCGTACAGGACATGAAGCATCTGGCCGAACAGCAGACGGAGATACTGTCGCAGTACAAAATCTAGTATTCTGGCGTGAAGCCTTCGTTTGCCGGACATGATGACCCAGGACGCGGACCCACAACAGACACATCAACACGAAATCGAGCGGCTCGACAAGCTCTATGCCGTACTGGCGCTCGTCAACCAGGCCATCGTGCGCATGCCGACGCAAACGGACCTTTTCCACACCGTGTGCCGGGTGCTGGTGGAGCAGGGCGGGTTTCGCATGGCCTGGGTGGGTTGGTGCAATCCGGAAACGGCCATGCTGGAACCCGTGGCCCAGCACGGCGACGTCCATGGCTATCTGCAGGGCATCAGGATTTACACCGACACCCGGCCCGAGGGCATGGGACCCGTGGGCACCGCGCTTCGCGAGGAACGCTCCTACATCTGCAACGACATCTTCAATGACCCCGCCACCCTGCCCTGGCGGGCTGCCGCCCTGCGCAGCGGGTTTTGTGCCTCGGCCGCGTTTGTGGTGCGCCTGAAGGGTCAGGTGGCGGGCGCGCTGAACGTGTATGCGGTGGAACAGGATTATTTTCAGGACAGAGAAGTGGCGCTGTTGCTGGATGTGGCCACCGACATTTCCTTTGCCCTCGACAACTATGCGCGACGCGAGGCCCGCCGGCGTGCGGACGCCGCCGTGGCGGAGTACGCCCGACAACTGCAGGCCATGTCGCGCCAGCTTCTCGAAGTCCAGGAAAACGAGCGGCGTCTTCTGGCACGCGAACTGCACGATTCGGTGGGCCAGGAGCTGACTGCCCTGAGCCTCAATCTCACCGTGATCCGCAATGCCCTGCCGCCCGAATCGGTGGCCCAACTGGGAGCGCGCCTGGAGGATTCGCAGCGCCTGCTGGAGGACACCACCAAACATCTGCGCCATGTGATGGTGACGCTGCGCCCTCCTGGCCTCGATGAGCTGGGGCTGCTTGCTGCGTTGAAAGACCACGCGCAGCGCGTGGCCCAGCGCAGCGGTTTTGCCCTCATGGTGCATGGCAGCGAGCCCCGGCCCCGCCTTCCCCCCATGGTGGAGATTGCGCTGTTCCGGATTGCGCAGGAGGCGCTCAACAACACGGTCAAGCATGCGCAGGCCACCGACATTGCCATCACGGTGGAGGGCACGGCCAACCAGGTACGACTGAGCGTGGCGGACAACGGACGCGGGTTCGATCCGGAAACGAAAGCCGCTGGCCACCCCACCGCGGGCATGGGCATGACCACCATGCGTGAGCGGGCCGAAGCCATGGGCGCGGCCTTTGCAGTTCAGTCTGCAACCGGAAAGGGCACCATCATCACCATTGACGTGGTGCGCCCTGCATGACCATCAGCGTCTTTCTGGCGGACGACCATGCCATCGTTCGCGAGGGGCTGGTCACGCTGCTCGCGGCCCAGGCGGACATCGAAGTCGTCGGTACCGCCGACAATGGACGCGATGCCCTCATCCAGGTGGCCGCCCTGCAACCCGATGTGGTCATCCTGGACATTTCCATGCCCGGACAGGACGGTATCGAGACCACGCGACAGATGCTGGCCAAATGGTCCCACATGCCCGTGGTCATTCTGTCCATGCATTCCGGCGCGCAGCACGTGTTCCATGCCCTGGAAGCAGGAGCCCGCGGTTACCTCCTGAAGGAATCGGCCGCGCGGGAAATCATTGAGGCAGTGCGGGTGGTACAGACCGGGCGTCGCTACTTGAGCCCCAAGGTGGCGGAAATCGTGGCCGAGGGGCTGAGCGAGCGCAATGGCACAAGCCCGCTGGAGAGCCTCAGCCGGCGCGAGCGCGAAATCATCAAACTCGTGGCTGACGGCCATTCCAGCGCCGCCATTGGCGAAATGTTGCACCTTTCACCCAAGACGGTGGACAGTTACCGCAGCCGCCTGATGCAGAAACTGCACATCACGGAACTGGCGGGCCTCATCAAATTTGCCATCCAGTATGGCCTGACCTCGCTGGAATGACCCCTTTCCATCAAGAATTCCCTACAGACACCGCATTTTGCAGGACGCTATAGTGCGAGCCATGTGTGCACATCAACCCGAAATGCTGACGATCCTGGTCGTCGAGGACCACCCTGCCACGCAGGCGGCGATGCTGGACCTGCTGGGGGCATCCTTCGATGGCGTCCGCGTGCTGGCGGCGGGCAGCGCCGAGGAAGCACTGACGCTCTGTGCCGCCGAGGCGCCGCGTCTGGTCATCATGGATATTGCGCTGCCTGGCATGAACGGCATCGATGCGGCCCGCGAGATCCAGGCGCGTTTCCCTCACATTCGCGTGGTGATGCACTCCAGCAACGACATGCCCATCTATCGGGAGGAGTCGCTCGCAGCCGGGGCGGCCGCCTTCGTCAGCAAAGGCGCCACCGCGAGCGAACTGATTCCGGCCATCTCCAGTCTTTGCTTCTAGCTTTTTCTGCAGCGCGTCAAGAATTCCCTACAGCAAGTCTCCGAAGTTCCCTGCATCACATGCCGAGCGTGCTCCGTAAGATGCATGCAAACGGCAAGAAAAAGGGGAAGGGGAGCATGGACACCGATCTGATGGGGTTACCTCAAGAAGAGGCAGAGCGACTCATGGCGCTTGAGGCCTATCATATCCTCGACACGCCACGCGATCCCCTCTTTGACCACATGACCGAACTTGCGGCACAGATCTGTGACGCACCCATGGCCCTGATCAGCCTGGTGGATCGCCACCGCCAATGGTTCAAGTCCAGCCTTGGGGTTTCGGGCATCAGTGAAACGCCCCGCGCATTTTCCTTCTGTGCCCATGCCATTCGTGGCAAGGGCGTCATGGAAGTTCCCGACACCCTGCTGGACCCGCGCTTTAGCGACAACCCCCTGGTGACGGGTTATCCGCATTTCCGGTCTTATGCAGGCATGCCGCTCTACACTTCCGATGGCTTTGCCCTGGGTACCCTCTGCGTGCTGGATCACCAGCCGCGCACCATCAGCGAGGCGCAGCGCCGGGCGCTCTCCCAGCTCTCCCGCCTGGTTGTGGCCCTTCTGGAGCAACGAAAGACGGACCAGAAGCTGGCTTACCTCGCGCAGTTCGATGCCCTGACCGGTTTGCCCAACCGCTACCTGCTGCGCGATCGCATGACCCAGTCCATGGCGCGGGCCGAGCGCAGCGGCAAACTGATGACGGTGCTGGTACTCAACCTCGATGACTTCAAGCTGATCAGCAATGGTCATGGCCATGCGGTGGGGGACCAGTTGCTGGCGGAGGTGGCGCATCGCCTGCTGTCCTGTACGCGGGCTGGCGACACGGTCAGCCGCCTGGTGGGAGACGAGTTTGGCATCGCCCTCTCCGATATCGGCCACCCCGAAGAAGCGGCCCAGGTGGCCCAGAAATTTCTGGGCACGCTGGTGCGTCCCTTTACCCTGGACAGTGGCGTCGAGATCTACCTCTCGGCAAGCCTCGGGGTCGCACTTTTTCCCGCAGACGGCCGCGACGCCGATGAATTGCTGAAGAACGCCGAAGTGGCCCTGCACCGTGCCAAGGAGCAGGGGCGCGACTCCTGCCAGTTTTACGCACCCCAGATGAACCAGCGCGCGCTGAGCCGCCTGCGCCTGGAATCGAGCCTGCGCCAGGCCGTGACGCGCCAGGAATTCAGGCTGCACTACCAGCCCAAGATTGGCGTGAGTGGCGGGCAGGTCAGCGGGGTCGAGGCGCTCCTGCGCTGGAACGATCCGAAGCAGGGACTGGTGCCTCCCGAGGATTTCATTCCAGTGCTGGAAGATACCGGCCTGATTCTGCCCGTTGGGATGTGGGTGCTGGAAACCGCCTGCGCACAAATGCGCGCCTGGCATGATGCTGGCATCGAGGTACCATCCATGGCGGTCAATTTGTCGGTGCGCCAGTTTTTGCAGCCCGAGCTCGACTTGCGCGTCGGCGAAATCATCCGCCGCCATGGCCTGGCCCCGGAGGCCATCGAGATCGAGATTACCGAATCCATGCTGATGCATGACCCGCAGCAGGCGGTGCAGATTCTAGGGCGCCTCAAGCAATTGGGCGTACGGCTTTCGGTGGACGACTTTGGCACCGGCTACTCCAGTCTGGCCTATCTCAAGCAGTTTCCCCTCGATGCCCTCAAAATTGACCGCGCCTTCATCCGCAACGTCACCAGCGATGCGGACGATGCGGCCATTGCCGTTGCCATCGTCAACCTGGCCCATAACCTCAACCTCAAGGTGGTGGCCGAAGGCGTGGAAACCGAGGCCCAGGTGAATTTTCTGATTCGGCAGGGTTGCGATACGCTGCAGGGTTTTTATTTTGCCAAACCCATGGACGCCAGCACCTGCGGCCAGATGATCCGGGAGGTGGGGCGACTTGTTCTCTCTGAAAACCACGAGGTTGCCGCATGAGACGATTTTTGTTTGCCCCGGCGGTAGCGCTGACCGCCCGCCTTCGTTTTGCTGGAAAGTTTGCCCTGGTGGGTGCCGTGATGGCATTGGCCCTTGGCTATTTTGCCGTGCAGGCCAGCGCCACCCTGATGTCGCGCCTGCAGCAGATGACCTCCGAAGAAGCCGGGGTGCGCCTGATCGGGGATCTGGTGGCATGGAACAAGGCGCTCATCGAGTACCGCCGCATCGCCATCACGGCTCCCGTGGGGGACGTCTCGGTGCAGGAGCGCCTGAAGCAGCAGGCCGCGGTGAACGAACAGGTGCTGGCGCGCCTGGACGCCGATGTGCAGGCCGCCCATGCCTCCTTTGATCTCGCGAAAGGGGCATCGGGCCTGCGCAATGGATGGAATGAACTGCACGCCAGGGTGGCGGCCCTGCCGCTGGATGCCGAATTTGCACAGCAGGCCTTTAGCGCCCACGGCAAGGAATTTGACCGGCTTTACGCCCTGATGCGCGACCTGGGCGATGTTTCGGGCATGTCGCTGGAGCCCGATCAGGATCTGTTCTATCTGGGGTTTGCGTTGGCCAACAACACGCCCAAGGTGGCAGGCATCACGGTGCGCGTGCTGGCCTACGAAACCCTCAATCTGGCGCGTGGCACCCTCACCATGCGCGACAAGGTGTTTTATGAGGTGACCGATGCGCGCCTGTCTGATGCCTTTTCCCTGGTGGAAACCCAACTGGCGCAAGCCATGAAAGTAAACGAGCTGGCGCGCTCGCGCCTGACCGGGGCGCTGGCCAACGCCAGGACCCAAAGCGCGGAACTGGTGCATGTAGCCCGCGAAAACTTCGTGAATCGCGACAAGCTTGCATCCCCCCTGCCCGATGTGGCGAACGTGGCCCGACCGGCAGTGGAGGCAGCCTGGAGCCTCGTGTCCGAAAACGCCGAGGTGTACAGGATCCTGCTGGATGAGCGTCGACACCAGGCGCGCGTGCGGCTGGCCTGGTCGCTGGGCGTGGCCGTGGCAGCGCTTCTGACCGTGGGCTGGCTCTTTGCGGGCATGTATTTCTCGCTGGGTGAGACCATTCGGGAGCTCAATGAGGCCACTGCCGGCATGGCGCAAGGCGACCTGCGCCGGCGCGTGCACATCCAGTCGAAGGACGAGCTGGCGCTGGTGGGCACGCGATTCAACGACATGGCCACGGCCTTGACCGAGGTGGTAACTCAGGTCAAGCGCACCGCCGGGCTCTCGCTGCAGGCTTCCACCACCCTTTCAGAGACCGCGCAGCAGATTGCCCGTTCCTCAAGGGTGCAGTCAGAATCGGCGCAGTCCACGGTGTCCTCGGTGGAAGAAGTGAGTGTCAGCATCAGCCACGTGGCCGATAACGCCGGGGAGGCGGTGACGGGGTCGCAGGCCACGGCAGCGGCGGCCGACGCAGGGGAGCAGCGCATGAACGCGGCGGTGGAGGAAATCCGCCGGGTGGCAGCCTCGGTGGAGCGTGCCGCAGAAAACATTTCAGGGTTTGGCGCCCGGACGCAGGAAATCGGCGCCATCGTGGGCACCATCAAGAGCATTTCCGACCGCACCAATCTGCTGGCACTCAATGCGGCCATCGAGGCGGCCCGGGCTGGCGAGAGTGGTCGGGGTTTTGCGGTGGTGGCAGATGAAGTGCGCGCGCTCGCTGAAAATACGCGCCAGGCCACCGACAACATTGCCGCCGTCATCGAAACGGTGCAGCAGGGCGTGCGCAACTCCATTGACGAGGTGCGCTCGGGCAGCCAGCAGGTGGCTGAAGGAGTGGCCATGACGGTGGAGGCCTCGAAGTCCCTGGAGGACATTCGTGCCAGCGCCATCCAAAGCCGGGGACGGGTAGAGGAGATTGCCCACGCCACCCGCGAACAAAAAACGGCCACGGAGGACATTGCGCGCAACATCGAGCGCATTGCCCTCATGGCGGAAGAAAACGACAGGACCATAGCCGGCATCAATGAGGCTGCCGCGCAGCTCAAAAACATTGCTTCAGAGTTGAGTGCCTCGGTAGATTCGTTCCAGGTGTGAACACAGGGCCAGAGTCATGGCAGAATAGTGCACTTGATGATGAATCCTGAATTTAGAGCCCAAGACGGAACTGACGCGTGCCAGACGCCCTTCTGAAATCTGCACTTTTGCAGCTTCCAACCCAGATACTGCATGATCTGGCCGAAGGGAAATCACCCCAGGCATTGGGCATTGCCATCTGCCAGTTTGCCGAAAGGGTGGCTCCGGGGCGCATCGCCACCATCATGTCGGTCCAGCCCGATGGCACGCTAGCGGTTTATGCCGCCCCCAGCGCATCACCCGGACTCGTTGCTGCCTTAAGCGGCCTGCAGCCCGGACCGCGCAGCGGTTCGTGCGGTTCCGCCGTTTACAGCCATGAACCCACCATCGTCAGTCATGTGGCGCGCGATCCGCGCTGGGATGGTTTGCGGGCCCTCGCCCGGGAGTGGAACCTCCAGTCCTGCTGGTCCTACCCCGTCTGGCTGGACGAGCGCATCGCGGGCACCTTTGCCCTGACCGGACAGACGAGTGGGTCGCCTGATCCGGAAGCGCTTGAACTGCTGGAATTCTGTGCGGCCATGACGGGCACCGTGCTGCGCTATGCCATGATGCAATCGCGTGCGCAGAACCAGCATGATTCCCTGACGCGCGCGCTGCAGTTCAACACCATGCTGGCCCGGATCAACCAGGTCATCGCCGGAACGCAGGAAGCCCATGACCTGTTCAGGGCCATCTGCGAAATTGCGGTGCAATATGGCCAGTTGAAGCTGGCTTTCATCTCGGTACCCGATGCGGACCAACGCTTCAAGGTGTTGGCCTCGGCAGGGGAAACGGGTTACCTGGAGGGGGTTTTCATTTCATCAGACCCGGACATTCCCGAGGGGCAGGGTTCCATGGGCCGGGCCTGGCGGGATGGGCAGGTGCGTTATACCCAGTCCTTTGCCAACGCGCCGCATCTTGCCCCCTGGCGGGCACGGGCCGAGCGCTTTGGTTTCGGTGCCAGTGCCGCCCTGCCCATCCTGCGCCAGGGGGCAGTCAAGGCCATCCTGACGGTGTACCACCCCCAGGAATATGTCTTTGACCGGGAGCTCCAGCGCCTGCTGGAAGAACTCTCGCGCAGCGTCTCGCGCGGCCTGGAACACATTTTTCTACAACGCCGCCTGATGCATGAGCAGGACAAGCAGCGCTATCTCACCATTCATGATGCCCTGACCGGCCTGCCCAATCGCCTTGCGCTGGACCAGCATCTGCCCGGGGCGCTGGCGCGCGCGCGCAAGGATCAAACCCTGCTTGCAGTGTGCATGGCCGACATCGACGACTTCAAGGCCGTCAATGACGCCTGCGGTCATGAGGCTGGTGATCTCGTGCTGAAGGCCGTCGCGCAGCGGCTGCGCGCTGCGCTGCGTGACACGGACCTGGTGGCGCGTTCGGGCGGGGACGAATTCGTCCTGGTGATCGAGGGCCTGTTGCGCTATGAGGACCTGTTTCCCAGGCTGGAGCGCATCCACGAATTCCTGACCGCTCCCATCGAAATCCCCAACTGTGCTGCCGTGACGCCCCGGGTCTCGCTGGGGCTGACCTTCTATCCCAACGATGGCGGGGATGCCGGCCTGCTTCTGCGGCATGCCTTTGAAGCCATGTACGGCCTCAAGGCCCACAAGGGCCATCGCCCCAACTGGTGGCAAATCTGGGGAGAGGGCAATCTCACCGCCTCGGCCGCGCTGCCGCACAGCGTGCCACCCTATGGGGCGGAGGCTGCGGCCCTGCTGGCCCCCCTGCAGGAAAGTCTGGCGCCCCTGGGGCATGATTTCGTGACGCGCTTCCAGTCGGAATGGGCGCGTCGCCCCGACATCTCCAGGATTCTGGGGCGTTTGAGCGACGAGGAGCTGGAGGCGCTGAATGCGCGGCTGCAGCACCATGTGCTGTTGCTGCAGCGCCCCGACCTGACGGAATCAGAGCATCGCAGCTTTGCCGAAGCCATGGGGCGGGTCAATACCCTGGTGGGCCTGGAACTGACCGCGCTGATCGACGGCATCCAGGCTTATCACAACCAGTTGCGCCGTCGCCTGTTTGAATTGCAGGGCATGCGGCTGTCCGAAAAACAGTTGGTGGTGGACCTGATGGCGGCACGCCTGCGCGTGGAACTGGAAAGCCATATCCATGCCCTGCAGCAGCTTCTGGTGGAACGCCAGTCATGGCTTGCCCAGCAATCACTGCGGCTGTCGCAGGCCACAAGTTGGGTGGATGCCTGCCGCGGGCTTCTCGAGGACGTCACGGCACTGCAGGGCTGCGTGGCTGCCACCATCAACCGGCCCGACCCTTCGGGCAAGCTGGTGTATGAGTTCAAGACGGCGGTGCTGGAGCGCTACCTCAAGGACCTCGAATCCCAGGGGGTGGTGCCCCACCTCACGGATGCCGAGGGGCGTCCCTTGTCGCCAGCCCATCTGCGGGTGTGGCAGACCGAGCAGATCGAGACCAACGCAAGCTATGCCACCGAGCCGCATCTTGCCCATTTGCGTGAAGCAGCGCTGCAGTCGGGCATCCTCAGCGCCATTTTTGTACCGATCACCGACCCCCAGGGACGCGTCACGGCGGCGCTGGGCATTTTTGGTCACCACCCCGGCCAGTTTGAATCTGCCGAAACCCGGCTGTTCTTCCAGTCGGTGGGCTATTTGCTGACGCAGGCCCGCCAGCGCCTGTACCGCCCCAACCTCGTCAGCCAGTCGGCGGACCAGCGGCGGGTGTACCGCACCTTGCTGGAAAACGACAGGCTGGTACTGGAGTATCAACCCATCGTGGATCTGGCCACGGGCAATCCCACCAAAATCGAGGCGCTGGCCCGCCTGCGGGCCGAGGACGACACGCTCATCCGGCCTGTGACGTTCCTGCCCGGGTTTGGCACGCGCGAACTGGTACTGCTGTTCCAGTTGGGTCTCGATCAGGCGCTCGCCCAGCTGGGCCTTTGGCTGGAGCGTCATCCCGAGCTCATCGTCTCGCTCAACCTCCCGCCCGCCGTATTGATCGAAGCGGGCTGTGCGCAATGGGTGGAGCAAGCGCTGCGTCGCCATCACGTCGACCCGCAGCGCCTCGAGCTTGAAGTGCTGGAAGACGAGGAATTCCACGACCTGGAAACCGCACGCACCACCCTGCAGGCGCTCGCCGAACTGGGCGTGCGCCTCGTCATGGACGATCTGGGTGCGGGTTACAGCTCTCTGCTGCGCCTGCGCAGCCTGCCGTTTAGCACGGTGAAAATCGATCAGGGCCTGGTGCGGGAGATTGCCAGGGATCCGGAGCGGGTCATCGATTTCATCTCGGGGCTGGTGCGGCTGGCCAAGAGTCTCAAACTGCGCGTCATCGTGGAGGGTCTCGAGAGCGCCGAACTGGTGGAGGTGGCCAGCCTGCTCGGCGCGGACGAGGGGCAGGGCTATGCCCTGTCCGTGCCGCTGCCTGCCCAGGCGCTGGCCGACTGGCTGGAGCGATTTCACTGGATGGTGCCGCACGACAACCCGGTTACGCCCCTGGGCATGCTGGCGATGCAAAAACGAGGATACTGACCATGGGATTTTTGACCGCGCCGTTGTTCAGGGCCTATCGCAAGATGTTGCCCCCCATGTCGGACACCGAGCGCGAGGCCCTGGAGGCGGGCACCGTGGGCTGGGAAGGCGAACTGTTCAGGGGCCATCCCGATTGGCAAAAACTGCTGGACCAACCTGCACCGCGCCTTACTCCCGAAGAGCAGCATTTCCTGGATCACGACGTCAACGAGGCCTGCCGCCTGGTGGACGACTGGAAAGTAACCCAGACCGATTACGACCTCTCGCCCGACACCTGGCAATACCTCAAAGAACGCGGTTTTCTCGGGCTCATCATTCCCAAGCGTTACGGCGGCAAGGCTTTTTCGGCCTATGCGCACTCGCAGATCATCACGCGGCTGTCCACTCGCAGTTCGGCGCTGGCGGTGACGGTGATGGTGCCCAACTCGCTGGGGCCGGGCGAGCTTCTGCTGCATTACGGCACCGATGCGCAACGGAACCATTACCTGCCGCGTCTTGCCCGGGGCGAGGAGATTCCCGCTTTTGCCCTGACCAGTCCCTGGGCGGGCTCGGATGCGGCGGCCATTCCGGATGCCGGAGTGGTGTGCAGGGGGATGTGGCAGGGGCAGGAAGTGCTGGGCATGCGCGTGACCTGGGACAAGCGCTACATTACGCTGGCTCCCGTGTGTACGCTGCTGGGGCTGGCCTTTCGCTTGTACGACCCCGAGGGCCTCCTGGGCACCACCCGTGATCTGGGCATCACCTGTGCCCTGGTGCCGCACGACCACCCCGGCGTGGAAGTGGGGCGGCGCCATTTTCCGCTCAATGCCATGTTCATGAACGGTCCCACGCGCGGAAAGGACGTGTTCATGCCCCTCGATTTCATCATTGGTGGTGCTGCCATGGCGGGGCAGGGCTGGCGGATGTTGATGGAAAGCCTCGCGGCCGGGCGCTCCATTTCGTTGCCCTCGTCCAACACCGGCATGGCGCAACTGACCGCGCGCGCGGTAGGGGCCTATGCCCGTGTGCGCAACCAGTTCAGCATGCCCATCGGTCGCTTCGAGGGCGTGGAAGAAGCCCTGACGCGCATCGGCGCCTACACCTACCTCATGGACGCGCTGCGCACTTTTGCCGCGGCCGCCGTGGACCAGGGACAGAAGCCCGCGGTGCTCTCCGCCATCGCCAAGTACCATGTTACGGAACGCGCACGCCGGGTGGTCAACGATGGCATGGACGTGATCGGCGGCAAGGGCATCTGTTTGGGGCCCTCCAATTTTCTGGGGCGCGCGTATCAGCAAATTCCCATCGGCATTACCGTGGAGGGCGCCAACATCCTCACGCGCAGCCTGATCATCTTCGGTCAGGGGGCCATTCGCTGTCACCCCTTCCTGCTGCGCGAAATGAACGCGGCCCGCAATCCCGACCCCTCGGCCGGCCTGCGGGACTTTGACGCGGCGCTTTTCGGCCACGTTGCCCACACCGTGAAGAACGGCCTGCGCGCCCTGTGGATGGGGCTGACGGGTTCGCATTTTGCGGCGGTGCCCGAGGTGGCGCCACAGACGCGGCGCTACTACCAGCAGCTCTCGCGCTACTCGGCAGCCTTTGCCTTTCTCTCCGACATCTCGCTGCTGGTGCTGGGCGGGGGCCTCAAGCGCCGCGAAAAGCTTTCGGCGCGTCTGGGCGACATCCTCTCGCAGATGGTGCTGGTCTCCGCGGCCTTGAAGCGCTTTGAAGCCGAGGGCCGGCCCGGGGACGATCTGCCACTGCTGCATTGGGCGGTGTGGGATGCCATCTACCAGGCGCAGCAGTCCTTTGAGGGCGTGTTCGCCAACTATCCCGTGCGCTGGGTGGCGTGGCTGCTGCATCGCCTGTTGTTTCCCTGGGGGTATCCGTATGTGGTGCCCTCGGACGAACTGGGCCACGAGGTGGCCCGCCTGCTGATGACTCCCTCGGCCACCCGCGATCGCCTGACCGCCTGTTGCCACCTGCCGGCCAACGCCGAGGAACCCGTGGGCGCGCTGGAATGGGCGCTTTCGGCCACCCTGGAGGCGGAAGGCGTGGAAGCCCGGATTCGCGAAGCGCAAAAGGCGGGACGCTTTGCCCATGACCCGCGCGCCAATGTGCGCGACATCGCCGAAGCGGCCCTTGCCGCCGGAGCCATCACTCCGGCCGAGCATGCCCTATTGCAACGGCGCAACCTGCTGCGCGATCGCGTGATTCAGGTGGATGATTTCGAGCAGCCTCATTGGGGACAGACCCCTCTGGGGTCTGTCCCCAATGAGGCTTCAAAATGAGGTTTGATGAAAACCGTTTATCTCATTGACGGGGCACGAACCCCGTTTCTCAAGGCGCGTGGCGTTCCGGGGCCGTTTTCTGCGTGCGACCTTGCCGTACAGGCCGGGCGCAGCCTGCTGTTGCGCCAGCCGTTTCTGCCCTCCGATCTCGATGAGGTGATCCTGGGGTGCGCGGCCCCTGCCCCGGATGAAGTCAACATCGGGCGGCTGCTGGCGCTGCGTCTGGGGTGCGGCGAACGGGTGCCGGGTTGGACCGTGATGCGCAACTGCGCCTCGGGCATGCAGTCGCTCGATTCGGCCATGGCCAACATCCAGTTGGGTCGCAGCCACCTCGTGCTGGCGGGCGGAACCGATGCACTCTCGCGCGCTTCCATCCTGCTCTCCGACGCCATGGTGCAGTGGCTCTCGCTCTGGAATGGCGCGCGCAGTCTGACGCAGAAGCTGGCGCTGCTGGGGCGCCTGCGCCCGGCGCATCTGAAACCCGTGATCGGATTGATGAAAGGGCTTACCGACCCGGTCGTGGGCCTCTCCATGGGACAGACGGCGGAAAACCTGGCCTGGCGATTTGGCATCACGCGCCAGCAGATGGACGCCTTTGCCCTGGAAAGTCATCGTCGTGCGGCTGCGGCGCGTCCGGGTGACAGCGCCATCGTGCCGCTGGTGGACGTGGCGGGGCGCACCTACGCCGAGGATGACGGCATTCGGGGCGACACCCGCATGGAAAAGCTCGCCACCCTGAAGCCCGTGTTCGACAGGCCCTATGGCAACATCACGGCGGGCAACAGTTCGCAGGTCACCGACGGCGCGGCCCTCCTCCTGCTGGCTTCGGAAGAGGCGGTGGCGCGCTGGCAGTTGCGCCCCCTGGCGCGTCTCGCCGACACCCAGTGGGCAGCGCTGGACCCCGCCCAGATGGGCCTGGGGCCGGTATATGCCGCCACTCCCCTGCTGCAGCGCCATGGCCTGGGGCTCAGTGACCTCGACGTGTGGGAAATCAACGAGGCTTTCGCCGCGCAGGTGCTGGCATGCCTCGCCGCCTGGCAGGATGGGGCATGGTGCCAGAAGGAGCTGGGGGTTACTGGGGCGCTGGGGTCCATCGACCCTGCGCGGCTCAATCCCCATGGTGGCGCCATTGCCGTGGGACATCCCGTGGGCGCCTCGGGAGCGCGCATCGTGCTGCAGGTGCTGCGGGCGCTACGCGAAGGCGGGGGGCGGCGCGGGTTGGCCAGCATCTGCATCGGCGGTGGTCAGGGCGGTGCGGTCCTGGTGGAGGCGCTCTCATGAGTTACTCGCCGCAGCTCATCCACTGGAAACTGAAGCGCGACGATGACGATGTGGTCTGGGCCACGCTGGATCGCGCTGGTGAAAGCACCAATGCGCTTTCCGGTGCCGTCATGGCGGAGCTGTCCATCTTGCTGGACCACCTGGATGCAATCCAGCCAGCCGGCCTGATTTTCAGGTCGGGCAAGCGTGCGGGCTTTATCGCCGGCGCCGACATCCATGAGTTCGACGCGCTCGTCACGCCCGAACACGGCCTCGATCTCGTGGCCCGCGGCTGGAACTTGTTCAATCGCGTGGCTGCCCTGCGCTACCCGACACTCGCCCTGATCCAGGGTCATTGCATGGGCGGTGGTCTGGAACTCTCGCTGGCCTGCCGCTTTCGCATGGTGGTGGACCAGCCCGACACACGCCTGGGGTTGCCCGAAGTGTTGCTGGGCATCGTGCCGGCCTGGGGGGGCATGCTGCGCCTGCCCCGGCGCATCGGTGCCGCCGCGGCACTGGACATGATGCTCACGGGAAAAAGCGTCGATGCGCGCCGCGCATTGCGCCTGGGATTGGCCGATGCCCTGGTGCCACCGCGCCTGATGGAGCGCGCCGCACGCCTGCGCGTGCTGGATCCCACGCCGCCGCGCGCACTTCCCTGGAAGCAGCGCCTCCTCAATGGTCCGCTGCGTGCCCTGGTGGTGCGCCAGGCCCGCCGCCAGGTGGCAAGGAAGGCGCATCCCGAACAGTATCCCGCGCCCTATGCCCTGCTTGACCTGTGGCAGCACCATAACGGCAATGCGCTGGCGGCGCCCGAGGTGCTGCAACGCATTCTCTCCTCTCCCACCGCGCGCAATCTGTTGCGGGTGTTTCACTTGCAGGAGCGCCTGAAGCGCTTTGGCAAGGGAGGGGGCGCAAAGCCACAACGGGTGCATGTGGTGGGTGCTGGCGTGATGGGTGGCGACATTGCCGCCTGGTGCGTGGTGCAGGGTTTGACCGTCACACTGCAAGACCAGTCGCTGGAGCGCATCGCGCCCGCACTGGCGCGTGCCGAAACCCTCTTTGCACGTCGTTTCAAAAATCCCGAGGCGCGCCGTGCGGCGCGCGACCGCCTGATTCCGGACGTGGCGGGCGAGGGGGTGGTGCATGCAGAAGTGGTGATCGAAGCCATTTATGAAAATCTCGAGGCAAAGCGGCAGGTGCTGGCCACCCTCGAATCGCGCATGCCGCCCACGGCCCTTCTGGCCAGCAATACCTCCAGCCTGCGCCTTGAGGACATCGCGGCGAGCCTGCGCCGGCCCGAGCGCCTGGTGGGAATCCACTTCTTCAATCCGGTGGCGCTGATGCCGCTCGTGGAAGTGGTGGAGATCAAGGGGGCATCCCCGGAGGTGTTGCAGGCGGCCGCCGCCTTCGTGGGAGCCCTCTCCAAGCTGCCCCTGCCCGTGAAAAGCGCGCCAGGATTTCTGGTGAATGCGGTGCTGGCCCCCTACATGCAGGAGGCCTTGCGCTGCATCGACGAGGGCATTGCCCCCGCCACGCTGGATGCCGCGCTGGAAGCTTTTGGCATGCCCATGGGCCCGGTGGAACTGATGGATACCGTGGGCCTGGACATCGTCATGGCGGCCTCTCAGCAACTCTTTGCAGGCAGCGCCGTCCCGGCGTGCCTGCTGCAGGTTCTGGATCAGGGGCACCTGGGCAAGAAATCCGGGCGCGGATTTTATGCCTGGGTCAAGGGCCAGCCCATCAAACCTGCCTTTGGTGCCGTTCCCGCAGGACTGGCAGAGCGCCTCATCGTGCCGCTCACCGAGCGCACCGCCGCGCTGGTGGCCGAGGGTGTGGTGGCCGATGCAGACCTTGCCGATGCCGGCGTTATTTTTGGAACGGGTTTTGCGCCCTTCAGCGGCGGGCCGCTGCACCGCAAAGCCTCAAGCGAATCATGATGAAAGACACCAAACCCTGGCTTGCAAGTTATCCCGAAGGGGTGGCCGCCGAGATAAGCGCCTCCCCTGACGCCACCATCGCCACCCTGATGGAATCCGCCTGCGAGCGATTTGCCCCGCACACCGCGTACATCAGCATGGGGGTTCACCTGTCCTATCGGGATCTGGAGCGGCAGTCGCGCCAGTTTGCCGCCTGGCTGCAGCAAATGGGCGTGGCCAAGGGTGCGCGGGTTGCGCTCATGATGCCCAACATCCTGCAATACCCCATAGCGCTTTTTGGGGCGTTGCGCGCCGGCTGCGTGGCGGTCAACTGCAATCCGCTCTATACCCCGCGCGAACTGGAATTCCAGCTCAGGGATTCCGGCGCCGAAGTGATCGTGGTCCTGGAGAATTTTGCCCATACCGTGCAACAGGTGCAGGGGGCCACGAACCTGAAGCACATCGTGGTGACGAGCGTGGGGGAACGCCTGGGTGCCAAGGGCCTGATCGTCAACCTGGTGCTGCGCCACGTCAAGCGTGCCGTGCCCGCCTGGAATCTGCCCGGTAGCCATTCCTTCAACGCCGTGCTGGCTGCGGGGGCGGGGGGTAACCTGAATGCGCCGCAGATGGGCCCCCAGGACCTGGCGTTCCTGCAATACACCGGCGGCACCACTGGCGTGCCCAAAGGCGCCATGCTCTCCCACGGCAACATCGTGGCCAACCTCAGCCAGGTGGACCAGTGGCTGATGGGTGTGATCAAGCCCGGCGAGGAACTGGTGGTGACGGCCCTGCCGCTGTATCACATCTTTGCGCTCACGGCCAATTGCCTGACCTTCATGCACCAGGGCGCAGCCAACCTGCTCATCATCAATCCGCGCGACCTCAATGCATTGGTGGGAGAGCTCAGGCAGCACCGCTTTACCATCATCACCGGGGTCAACACGCTTTTCAACGCGCTGCTCAGCCATCCCGATTTTGCGCATCTCGATTTTTCGGGGTTGAAGATCACCCTGGGTGGGGGCATGGCAGTGCAGCGCGAGGTAGCCCTGCGCTGGCAGCAGGTTACGGGATCCACGCTGCTCCAGGCCTATGGACTGACCGAAACCTCGCCGGCAGCCACAATCAATCCGCTGGGCCTGACCGACTTTACCGGATCCATTGGCCTGCCCATTCCCTCCACGGATGTTTCCGTCCGGGATGAGGCAGGGCAGGAAGTGGCACTGGGTGTGGAGGGAGAGATCTGCATCCACGGGCCGCAGGTGATGATTGGCTACTGGAACCAGCCGGAAGAGACGCGTGCCGTGTTCCATCCGGATGGTTATCTGCGCACCGGCGACCTGGGCTTCATGAATCCGCAGGGCTTTGTGTTCCTGCTGGATCGCAAGAAGGACATGATCAAGGTGTCCGGATTCAACGTGTACCCCAACGAAGTGGAAGACACGGTGGCAAGGCAC
>DAIBBI010000037.1:0-77469 GCA_027442615.1 Ferrovaceae bacterium | reverse complement strand
GCGCCGGGTCTGCGGCAGCATCCCCTTGCGTGCATCCATCAGGATGATGGCCAGATCCGCCGTGCTGGCACCGGTGACCATGTTGCGCGTGTACTGCTCGTGCCCCGGCGTGTCTGCAATGATGAAGCGGCGCACGGGTGTGCTGAAGTAGCGGTAGGCCACATCGATGGTGATGCCCTGCTCGCGCTCGGCCTGCAGCCCGTCGGTGAGCAGGGCCAGGTCGGCCTCGGTCAACCCGCGCCGCCTGGAAGTGGCGGTGATGGCGGCGAGCTGGTCGTCGAAGATGGCCTTGCTGTCAAACAGCAGGCGGCCGATGACGGTGCTCTTGCCGTCGTCCACCGAGCCGCAGGTGATGAAGCGCAACAATTCTGTGTGCATGATCCGTTCTGCCTGGTCCATCAAAAGTACCCCTGTTTCTTGCGAAGTTCCATGGAAGCATCCGAGGTTTGGTCGTCCATGCGGGTGGCACCGCGTTCAGTGATGGAGGTCACGGCCGTCTCGGCGATGATGGCTTCCACCGTGGCTGCCGTCGAGGCCACCGGGCAGGTGCAGGTGATGTCCCCCACGGTGCGAAAACGCACCGACACCTGTTCCACGGCTTCGCCCGCCAGGGGCGGGGTCAACCCGGTCACCGGCACCCATTGCGCCCCGCGGCGCACCACGGGCCGCACATGGGCAAAGTAGATGTCCGGCACTGCCAGGCGCTCGCGGCCGATGTAGCTCCATACGTCGAGTTCGGTCCAGTTGCTGATGGGAAACACGCGCAGGTTTTCACCGGGATGCACGCGCGCGTTGTAGAGGTTCCAGATTTCAGGGCGCTGGTTTTTGGGGTCCCACACACCGAACTCGTCGCGAAAGGAAAAAATCCGCTCCTTGGCCCGCGCCTTCTCCTCGTCGCGCCGCGCACCCCCCAGGCACGCATCAAACTGGAATTCGTTGATGGCGTCCACCAGGGTGACCGCCTGCAAGGCGTTGCGGCTGTCGTTGGCCCCCTTGACGCGCGCCCGTCCCAGGCGGATGGAGTCTTCCACGCTGCGCACGATGAGACGCTCGCCCAGCTCCGCCACCCGCGCATCACGAAAGGCGATCACTTCGGGAAAGTTATGCCCGGTGTCAATGTGCAGCAACGGAAAGGGAAAGGCATTGGGACGAAAGGCCTTTTCCGCCAGGCGCAGCATGACGATGGAATCCTTGCCTCCGGAAAAAAGCAACGCAGGATTGCGGCATTCGGCGGCCACCTCGCGCATGATGTGGATGGCCTCCGACTCCAGGCGATCCAGGTGGTCCAGCGGTTCGGTACGACTGGCGCGATGCGGATGCAGGTCAAAGATCTCCGTGCTGTGGTGGCTGCTCATGCAATGCTCCCTTCGGGTTGTGCGGACAGGTGCAGTCCGCATTCTTTTGTTTCTGGATGTTCCCACCACCAGCGTCCGGCGCGTTCGTCCTCGCCCGCCTGTATGGCGCGCGTGCAGGGGCTGCAGCCGATGCTGGCAAAGCCCTGGTCGTGCAGCGCGTTGTAGGGCACATGGTGGGCCTTGAGGTATTCCCACACGGCTTCGCGCGTCCAGTCGGCCAGCGGGCTGAATTTGGTCAGGCCGTGATCGGCATCCCAGGCTTCCACCAAAAGCGCGGTGCGGGTGGACGACTGGTCGCGGCGCAATCCGGTCAGCCAGGCTTTCTTGCCGGAAAGCGCGCGCCCCAGGGGGACCACCTTGCGCACGGCGCAGCAGGCCTGGCGCGCTTCGATGCCGTGATAAAACCCGTTCACCCCCTGGCGTGCCACCAGCGCTTCCACCGCTGCGGCGTCAGGAAAGACCACGCGGACCGACTGGCCATAGGTTTCCTGCACACGCGCCATCAGGCGCTGGGTGGGCTCGGGCAGGCGCCCGGTGTCCAGGGTAAAGATGTCCACGGGCAGTCGGTTTTTGAAGATCAGGTCGGTCAACACCATGTCTTCGGCACCCAGGCTGCTGGCCATGGCCAGCGGCTGAAAATCACGCGCGGCGCGTTGCAGCAGGGCCAGCGTTTCTTGGACCCGGAGGGCGAGGTTCATGAGGGTGTTTCCTCTGAAGCAGCTTTTTCGAGGCGGCGCCGGAACAGGGGAGACTGGCGCTCCACTGAAGTCTGGTAGGCCTCGCTGAAGACATCCAGTCCGCCCAGGGCATGCGCCAGGGATTCGCCCGGGCGCAGGGCAAAGGCGTTGAAGCCGCAGCGCGCCAGATAATGCAGCGTTTCCTTGAACACGTCGCCGGCGGCTCTCAGCTCACCGCGGTAACCATGGCGTTCGCGCAGCAGGCGCGCCGTGGAGTGTCCCCGCCCGTCGGTAAATGAAGAAAAATGCACCACCACGAGATCGAGGTGAGCCAGGTCTGCGGCAATGACTTCGGGTCCTTCCGAAGTTTCCAGCCACACGCCCAGCTTGCCCTTGTGCTGGAGAAGCCGCGCGCGTTCGGCGGCAAGCAGTGCGGGCAACACGATCACGTCATCCTGGGGGAGGATGCCGTCGAGCGTGTCGGTGCGAAGGTGATAGGTGTCCTGCACGATGGCGCGGTCGCGGATCAACTCAGGCATAGAGGGCCTCGCGTTCATGCCGTGCATAGACGCGCGCCTTGAAGGGCTCGATGCCCAGGCGCTCCACCACGTCCACGAAGCGCTCTTCCTCGTGCAGCCGCTCTTCCAGATAGACCTCGAGCAACTGCTCGATGGCGTCCGGAATCTCATCCTGCCCCAGCGAGGGCCCGATGACCCGCCCCAGGCGCGCCGGCGCCTGATTGCCGCCGATGGTGATCTGGTAGAACTCGGCGCCGTGCTTGTCCACACCGAGGATGCCGATATGCCCCACATGGTGGTGCCCGCAGGCATTCATGCATCCCGAGATATTGAGATCGAGCGGACCGATGTCGTGGAGCCGGTCGAGATCGTCGAAGCGCTGCTGGATAGCCTGGGCCACCGGAATCGAACGGGCGTTGGCAAGCGAGCAAAAATCCCCACCCGGGCAGGAAATGATGTTGGTCAGCAAGCCGATGTTTGGCGTGGCAAACCCCAGCCCCCTGAGCTCGCGGTAGATGTGGGGAAGGTCGGCCTGGCGCACGTCGGGCAGGATCAGGTTCTGCTCGTGGCTCACCCGGATCTCGCCAAAACCGTAACGGTCCGCAAGTTCGGCCACGGCGTCCATCTGGTCTGCGCTGGCGTCCCCCGGCACGCTTCCGGTGGCCTTGAGCGAGAGCACCACCGAGGCGTAACCGGACACCTTATGGGCGTGCACGTTGCGCCCATGCCAGCGTCGGAACGCCTTTTCCTGCAATGCCTGCTGCAACGCTTCGGGGATCTCCGCGGGCAATTCTGCGTAGGCCGGGCGGATCATGCGCGCCTCGATGCGCGCCAGCTCTTCGGGCACCACGGTGGCGGGCCCATCCTTCAGGCTCAACCACTCGGTCTCCACTTCGCGCTGAAACCGCTCGGGCGTCATGGCCTTCACCAGGATCTTGATGCGCGCCTTATGCTTGTTGTCGCGCCGGCCGTAGCGGTTATAGACGCGCAGGATGGCATCGAGATAGGTCAAGAGGTGCGCCAGGGGCAAAAACTCGCGCACCACTACCCCCAGCATGGGGGTACGGCCCAGGCCGCCGCCCACGATGACGCGAAACCCAATTTCACCCGCACCATCGCGCACCGCATGCAGCCCGATGTCGTGCACCCAGGTGGCCGCGCGGTCTGCCAGGGCACCGTTCACGGCGATTTTGAACTTGCGCGGCAGGAATGCAAACTCGGGGTGGAAAGTGGACCACTGCCGGATCAGTTCGCAATAGATGCGCGGATCGATCAGCTCGTCGGCAGCCACCCCTGCAAAGTGGTCCGTGGTGGTATTGCGCACACAATTGCCGCTGGTCTGGATGGCATGCATTTGCACGGTGGCCAGTTCCGCCAGAATCTCCGGGACAGCCTCAAGGGCAGGCCAGTTGAACTGGATGTTCTGGCGCGTGCTGAAGTGCCCCACGCCCCGGTCATAGGTGCGTGCAATATGGGCAAGCTTGCGCAACTGGTATGTCGCCAGTACGCCGTAGGGAATGGCCACGCGCAGCATGGGTGCATGGCGCTGGATGTACAGGCCGTTTTGCAGTCGCAGCGGGCGAAAGTCTTCTTCAGAGAGCTCACCTGCAAGAAAGCGCCGGGTCTGGTCCCGAAACTGGGCCACCCGCTCGTCCACGATGCGCTGATCTATTTCGTCGTACTGGTACATGGGCCACCCCAAAAGATCTGGAACGACTCATTGTAGAGGGGGTCTTTAGAACAACAAAGACTAAAATACTATTGAATAATAACCAAATGGAATAAACGGGGGGAAATTAAGGGGACAGACCCCAAAAAGGGGTCTGTCCCCAATGTTGCTTTAAGCGTAGGCCTTCAGGGTACGCGAAAACCGCTGCAGTTCCTGGATGCCGCTCGCTTCAGCGCGCAGGCACCAATCCTTGAGCTGGGCCAGCAACTGGTCGCGCGTGGCATGGGTCCGCGTCCACAAATCGGCCAGTTCGCGGCGCATGGCCACCACCGTGTGCACCGAACCGCTGGCGGCCATGGCGGCCTCGAGGGTGTGCTGGTCGGTTTCAGGCAACTCATGGGCGTCCTTGTGCAACCAGCGCCCCACCATGGCCATGGCTTCGCGCCGGGAAGGCACAGGCATCTTGAGGTGTTCGCCCAGGCGTTGCAGCTCGGTCGAACAGGTGTGCGCGAGCTCCTGGGCGTAGCGTGCGATCACGTCGTAACGGTTGAGAATGATGGCCTGCAGGGTGGCCTCGTCGCATTCGGACTTGTCGCGATCAAAACGCACTGCCGGGGCCACGTTCTTGACGCGCGCCTGCCCCACCATCTCCAGCATGCGGATGTACATCCAGCCGATGTCGAATTCGTACCAGCGATTGGACAGCTTGGCCGACGTGGCAAAGGTGTGGTGGTTGTTGTGCAGTTCTTCGCCGCCGATCAGGATGCCCCAGGGCACGATGTTGGTGCTGGCATCCTTGCATTCAAAATTGCGGTAGCCCCAGAAGTGGCCGATGCCGTTGATGACGCCAGCGGCCCAGAAGGGAATCCAGACGATCTGGGTGAGCCAGACCAGCATGCCGGGCACCACGCCAAACATCGCCATGTTGATGAGGGCCATCAGGGTGATGCCCAGCCGGCTGTGGCGCGTGTAGATATTGCGCTCCATCCAGTCGTCGGGGGTACCGTGGCCGTAGCGCGTGAGGGTATCGGGCTTGCGGGTTTCCTTCACATACAGCAGCACGCCGGTCCACAGCACGCGGCGAATGCCCAGTACCTGCGGGCTGTGCGGGTCTTCCACCGTTTCGCACTTGGCGTGGTGCTTGCGGTGCACCGCGGCCCATTCCTTGGTGACCATGCCCGTGGTCATCCACAGCCACAGGCGGAAAAAGTGGCTGATGGCCGGGGCGAGGTCCAACGCCCGATGCGCCTGGTGGCGATGCAGGAATATGGTGACGGAGACAATGGTGATGTGGGTCATGACCAATGTGGCAATGACGTCACCCCACCACGGCAAATTGAGTATTCCTGAAAACAACATGGGCAAAGCTCCTTAAAGCCTCTAGGCGTAACTCGCCATATTATCAAAAATTATAAGCGACGTCAATTCAGACCTGGGTAGCCTTGACCCCGTCGCGCAACGGCAAGGCAATCTGTGCCCCACGCAGGCCTTTCTGGATGGCGTGCAGCATGTCGGAGCGCAGCCCCAGGTCGCTCACGCCGGGATCGGCAATCCAGAACTGCAGGGACAATTCCATGCCATAACCGGTATGGCGCAGCAGCGCCACCGAGGGCGCCGGCTCGGAGAGCACCCGCGGCTGCTGGCGTGCAGCATCTTCCAGGATGGCGCGCACCCTTTCGAGATCGCTGCCAAAAGCCACCTCCAGAGTGAGTGCACGGCATACGCCGCCCCCGCCCAGGGTGTGATTGATGATGGTCTGGGTCATGAAGGTTTCATTGGGCACGATGAACACCGTGCCATCCGTGGCACTCAACGCGATGCATCGGGCCTCCAGGCGGATTACGGTACCCTGACGCCCTTCCACCGTGATGACGTCGCCCATGCGAATGGAACGGTCCATCAGAATGATGAAACCGCTCACATAGTTGCTGGCGATTTTCTGCAGGGCAAAACCCAGGCCCACGCCCAGCGCACCGCCCAACACCGAAAGGAAGGTGGAATCGATGCCCACCAGGGGCAGCGCGATCACCACGCTCACGAACACCAGAAGCCCGCGCAACAGTTTTACGGCCACCACCCTGAAATGCCTGTCCAGCGCGTCGGCACTCATCAGGCGCCGCTCCATCGCGCCGCCCAGCCACAACGCCAGCACCAGCATCGCCGTGATCACCACCACCGCCTGTATCACCTGCAACAGTGAGACGTAGGTATTGCCAATGGTCAGCCCCATGTCCTGCAGCAGGTCCATCAATGGCTCGAGCAGCCCCGTCACGTGCAAGGCAAACAGCACCCACACGGTACGCACAAAAAAAGCCTGCAGGGTCACGGTGCGGCGCGACAGGGCCACCACGTACTTGAGGACGTACACTCCGATGCGCGCTGCGGCAAGGGCGAGGGTAAGCGAGAGCGCCATGTGCAGCAGGGAGGAGGGGCGGCCGTGACCAAAATAACGACCAAACAGCATCAGCGCCACCGCGCTGACCAGGGCAAAGGCGATGCCCCTCAGGCGCCGCGCGCGCTCCGCGTCCATCACTTGCCCGTGCCGTCCGCGTCCCATGGCAATGGCGGCCCCTGAACCCACCAGCAGCGACACCAGGAGAACCGGCAATTGCCATAGATGCTGTGCTTGCAGCAGCGAGGCCGCAAACGCCGCGAATCCGGAAAATAGGTCCTGAGCTTGATCCATCCAAAGACTCCCCTTCAACCTGTCCTGCGTTCCCACACCGCGGCAAAAAACCCGTCGGTGTTATGCCGATTGGGCAACAGACGAAACCGTTCCCCCATTTCCAGCGGAATCTGCTGGGCTGCAAGCACCTCACCGCAGTTCACCGCGGCGAACTCGGGATGTGACGCAGCAAAGCGATCCGCCTGCGCATCGTTTTCCTCGTCGAGCAGGCTGCAGGTAGCGTACACCAGTCGCCCGCCGGGCTTGACGAGCGTGGCGGCCGCATTGAGGATGGCGGCCTGCTTGACCACGAGTTCCGCCACCGAGGCTTCGTTCTGACGCAGTTTGAGATCGGGATTGCGGCGCAAGGTTCCCAGCCCGCTACAGGGCGCGTCCACCAGCACCCGGTCGATCTTGCCGGCCAGCCTGCGCACGCGCGGCTCCGTTTCGCTCGCGATCAATACCGGATTGAGGTTGGACAAGCCCGAACGCTTGAGGCGCGGCTTGAGATTGTTGAGGCGACGCTCCGACACGTCGAAGGCGTAGACCCGGCCCTGGTTATGCATCAAGGCCCCCAGCATGAGGGTCTTGCCCCCCGCACCGGCGCAGAAATCCACCACCATGTCGCGGCGGCGCGGGGCCAGCAGAAAACCCAGCAGCTGGCTGCCTTCGTCCTGTACTTCCACATGGCCTGCCGTGAAGAGTTCGAGGCGGTTGACGGAGGGGCGCCCCTCCAGGCGGACCCCGATGGGCGACCACGGCGTGGGCACGCCCTTCAATCCCGCGGCTTCGAGGGCCTGCAGCACCGCATCGCGCGTGGTGAGCAGGGTATTGACCCTGAGGTCGAGCGGAGCCTGCACCTGCAGTGCGCGCCCCAGGGCCAGCACCTCACCGGCCGGATGCTGTTGCACAAGCCGACTCACCACCCACTCCGGCAAATCTGCCTGGATCGAAAGCGTGTCGGGCACCGGATGCGTCTTGAGCGCCTCGAGCCAGGCCCCTTCCTCACCCTGGCATAAGGGCTGCAGTTCGCGCGCACTGCGCCCCAGCACCCGGTACAGGGTGGCGAGCGCCATGCGTCGCGGTGAAGTGGTGGGGGCCAATGTCTTGATCAACTCCACCCGTCGCAACAGCGCATACACTCCTTCCGCCACAAAGGCCCGATCCTGCATCCCCATCTCGGGATGGCTCCGAAAAAATTGGTGCAGGGCCACATCCGCCGGCATGGCAGCCGGCAGGACCATTTCCAGTGCGGCCACCAGGGCCTCAAACTGGCTTGCGACGATTGCCTTGCTGACGGCTTTACCGGGGGCACGACTCATTCGATTTCCACTCGCAGCATGCGCTGCTCCCATTGATGACCCCGCTCGGTCACTTGCATGCGAACGGGGGGATAACGCCGGTCTTCCGGCAACCATAACTCGAACCGGGACGGGGCCCGTTCTCCTTCATCCACCACATGCAGCGTCTTGAACCGGCCGGCGTCGGAGGCGGTCTCGCCTTTTTCCCGCGCCACCAGATGATGGATTTCCAGTTTTTTTCCGGTGCTCATGGGAATGTCCCGACCCAGCATGGCCTCGCCCGCCACGCGGTAGAGGTACTTGATGGACAGCATGTCCTGTGTGCCCGGTGGCAGAGGCACCGACTCGGTCTTGCCATCGAAATGGTGTTCGAGCAGGCCCTTGCCCCAATGAAAATCTGCCGCGAACGACTGCGCCGCATCGCTGCGCCAATGTTCGAAATGTGCGGGGCGCAGCGCCTGGTCCAGGATCGTCCCGCGGCTCTTTTCCTGAAAGGAGGGAGCAAGCCACTGCAACACCTCGTAGGGCCGGGCGGTGCTGACGATGTCGTAATTGTCGCCGGTGCGGGTCCAGACCTCGGTGACCTCGCCCACGGGGACACCGCTGTAGTACAGCCGGTAGACCACGCGAACGGTTTCATGGATCGGGCCCGCTTCTTCGGCCCGGGCCCCGATGCCGCTCCATAGCGCCGCCACCAGGAGCGCTCCGAGGATTCCTCCGGAACGCCGCCACCTGCTCATGCTTCCTCGGGAATGATGAGACTGCCGCCGCTGCGCGATGCCATACCCTGGACGCGAATCCGGCCATCTTCCTGGTGTTCCAGGCGGCCCTCCGCCCACCAGCGCAATACCCGCGGATAGAGCACATGCTCGCAACGCAGCACGCGCGCCCCCAGCAATGCCTCGGTGTCCTCCGCCAGCACGGGCACTGCGGCCTGGGCCACGATCGGACCATGGTCGAGCTCATCGGTGACGAAATGCACGGTACAGCCGTGAATCCGGACGCCAGCGGCCAGCGCCTGCCGGTGCGTGTGCAGACCGGGAAAGGCGGGCAGGAGCGAGGGATGGATGTTGATGAGACGGTCCCCATAATGCGCCACGAACTGCGGCGTGAAAATGCGCATGAAACCTGCCAGCACCACCAGTTGCGGGGCGTGGCGATCGATCGCTGCCGTCAGCGCCGCGTCAAATGCCGCACGATCGGCGTAGTGCCGATGGTCCACCACCGCCGTGGGAATGCCCTGCGCCGCAGCCAGCTCGAGCCCCCCCGCATGGGGCTCGTTGCTGATGACCGCAGCCACCTCAAGCGGCAGGCCCGCAGCCAGGATGGCCGCCATGTTGGAGCCCCGCCCCGAAATCAGGATGACGATGCGCGGTCGCATGACCCCTCAGACCACCCGCGTGGGCGCTTCATCCGCCGCGCGCGGCACGATGCCGCCAATGACCCAGGCCTCCAGGCCTTCCTTTTTGAGGAAGGTGAGCGCTGCGGCCTGTTGCCCTGCGTCCACCACGAGGGCGAGGCCGATGCCGCAATTGAAGACCCGATGCATTTCCTCGTCAGCCACCCCGCCTGCCTGTTGCAACCAGGAAAACACGGGGGGCATGGGCCAGGCGTCGCGTTGCAGCACTGCGGCAAGACCCTCGGGCAGGACTCGCGGCAGGTTGTCCACCAGGCCGCCCCCGGTGATATGCGCCATGCCCTTGACGGTGACCTGCTGCATCAGGGCCAGGATGGGCTTGACGTAAATGCGCGTGGGTTCCATCAGGAGGTCGGCCAGGGTCTTGCCGGGAACGTGCCCGCCGGGAAGGGCCGCATCGAGATCGGCGCCGGCGCGCTCGAGGATTTTGCGAATGAGGGAGAAACCGTTGGAGTGCGGCCCGCTGGAGGCAATGCCGATGACTGCGTCACCCGCCGCAATGGTTTGCCCGTTGATGAGTCTGGATTTCTCGGCCACACCCACGGCAAAGCCTGCCAGGTCGTATTCCCCCTCGGGGTACATGTCTGGCATTTCTGCCGTCTCGCCACCGATGAGGGCACATCCCGCCAGCTCGCAACCCTGCGCGATACCCTGGATGACGGTGGCCGCGGTGGCCACATCCAGATGCCCGCAGGCAAAATAATCCAGAAAGAACAGCGGTTCGGCCCCCTGCACCAGGATGTCGTTGACGCTCATGGCGACAAGGTCGATACCCACCGTGGCGTGACGTTCGAGTTCAAAGGCAAGGCGCAGCTTGGTACCCACTCCGTCGGTGCCGGACACCAGCACGGGTTCGCGAAAGCGCTTGCCGATCTCCACCAGGGCCGCAAAGCCACCGATGCCGCTCAACACTTCCGGACGCATGGTGCGTTTGGCAAAGGGCTTGATGCGCTCCACCAGCGCGTCGCCGGCGTCGATATCGACCCCGGCATCCCGGTAAGACAGGCCCCCTTGAGGCACGGATTGGTTTGACACGAAAAGTCTCCAGAACGATCGCACCAGCAACCGGGGTGCGACCTGCTAAAATGTGTAATCGGGTGTAATGATGCCCTACAGGCCCCAAATTCTATCGCAAATGACTTCGACTCGCCCTGCTTCCCGCATCAACCTCTGGATGATGGCTCTGGCCGCGCTTGTGATCTGGCTGGTCTACACGCTTTCCACCATCCTGATGCCCTTCGTCCTGGCCACCCTGCTGGCCTACGTCTGCCACCCGCTGGCAAGCCGCCTGACCCGCCCGTGGTTTCCCCCGGCATTGGCGTCATTGCTGGTGCTGCTGCTCCTGACGGGCGTGGGTGTCGCCTTTGGGGTGCTGATCCTGCCCATGCTCTACTACGAACTCAACCAGGTCCTGGCCAAGCTGCCCTCCACCCTCAACGGGTTGCGCGACCTCTCCACGCCGTTTCTCCAGCAGACGCTGGGCATTGACCTTCACACCAACCTTGACCAGTTGCGCGACATGCTCCAGCAAAACATCGGCAACACCGAAGCCGCCCTGCAGAAGGTGCTGCGCTCAGCCGGCGAAGGGGGGGCCTGGGTATTGAGCACGATCATCACGCTGCTGCTGGTGCCCGTGGTGCTGTTCTATCTGCTCAAGGACTGGAGCCGCCTGCTCGGCCTTGTCCTGGCCGCCGTGCCGCCCCGCTACCGCACCCACGTGGAAAGCATCGCCCAGGAGATCGATGCGGTGCTGGGCCAGTTTCTGCGGGGGCAGATGGTGGTCATGGCCATCATGGCCGCCCTCTATGCTGCGGGCCTGCATCTGGTGGGGCTCAACTCGGGGGTTGCCATCGGCATCACCACCGGAATCCTGGTCTTCATCCCCTACGTGGGGGTGTTTACGGGCCTCGTCCTGGCGCTGCTTGCCGCCATCGTCCAGGGGCCGGGGACAGACCTCATGTTGCCGGTCCTGGGCGTGTTTGCCGTGGGCCATATGCTGGAAGGCTCGCTCATCACGCCACGTTTCGTGGGCGCGCGCATCGGGCTCCATCCGGTGATGGTGATTTTTGCCCTGCTGGCCTTTGGCAAGCTCCTTGGATTTTTTGGCGTCGTCATTGCCCTGCCCGCCTCGGCTGTGCTGCGCGTGGCGCTCTCCCGCCTGGACCGCGCCTTCATGCAGGACGACGAGCCCGCCTGATGCGTCAGTTGATTCTCGACATCGCACCGGGTGAGCCGCCGCGTCTGGAAGATTTCGTGACGGGGCGCAATGCCGAAGTGCTGGAGACCCTGCAGCAATGGGTGCGTGGCGAATGCCCGGAACGCTTTGTCTATCTGTGGGGCGAACCCGGCGCGGGCAAGTCCCACCTGCTGCGGGCGCTGTGTCCCACCCGTTACGTGGCTTGCACCGCGAACACCCGTTTTGAACCCGATGCCCAGCCGCTGCTGCTGGTGGACGACGTGGAGCGGCTGTCCCCGGAAGGGGCCGTCACGCTGTTTCATCGCTACAACGAGCGACGCGACGAAGGCGGGCGCCTGTTGGCCAGCGGCCCCTGCCCACCGGGCCAGCTGTCCCTGCTGCCCGATCTCGCCACCCGGCTGGGCTGGGGTCTCGTGCTGCGCGTACACTCCCTCGATGATCCCGAAAAAATGGCAGCGCTGCAGGCGCGCGCAGCGCACATGGGGGTCAGTCTGCCGCAGGATGCCGCACGCTACATCCTGACCCACTGGACGCGCGACACCGCGTCCCTGTTTTCCCTGATGCAGGAACTCAACCGCTGGTCCCTTTCAGCGCATCGTGCCATCATCACCATCCCGCTGATTCGGGATGCACTGGCTTCCCTTCAACCTCGTTCTACCGGAATGTAATGCGACTGGTTCTTTTTGATCTCGACAATACCCTGCTGTCCGGCGACAGCGACTTTGAATGGGGGCTCTTTCTGGCCGCCCAGGGCGTGCATGACCGCGAGGCCTATGAGGCGCAGAATCTGGCCTTCTACCAGGACTACAAGGCAGGCACGCTCGACATCCAGCATTTCCTGAAGTTCCAGCTGGGACCCCTGGGTCGTCACAGCCGCACCGAACTCGACCGATGGCACCATCAGTTCATGCAGGAACGCATCACGCCGCTGATCAGCGACAAAGCCCGCCAACTGGTGCGTGAAGAACGGGCCCGCGCCGACCTCACGGCCATCGTCACGGCCACCAACCGCTTCGTCACGGCCCCCATCGCCGCCGCTTTTGGCATCGAGCACCTGGTGGCCACCGAGCCCGAAGTCGGACCCGACGGCCAGTTCACCGGCAAGGCCCACGGCCTGCCCTGCTTTCGCGAGGGCAAGATTGCCTGCGTGGACGCCTGGTTGGACGCTTTGGGACGACGCTGGTCCGATTTCGACACCACCGTGTTCTACAGCGATTCGCTCAACGACCTGCCCCTCCTGCGGCGCGTCTCCCACCCCGTGGCCGTCAACCCGGACGACACGCTGCGCGCCCATGCACGCGCAGCCCATTGGCCCATTCTTGAACTGCACGCCTCCCCATGATCCGAAAATTCATCCAGAAAGTATTGCGCCGCAGCCCCGGCGGACCCGTGGCGAAATTGCGCATGGTGCCTGCCAACCAGCATGGCATCCATCCCGACAGCATCAGTGCCTGCGCCCTGCGCGTCATCAAGACCCTGCAGGAAGCGGGCTTCAAGGCCTATGTGGTGGGGGGGGCGGTGCGCGACCTCCTGGTGGGCAACGAGCCCAAGGATTTCGACGTGGCCACCGACGCCACCCCGGACCAGGTGCGCCGTCTGATCCGGCGTTCCCGCGTCATCGGCCGCCGATTCCAGATCGTGCATGCCATGTGCCATGACGAGGTGGTGGAAGTCACCACCTTTCGGGGCTCTGCGCGCGAGGACGAGCGCCAGCAAACCGACGAGCATGGCCGCATCACGCGCGACAACGTGTTCGGCACCATCGAGGAGGATGCCGCGCGGCGCGACTTCACCGTCAACGCCCTGTACTACGACCCCATCAAAAACGAGGTACTGGATTACTTTCACGGCGTGGCCGACGTGCACGCCAAGCGCCTGGCCATGATCGGAGATCCCGCCACGCGCTACCGCGAAGATCCGGTGCGCATGCTGCGCGCCGTGCGCTTTTCGGCCAAGCTGGGGCTTGAACTGGACCGAGCCACCCAGGCACCGATTCGTGAACTGGCCGACCTGCTGCTCAATGTGCCCGAGTCGCGCCTGTTCGACGAAATCCTGAAGCTGTTGCTCTCTGGCCATGCCCATGCGTGCGTGGCGCGCCTGCGCGCCGAAGGCCTGCACCACGACCTGCTGCCGCTGCTCGACCTGATCCTGGACCAGCCTCAGGGCGAAAAATTCATCCGCCAGTCCCTGGAAAACACCGACCGCCGCGTGCGCGAGGACAAGCCGGTGTCCCCGGGATTTTTGTTTGCCAGCCTGCTGTGGCATCCGGTGCTGGACGCCTGGAAAAAGCGCCAGGCAGCAGGCGAGCGCCCCATGCCGGCACTCTTCGAGGCCATGTCCGACATCCTGGAGGCGCAGCGCAAGAAGCTCGCCATCCCGCGGCGCTACGATGCGGTCATGAAGGAGATCTGGAGCCTGCAGCCGCGCTTTGAACTCCGCGGGGGACAGCGCCCCTTTCGCCTGCTGGAGCATCCCCGGTTTCGTGCCGCCTATGACTTCATGCTGTTGCGCGCCGACAGCGGCGAGCTGGACGAGGCCATTGCCGACTGGTGGACGGATTTTCAGCAGGTCAGTCACGAAGAGCGCGAGGCCATGCTGGTGGTGGAAGAAAAGCCCAAGCGTGGCGGCCGCCGCCGGGGGCGCCGATGAGCAGCACGGCCTACATCGGGCTGGGCGGCAACCTGCAGGACCCTGAAGGCCATCTCGCCCGGGGCTTTGACGAACTCTCGGCACTGCCCCACAGCCGCCTGACGGCGCGCTCGCGCCTGTACCGCAGCGCGCCCATGGGCTATCTCGACCAGCCCGACTTCGTGAATGCGGTGGCCCGCATCAGCACCGACCTCAGCCCCGAGGCGCTGCTCGACGCCCTGCTCGCCATCGAAGTGCGCCACGGACGGCGCCGCGAATTTCCCAATGCACCACGCACACTCGACCTTGACATCCTGATGTACGATGCCGAGCAGATCGCCACCCCGCGCCTGACCGTACCGCATCCTCGCATGGGCAGTCGGGCCTTTGTACTGCGTCCGCTGCAGGAGCTTGCCCCCGATCTCGACATTCCGGGGCAAGGCTCCATAGCGGCGTTGCTGGCCCAATGCGCCGACCAGCGGGTTATGCCGCTGGAAGGGGACGCGCCTTGACGCAGCTGGCTGAGAAATACCGCTACATCGTGGTGGAAGGCCCCATTGCCGTGGGCAAGACGAGCCTGGCACGGCTTCTGGCCTCGCGCCTCTCGGCGCACCTGATGCTGGAAGACGCCCAGTCCAACCCGTTTCTGGAACGCTTTTATCGCACGCCGGAACGCTATGCCTTCGCCACCCAGATGTTCTTTTTGTTCCAGCGCGCCCTGCAGGCGGGCGAGCTCAAGCAGCGCGACCTGTTTGACAGCCCCACGGTGGCGGACTTCCTGCTGGACAAGGACGTGCTGTTTGCGCGCATGAACCTCGCCGACGACGAGTTCGACCTGTACCAGCGCATGTACCAGTTCCTGCAGCCACGCACGGCGACGCCAGATCTCGTCATCTACCTGCAGGCCCCGGCCGACGTGCTGGTGGAGCGGGTGCGCCGGCGCGGCTGGACGGTGGAGCGCCCCATCTCGGAGCGTTACCTGCGCGAGGTGGCCGACATGTACGCGGAATACTTCCACAATTACGACGCCTCGCCGCTGCTCATCATCAACAGCGAAAACCTGAATTTTGTGGACCAGCCCAAGGACTTTGACCTGCTCCTGGAACGCATCGGCAATCTGCGCAGCCGCCGGGAGTTCTTCAATCGCGGCTAGGCGTGAGACAATCCGCTCATTATCGACTTTGAGCTTTGGGAGCATTCATGGATGTTATTCACTCCGTGGCCGAGTTACGCGCACGGTTGTATAACGAACGACAGGTGGCCCTCGTCCCCACCATGGGTAACCTGCACGACGGCCACATCGACCTGATCCAGCTGGCCAAGCCCCGTGCGGCCTGCCTCGTGGCCAGCATTTTCGTCAATCGCCTGCAGTTTGGTCCCCACGAAGATTTCGAACGCTACCCGCGCACCCTTGCTGCCGACTGCGAGCGCCTCGCCCAGGCCGGCTGCAACGTAGTATTTGCGCCGGACGAGCAGGAGGTCTATCCTGAACCCCAGGAGTATACGGTAGACCCCTCCGGCATCCAGAACCTCCTGGAGGGCGCCTTCCGGCCGGGGCATTTTCGGGGAGTGGCCACCGTGGTGTTGAAGCTATTCAACATGGTGCAACCCCAGATTGCCATCTTCGGCAAAAAAGATTATCAGCAGTATCTGGTGTTGCGTGAGATGGTCAAGCAGCTGGCCTTGCCCATCGAAATCATTCCGGCAGAAACGGTGCGTGCACCGGACGGGCTGGCACTGAGTTCACGCAATATGTACTTGAGTCCGCTGGAGCGCGTCGAGGCCATCGCCCTGTACCACCACATCAACACCATTCGTGAGGCGCTGCAAGCCGGGCGCCGTGATTTTGCGACCCTGGAATCCCAGGCCGTGCTGGCGCTCAACGCGCGTGGCTGGAAAACCGATTATGTCGCCATCCGCCGCCAGTCCGATCTGCTGGAGCCGGATGCCCACGCGCACGCGCTGGTGGTTCTGGCCGCCGCACGCCTGGGCAAAACCCGATTGATCGATAACCTGGAAGTGGATCTGTCCTGAAACACAACCGCGGGGAGGTATAGCCATGGAAGTATCCGTTCGAGACCGCATCAACCGCCTGCAAACCGAACACCGGACCCTGGATGAAAAAATCCTCGGCAAGATCCGAAATGCCCAGCCCGACCAGATCGAACTGCAGCGCCTCAAAAAGCGAAAACTTCAGTTGAAGGACCAGATCGCCGCACTGCAGGCCAGTCTCGTCCCCGACATCTCCGCCTGACCCTTACAAGCGCTCCTTCACCCAGGCGCTGACCGACGCAAGCGCCTGCGCCAGCCTGGCCGGGTCGGTGCCGCCAGCCTGGGCCATGTCCGGGCGCCCGCCGCCCTTGCCGCCCACCTGCTGTGCCACGAAGTTGACCAGTTCGCCCGCCTTCAAGCGCGCGGTCAGGTTGGGCGTCACCCCCGCGATCAGGCTGACCCGGCCTTCGGTATCCGAACCCAGCACGATCACTGCAGAAAGCAGCCGGCCCTTCAAGGCGTCCAGGGTTTCACGCAAGGCCTTGGCGTCGGCCCCGGGAACATGCACGGATAGCAGTTGCACTTCAGGGCTGATCTGAACGGCCTGCTGGATGAGATCGGCGCTTTCGCTCACGGCCATTTTGGCCTTGAGGCGGTCCAGCTCGCGTTCCAGGGCCCGCACGTTGTCAAGGACGGTGGAGAGTTTGGCCACGATTTCCTGGGGCTGGGCCTTCAAGCGTTCGGCCACTTCGGCCAGCCGGTCCTGTTCGCGATGGGTCCATTCCAGCGCCCCCTCGCCCGTCACCGCCTCGATGCGACGCACGCCCGAGGCCACCCCCGATTCGCCCACGATGCGGAACAGGCCGATGTCGCCCGAGCGGTGCACATGCGTGCCACCGCACAATTCGGTGGAGAAATCACCCATGCCCACCACCCGCACTTCGTCCCCGTACTTTTCGCCAAAAAGCGCCATGGCGCCCTTCTTGACGGCGTCATCGTATTTCATGATGCGCACTTCCACCGGATGGTTGCGGCGGATTTCCTGATTGACGAGTTCCTCGATGGTACGCAGCTCTGCTTCGGTGACCGGCTTGTCATGCGAAAAATCAAAGCGCGTCCTGAAGGGATCCACGAGCGAGCCCTTCTGGGCAACATGCGGCCCCAGCACGGTGCGCAGCGCAGCGTGCAGCAAATGGGTGGCCGAATGGTTCCATGCCGCACGCTGACGCGCGCGCGTGTCCACGTGCGCATCCGCCATGTCTCCCGCATTGATGCGACCGGTCCTGACCTGCCCGTGGTGGCCAAACACGCCAGCCTGGATTTTTTGCGTATCCTCCACCGCAAAGGTGCCGTGAGAGGTGGCGAGTTCGCCACGGTCGCCCACCTGCCCTCCGGATTCGGCGTAGAAAGGCGTGCGATCCAGCACCACCACCCCCGATTCACCCGCCTCCAGTGAGGGCACGGCGACACCGTCGCGATAGAGCGCCACGATGCGCCCTTCCACCTGCAGCGACTCGTACCCCAGAAACTCGGTGGCTTCGCCACGGTATTCCACCGCACCCTGCGCCGTGAATTTGGAAGCGGCGCGTGCCCTTTCGCGCTGCTGTTCCATGGCGCGCTCAAAACCCGCCAGGTCCACTGCCACGCCCCGTTCACGCGCGATGTCGGCGGTCAGGTCCACGGGAAATCCGTAGGTGTCGTACAGGCGAAACACGGTCTCGCCATCGAGCATGCGGTCTTCCTGATGCAGGGCCGCCTCCAGCACCACCATGCCGTTTTCCAGCGTTTCGGCAAAGCGCTCCTCCTCCTGGAGCAACACGCCCGTCACCGATTCCTGGGCCGCCACGAGTTCGGGATAGGCCTCGCCCATCACGATGGCCAGGTCCGCCACCAGCTTGTGGAAGAACGGCTGCTGCTGGCCCAGCTTGTAACCGTGGCGGATGGCGCGCCGGATGATCCGGCGCAGCACATAGCCGCGCCCTTCGTTGCTGGGAATGACGCCGTCCACAATAAGGAAGGCGCAGGCGCGGATATGGTCAGCGATGACCTTGAGGGAATTGCTGGATGGATCCCTGGTGCCGGTGTAGCGCGCCGCGGCCGCGATGAGCGCCTGGAACAGGTCGATGTCATAGTTGCTGTGCACATGCTGCATGATGGCCGAGATGCGCTCCAGCCCCATGCCGGTATCCACCGAAGGCTTGGGCAGGGGGTGCAGCTTGCCTGCCTCATCGCGGTTGTACTGCATGAACACCAGGTTCCAGATTTCGATGTAGCGATCGCCGTCCGCTTCCGGTGTGCCCGGAGGCCCTCCGGCCACTTCGGGTCCGTGGTCATAAAAAATTTCGCTGCAGGGTCCGCAGGGGCCGGTATCGCCCATCTGCCAGAAGTTGTCCGCAGTGCTGATGCGGGTCAGACGCTTGGGTGACACGCCGATTTCCCTCAGCCAGATATCGGCAGCTTCATTGTCGTCGTGATACACCGTAACCCACAGCTTGTCCGGCGAGAGCCGAAGCTCCTCGGTGAGAAACTGCCAGGCAAAGCGGATGGCGTCGCGCTTGAAGTAGTCACCGAAGCTGAAATTGCCCAGCATCTCGAAAAAGGTGTGATGGCGCGCGGTATAACCCACGTTTTCCAGGTCATTATGCTTTCCCCCGGCGCGCACGCTACGCTGGCTGCTGGTGGCGCGGGTGTAGGAGCGCTTGTCCTTCCCCAGAAACACGTCCTTGAACTGCACCATGCCGGAATTGGTGAACAGCAGGGTGGGGTCATTGCCCGGCACCAGCGGGCTGGAGGGCACGATGGTATGGCCATGGCTGGCAAAGTATTGAAGAAACTTGTCGCGAATTTCGGCAGATTTCATGGAACGCCCTCGAATCCCGGCCGCGGCCTGGGCTGCATGTGGTGTGAAATAACCGTGAATTCTACCAAAAGCGGCGCCAAAGGCCGCATCAATCGTCGTCGCGCAGAATCTGCTGGATGATGGGCAGGGAGAAGCCGCGGTTATGCAGGTAGCGTCCCTGACGGGCCCGTTCCTCGGCATTGGTGGGGAGTTGGGAAAATTTCTTTCGCCAGACGCTACGCGCCGATTCCAGTTCGCCATCTCGGGCCGACGCCAGCGCATGGCTTGCCACTTCGGCAGGGACACCGCGCTGCTGGAATTCCTGGCGGATTTTGAGGAGCCCATGGCGCCCGGTTCGCGAACGCAGGATGGCTTCGGCCGCCCGGACATCGGACAACAAGCCCTCTTCGGTCAGGGCATCGAGCAATGCCTCGAGCGCCCCTTCATCGTCGCAATGGGCTGCCAGTTTTTTGGAGAGTTCCCGCCGGGTGTGCTCCCGGCGGGATAACAGGTGAAGCGCGCGTGACCGCAGGTCGATGCCGGCCATCAATGCGCTCAGTCTTCGTGGGCGTCGGCCAGTTCGGCCTCGACCGTCTTGTCGGCCACCTTGATGCCGCTGATGGCGCGGATCTTGGCCTCGATTTCCTGGGCCACCTCGGGATGCTCGCGCAGGTACTCCCGTGCGTTGTCCTTGCCCTGGCCGATTTTTTCACCCTTGTAGGCATACCAGGCGCCCGACTTGTCGATCAGCTTGGCGGTAACGCCCATTTCGATGATTTCCCCAAGGCGGGAAATGCCCTCGCCATACAGGATGTCGAAGTCGGCCACCCGGAACGGGGGCGCGACTTTGTTCTTGACCACCTTGACCCGGGTTTCGCTGCCGATGACTTCATCGCCACGCTTGATGGCGCCCACCCGCCGGATGTCCAGACGCACGGACGCGTAGAACTTGAGCGCATTGCCACCGGTGGTGGTTTCGGGGTTGCCGAACATGACACCGATCTTGAGGCGGATCTGGTTGATGAAGACCACCAGCGCGTTGGAACGCTTGATGTTGCCGGTGAGTTTGCGCAGGGCCTGGGACATCAGGCGCGCGTGCAGGCCCACGTGGGAATCGCCCATCTCGCCCTCGATTTCAGCGCGCGGGGTCAATGCGGCCACCGAGTCCACCACCACGATGTCCACCGAACCCGAACGCACCAGCATGTCAGCAATCTCCAGCGCCTGCTCGCCGGTATCGGGCTGTGAAATGAGCAGATCGGACACGTTGACCCCCAGCTTCTGGGCATAGGCGGGGTCGAGCGCATGCTCGGCATCGATGAAGGCGGCCACACCGCCCTTCTTCTGCATTTCGGCAATCACCTGCAGGGTCAGCGTGGTTTTTCCCGAGGACTCGGGACCGTAGATTTCGACGATGCGCCCGCGCGGCAGTCCGCCCACGCCCAATGCCAGATCGAGCCCCAGGGAACCGGTGGAGACGACGTCAAAATCGCGCACCACCTCGGTTTCGCCCAGCCGCATGACGGCCCCCTTGCCAAACTGTTTTTCGATCTGCGACAGGGCCGCAGACAATGCCTTGCTTTTATGGTCATCCATGACGTTCGTCCTTCAAAATTCGATTCGGGATTATGATAGCGCCACCGAAATGCTGCTGTTGGAGAACAGTGACGGACCCGGCCTGTTTGAACCGTGTACTGTAATTATATACAGTATCCGGAAATTTACAACATCAGGCGTGCAACAGCCGCAACACGCCTTCCAGGGCCCGGCGCACCGTGGCCGCCCGAACTTCATCCCGGTTGCCGTGAAACAGCATGGTCTCTGCCTGGGGCGCCTGCCCACGACGCTGCCAGGCCAGGCACACCGTCCCCACGGGTTTTTCGGGTGAACCTCCCCCCGGCCCCGCAATCCCGCTGACTGCCACCGCAAGCTGCGCCGGGCTGCGCGCCAGCGCCCCTGCAACCATGGCCCGCACCACCGGCTCGCTGACCGCACCCTCGGTGCGCAGCAGCCCGGCATCCACCCCCAGCATCTCCACCTTGCTGTCGTTGCTGTATACCACGAAGCCCCGGTCAAACCAGCTGGAGCTGCCGGAGACGTCCGTCACGGCGGCGGCAATGCCGCCCCCGGTGCAGGATTCGGCCGTAACGAGAACGAGCCCCTGGCGCTGCAGGGCTTCGCCCGCGCGCTGCGCAAGTGCGCGCAGCGACTCACACATGAAACATCCCGCGCAGGTGCCACACCGCCAGCATGGCATAGCCTGCCGCCAGGAGGTCGTCAAGCATGATGCCAAAGCCCCCCTGCACGTGCCGGTCTACCCAGTTGATGGGAAAGGGCTTCCAGATGTCAAACAGGCGAAACACCGCAAAGGCGCCCACATAACCCAGCGGCGAATGGGGCGCCACCATCAGCACCAGGGCAAAGGCCACCACCTCGTCCCACACGATGGCGCCTGGGTCCCCGCCGCCCAGTGCGGGAGCAGTGCATTCGCATACCCACACTCCCAGCGCAAAGAGGGCCAGCAGCACGGCAAGCTGAAACCAGAGGGGCCCGAAGGAGATCAGCCAGAACAGGGGAAACCCCAGCAGCGTTCCCACGGTGCCGGGGGCGATGGGGGAAAGCCCGGTCCCGAAGCCCAGGGCCACCCAGCGCGTCCAGTGGCCGCGCATGAAATCGGAATTGGGCATGGGGCTCATGGCGACCTGAAGTGATCGAAACCTTGCCAGGCAAAGGGCATGGGGGTGCCATGGGCATCGCGCAGCACGCGCTCGCGCGTGGTGGTGACGGTACCGACCGCAGTGACTGCCACGCCCGCCCGGGCCGCCGCCTGCTGAATGAGGGAGGCGCTCCCCGGTGCCGCAGTAAAGCAGAGTTCGTAATCGTCGCCACCGGACAGCATCAGGGGGAATGCGTCCGGAGAAGCCAGGCGTCGTTGCATCGCCGCCGAGCGGGGCAGGCGTTCGAAGTCGAGGCAGGCCCCGACCCCGGAGGCGTCAAGGATATGCCCCAGATCGGCCAGCAGCCCGTCCGAAACGTCGATGGCGGCATGGGCGAGGCCACGCAAGGCCTGCCCCAGCGCCACCCGCGGCGTGGGCGTTTCAAGCCGGTCGAGGCAGAACTGTCGCGCATCGGAAGCCAGCGCATCGTCCCCACCCAACAGGCATTGCAGGCCCAGCGCAGCATCGCCCAGCGTGCCCGACACCCACACGTCGTCCCCGGCCTGCGCCCCCGAACGACGCAGGGCCTGCAGAGGCGGGACTTCGCCCAGGATGGTCACGGAAATCGTCAAGGGCCCCGCCGTGGTGTCGCCCCCCACCCAGTCCACGCCGTGCGCTGCAAGCAGGCCATGAAACCCGGCGGAAAATTCACCCACCCAATGCCCATCGGGCTGGGGCAGTGCGAGCCCGAGGGTGGCCCAACGCGGCGTGGCCCCCATGGCAGCGATGTCCGACAGGTTGACGGCGGCCGACTTATGCCCCAGGCGGCGGGGGTCTGTCCCCTTCAAGAAATGGCGGCCTTCCACCAGCATGTCGGTGGATACGGCAAGTTCCTGTCCCGGCGTGCATGCCATCAGAGCACAATCGTCCCCCACCCCCAGCACCGTGCGCGGCGTGGGTGTCGCGAAATAGTGGCGGATGAGGTCGAATTCGCCGGGCATGCTAGCCCCTGCTGCGCGCGCGCGCAGCGATCTCCTCGGGGCGCTCCTGGGCGGCCAGGTGGTCGAGGACACCGTTGACGTATTTATGCCCGTCGGTACCGCCAAACAGCTTGGCCAGCTCGACGGCCTCATTGATGATGACGCGAAAGGGTGTTTCGGGATGATGCCGCAGCTCGTACGCGGCAATCCACAGGATGGCGCGCTCGATGGGGCTTACGGCTCCGGGGTCGCGGTCCAGGAAGGGGCGCAGGCTCTCGTCCAGGGCTGCCGATTCGGCGATCACGGCGGGCAGGAGCCTGGCAAAATAGGCCTGGTCCGCCCGCGCAAAATGTTCCTGGGTCACGATGTGTCCCTGGATGGCCGAGGCTTCATGTCCCGTCAGCTGCCACTGGTACAGCCCCTGGACCAGTCCTTCGCGGGCACGGCGACGCGCGGACTTCACAGCACCCCGCTCTTGATTTCGCGCAGCAGGCGGGCCATCTCGATGGCCGCCAGGGCGCAATCCTGCCCCTTGCTCTGGGCACGCGCAAAGGCCTGTGCATCGTTTTCCGTGGTCAGCACGCCGTTGGCGAGGGGCACGCCGGTGGCGAGTTGGACGGCGGCGATGCCGGCCGCAGATTCGTTGGAGACCACCTCGAAGTGATAAGTGTCGCCACGCACCACGCAACCCAGGGCAATGAGGGCATCAAACTGTCCGGTCAGGGCCAGGGCCTGCAACGCCAGGGGCAACTCCAGCGCTCCGGGCACGCGGATCACGGGCATGTGGGCCTCTTCCACTCCGCGCGCCATCAGCATCTTGCCGGTGGCCGCCAACAGCTGTTCACCGATGGCTTCGTTGAAACGCGCCAGGGCAATGGCAATCCTGAGCCCCTTGCCGTCACTGGAAATATCGGCCATGCCGGTATCCCAGTTTCTACTCGTCGGGTGTGACATAACCAGTAACCTCCAGTCCAAAGCCCGCCATGCTGGGTATCTTGCGCAGGCGCGATAAAATTTTCATTTTCCCCACCCCGACGTCGTGCAGGATCTGGGCCCCCACACCGTACAGCCGGGGATCCCATTTGCGTTCGGGAGGGTGTTCGTCAATCGAGGCATCCGCCCAGGCAATGAGGTCCTGCGCCGTTTCGGCGCCATGCAACAGCACCAGTACGCCGGAGCCTGCGGCAGCGATTTTTTTCAGTGCCGTCTGGATGCGGAAGGAATGCCGCCCCGCCCCATCGTCAAAAATATCCACCACCGAGAAAGGCTCGTGCACCCGCACCAGGGTTTCCCGGCCAGGGTCGATCTGCCCGTACACCAAGGCAAGGTGGGTGCGGTTGGCCACCGCGTCGAAATACGCCACCACCTGGAACTCGCCAAAGGGTGTGGTGAGCTGGCGCGTGGCAGCGCGCTCGATGAGTCTTTCGTTCTGGCTGCGATAGTGGATGAGGTCGGCGATGGTGCCCAGCTTCAAACCGTGTTCCTGGGCAAAGACCTTGAGGTCGGGCAGGCGGGCCATCTCACCGTTGTCCTTGAGGATTTCGCAAATCACGGCGGCGGGCTCGAGCCCTGCCAGATGGGCCAGGTCGCAACCGGCCTCGGTATGCCCGGCGCGGATCAGCACGCCGCCGCGGCGCGCCATCAGCGGAAAAATGTGGCCCGGTTGCACCAGATCTTCGGGCCGCGCAAAACGGGCCACCGCAGCCTCGATGGTGCGCGCCCGGTCCGCAGCCGAAATGCCCGTGGTGACGCCGTGGGCCGCTTCGATGGAAACGGTGAAATTGGTGGTCAGGGGCGAGCGGTTGTCCGACACCATCAGCGGCAGGTTAAGCTGACGGCAGCGGGCTTCGGTGAGAGTGAGGCAAATCAGCCCGCGCCCAAAACGGGCCATGAAGTTGATGGCTTCGGCATTGACGTGCTCGGCAGCCAACACGAGATCGCCTTCGTTCTCGCGGTCTTCATCGTCCACCAGCACCACCATCCTGCCGGCCTTGAGGTCGGCAACGATGGCCTCGGTGGAGGAAATGCCTTCGGCGAGCGAGCGTGCGGAGGGGGTGGCCATGTTTGCAACCTAAAGAGCGCAAAAATCAAAGCGCCATTCTACAGGAAATCAGTCTCCGCCCCACGCTCTTGCGCGTTCCGCGTAACGCGCCAGGAGGTCCACCTCGAGGTTGACCGGGTCGCCCGCCCCAAGCTGGGCAAAAGTGGTGACGGCTCGCGTGTGCGGAATGATGTTGACGTCGAACACGTCGCCCTCCACCGCATTGACGGTCAGGCTGACCCCGTTGACCGTGATGGAGCCCTTGCGCGCAATGTAGCGCGGCAGGTCACCGGGGGCGCAGACACGCAGAAACCAGCTCTCGCCGCGGGGCTCGAAGACCATCACGGCGCCCACCCCGTCCACGTGGCCACTGACGAGGTGCCCGCCCAGGCGATCCGACAGGCGCAGGGCCTTTTCCAGGTTGACGAACCCACCCTCGGCAAGGCCGCAGGTGACTTCGAGCGTGGCTGCCGAAACATCCACCTCGAACTGCGGCGCGTGGCAGGCCACCACCGTCAGGCAGACGCCATTGACGGCAATGGAGTCGCCCAGGGCCACATCCGCAAGATCCAGCGCCCCCGCGTCAATGACGAGACGCACGCCTTCGGCGAGCGGCTTCACCGACTCGATCCTGCCCACCGCGCTCACGATGCCTGTAAACATGAATCACCCCGCCTGTCCATGGATGCGTTTTTGCCGGGCCACGATGCGCCAGTCGTTGCCCACGGGAGTGACGCCGACGACGTCGAGGTCAAAACGCTGCGACAGGTCGGTCAGCGGCTGGATCGCCATCACGCCGGCGGCGCCCTCGCCCAGTAGGGTGGGCGCCACATAGAACACGAACTCGTCAAAGACCCCGGCTTCCAGCAGGGGGCCGTTGAGCCGGGAGCCCGCCTCGACCGTCACTTCGTTGAATTCGCGCGCGCCCAGGGCCTGGACCATGGCCACGAAATCGAGCCGGCCATTGGCCGCTGCCGGCAGCACCACCACCTCCACGCCGCGATCCCGATAAGGTTTTGCCCTCGCCTCGTCCTCGCACACGGTGAACAGCACGGTGCCGCCCCCTTCAAACACTTTGGCCTGGAGCGGCGCCTCCAGCCGGTTGTCCACCACGATGCGGACGGGTTGGCGCGGACTCTCCACCAGCCGCACCGACAGTGCGGGGTCATCCTTGCGCACGGTGCCCAGCCCCGTCAGCATGGCGCAGGAACGTGCGCGTAACCGATGGGCGTCGGCGCGGGCATCGGTGCCGGTAATCCACTGGCTTGCCCCGTTGGCAAGCGCCGTGCGGCCATCGAGGCTCATGGCAATCTTGGTGCGTATCCAGGGCCGCCCGCGCGTCATGCGCGAGACGAAGCCGATGTTGAGATCGCGCGCTTCGGCCTCACGCAGGCCCACTTCCACCGCAATGCCTGCGTCCCGCAGGCGCGAAAGCCCCTGCCCCGCCACCAGCGGATTGGGGTCCTGCAACGCCACCACCACGCGCGCCACACCCGCCCTCACCAGGGCATCGGCGCAGGGCGGGGTGCGCCCGGTGTGGCTGCAAGGCTCCAGGGTGACATAGGCCGTAGCACCCCGCGCCGCCTCACCCGCGTCGCGCAGGGCGTGCACTTCGGCATGCGGGGCGCCGGCGCGTTCGTGCCAGCCCTCGCCCACGATCCTGCCTGCCTTCACCAGCACGCAACCCACGCGCGGGTTGGGCATGGTGCTATAGAGCCCGCGCGTTGCAAGCACCAGCGCGCGGTCCATGAAATGCTGGTCGGAGGCCGCAAACTCAGAGGTCACGGATCACGTCCCTGAAATCATCCACATCCTGAAAACTGCGGTAAACGGAAGCAAAACGCACATAGGCCACCTTGTCCAGGCGGCGCAGCTCTTCCATCACCATCTCGCCCACGCGCAGTGAGGGAATTTCGCGCTCGCCACGCGCCAGCAAATGCTGCTTGATGCGGTCGATGGCAGCATCCACCAGCTCGACGGAAACCGGGCGCTTGTGCAGGGCGCGCATGAAGCTGACGCGCACTTTTTCGGAGGAATAATCTTCGCGCTGGCCGTTTTGCTTGACCACCTGGGGCATGCGGATGTCTGCCGTCTCGTAGGTGGTAAAGCGCTTGTTGCAGGACATGCAGCGGCGCCGGCGGCGAATGCTGTCACCCGCCTCGGAAACGCGCGAGTCGATGACCTGGGAATCGAGCGTGCCGCAAAAAGGACATTTCATGAATCACTCCCCCTCCGCACGACCACCGCCTAATCCCCGGCGATGGTCATGTCTTCCACCAGAATCGAACCGGTGATCTTGGAACCGCGAATGACCACGTCATTGCCCACGGCCACGATATTGCGAAACATGTCCTTGAGATTGCCGGCAATGGTGATTTCATGCACCGGAAACTGGATCTCTCCGCGCTCCACCCAGAAGCCCGCCGCCCCGCGCGAATAATCGCCGGTGACGCCATTGACCCCATGCCCCAGCAATTCGGTGACCACAAGCCCGCGATCCATTTGCCGCAAGAGGTCCTGAAAGCCGCCGCCGAAGGGGGCGAGCACCAGGTTGTGGTTGCCGCCAGCATTGCCAGTGGAGGCCATGCCCAGCTTGCGGGCCGAGTAGCTTCCCAGAAAATAGCCCTGCACCACGCCATCCACCACCACATCGCGCGCCCGGGTAGCCACACCGTCGTCATCGAAAGCGCTGCTGGCAAGACCCTTGAGAAGGTGCGGCGCTTCGCGCAACTGGATGGTCGGGGCAAACACCCGCTGACCCAGGCTGTCGGGCAAAAAGCTGGATTTGCGATAGAGCGAGCCGCCGCTCACCGCCCCCACGAAGTGCCCGATCAGGCTGGAGGCCAGGGTTGCCTCAAACAGTACCGGCGCGTGGCAGGTCTTGAGCTTGCGCGCCTTGAGGCGTCGCACGGTGCGCATTCCGGCCTCGCGACCCACCGCCTCCACCGACTGCAGGTCGCGCGGATCGCGCGCCGTGGTGTACCAGTAGTCGCGCTGCATCTCCGACTCGGCCCCGGCGATCACGGAGCAGCTGATACCATGGCTGGAGCCTGCGTAACCACCCATGAACCCCAGGGAGTTGCCGTAGGCAAACTGGGACTCCTGGGTGTACACGGTGGCCCCTTCCGAATTGGCGATGCGTGCATCGCAATCCAGCGCCGCATGCTCGCAACGCTGCGCCATGTCGATGGCGTCATCCACCGAGAGCGGCCAGGGGTGGTAGAGATCGAGGTCAGGCAGGTCGGGGCCCGCCAGGAGGGCGGGATCGGCAAGGCCGGCAAAGGGGTCGGATGCGGTATAGCGCGCAATGCTGCAGGCCTTTTCCACGGTATCGCGCAGGGCCGCCGGCGAAAAATCGGAAGTGCTGGCATGCCCGCGTTGGTGGCCAAACAGCACGGTGATGCCAATGTCCTTGTCGCGGTTGTATTCGATGGTTTCCACTTCATCCAGGCGCACCGTGACGGAGTGTCCAAACCCTTCGCTCACGTCCGCTTCGGCGGCGCTGGCCCCATTGCGGCGCGCATGCTCGAGGGCATCCTGCACCAGGGACCGCAAATGGTCCTGGCTGTACGAGAATCGGCTGTTGTCTGGCACTTGGGATTCCACTGCAATTTAATCCGGTATCATAGCAATATTGATTGCCCCATGGAAAAGCTGTGTCCTTCGAAGAACTCCCGGAACCCCCGAGTAAAACCCAGCGCAAGAACGAGATGCACGCCCTGCAGGACCTGGGTACCGCGTTGAGCGCCCTCAGCCCCGAGCGGATTCGCTCGCTTGAACTGCCCGAAACCCTGGAGCGCGCCCTCCTGGAAGTCAAGAAGCTCAAGGCGCACGGCGCCGTCCGGCGCCAGCTGCAGTTCATTGGCAGGCTGATGCGTGACGTGGACCCCGCCCCGCTGCAGGCTTACCTGGACGCGCTGGCCGGCGTGTCGCGCACGGCCGTGGCCGCGCACCACCTTGTGGAACGCTGGCGCGACCGGATGATGGAGAACCTCGCCGCCGTGGACGAATTTGCCGCCACCCATCGCGACGTGGACCGCCAGCAGCTGCGCCAGATGGTGCAGGCGGCCCTGCGCGAGCGCACCGCCCAGAAACCGCCGCGGCAGTACCGCGAGCTGTTCCGCACCATCGCCCGCACCCTGGGGGCAGCCGCGCCCGCCGAACCCACGCCGCCCGCCGACCATGACTGACGCCCTCGACCCCGTAAAAATCGGCCTGCTGTCCATCAGCGACCGCGCCTCCAAGGGCATTTATGAAGACGCCGGCCTGCCGGCCCTCAAGGCATGGATTGCCGAGGTCATCCTCAATCCCGTGGACATCGACGCCCGCCTGATCCCCGACGAGCAGCACGAGATCGAGGCGCACTTGTGCCAGATGGCGGATGAGGCGGGTTGCAGCCTGATCCTCACCACCGGCGGCACGGGCCCTGCGCCGCGCGACGTGACGCCGGAGGCGACGCTTGCCGTTGCCGAACGGGTGCTGCCCGGCTTTGGCGAGCAGATGCGCTTCAACAACCTCAAATACACCCCCACGGCCATCCTGTCGCGACAGGAGGCCGTGACCCGCAAGCAATCCCTCATCATCAACCTGCCAGGGCAACCCAAAGCCATCCGCGAAACGCTGGACGGCATCTTTGCCGCCGTGCCCTACTGCGTGGATTTGATCGGGGGACCTTACATCGAAACCCTGCCGGAACGCATCAAGGCGTTTCGCCCCAAGTCTGCCGTGCGCCCGCCGCGCGCCTGAAGGAATCCACCATGCCCCTTTTGCCCGCCCTGGAACTCGTCACCAACCATAATCCCACGGCCAGCGTCATCTGGCTGCACGGCCTGGGCGCCGACGGCCACGATTTCATCCCGGTGGTGAAAGAGCTGCAACTGCCCGATGCGCTGCCCGTGCGATTCATCTTCCCCCATGCGCCGGAGCAGCCCGTCACGGTCAACAACGGCATGGTGATGCGCGCCTGGTACGACGTCTCCTACGATGGCCTGGAGCGGCGCACGGATGACGCCGGCGTGCTCAAATCCGTGGATGCCGTCAACGATCTCATCGCCCGCGAAATCGCGCGCGGCATTCCGGCAAGACGCATCGTCCTGGCAGGATTTTCGCAAGGGGGGGCCGTGGTGCTGACCGCCGGAACGCGCTATCCGCAACGCCTGGGCGGCATCCTGGCCCTGTCCACCTACCTGCCCATGTCCGAACAGCTGGCAGAGGCCGGCAGCGAAGCCAACCGCAGCGTGCCCATCTTCATGGCCCATGGTCAGCAGGACAACGTCATCCCGCTGCGCATGGCCGAAGCCTCGCGGGTTGCGCTGGAAGCCCGGGGCTACCCCGTGGCCTGGCATGTCTACCCGATGGCGCACTCGCTGTGCATGGAGGAAGTGGAGGCCCTGTCGCGCTGGCTGCAGCAGCACCTGGGCGTCTGAATCGCTACTGGCGGTAGGCGGCCTCGACCCCCGCCACCGACTGCAGCGCCTTCAGGGCGCGCGCCATCTGGTCGAGCGAATCGATCTGCACGGTAAAGCGCATGCGCGCGCGGTCGCCGCGGGACTGGGTGTTGACGGCCGTGACGTTGATGCGCTCGCGGGTGAAGGTTTCAGAAATGTCGCGCAGCAACCCCTGGCGGTCCACCGCGTCCACGGCAATATCCACGCTGAACACGCCATGGGCCGTCTTGCCCCAGGATGCCGGAATCATGCGCTGCCACTGGTTGGTGGTGAGCGCCGCGAGGCTGCGACAATTGGCGCGGTGGATGCTGACCCCGCGACCGCGCGTGACGAACCCGACGATGGGCTCCGGCGGCACCGGCTTGCAGCATTTGGCCATGAACGTGGCAATGTTGGTCACTCCCAGCACCAGCACCCCTTCGCTTCCGGTTTCTGCGGCGCGGCGCAGGGTGGGCGTGACCTCCCCTTCGGTGGGCGGCACCGGGGGCTCGAGCAGCAATTCAATCTGGCGCTGGGATATGTCGCCGCGCGCAAGGCCCACCCAGAAGTCTTCCACCCTGGGATAACCCGACTGGGCGGCCAGGCGCTCCACGTTGGGGTGGCCCTTGCCGAGGCGCGCCAGGGTTTTTTCCAGGATGACCCTCCCCTGGGCGACGTCCTCTTCCAGGTGCTGCTGCTTGAACCATTGCCGCACCTTGGCCTGGGCACGCGTGCTTTTGAGATAGCCGTACTCGGGATTGAGCCAGTCGCGACTGGGGCCACCCTGGCGCACGGTGATGATTTCCACCCGCTGCGAATTTTGCAGCGGCTGATTGAGCGGGACGATGGCGCCGTCCACCTTGGCACCGCGACAACGGTGGCCGAGGTCGCTATGCACGTGGTAGGCAAAATCCACCGGCGTGGCCCCGCGCGGCAGGTCGATTACCCGCCCCTGCGGCGTGAACACGTAGATGGCCTCGTCCACGGGCGCAGGGGCCGTGCCGGGTGTGGTGACATGGGACACTTCCTTCTGCCATTCCAGCATCTGGCGCAGCCAGGCCACCCGCTCGTCAAAGCGTCGGTCGGCGCGGGACCCCCCCTCCTTGTAGCGCCAGTGCGAGGCGATGCCGAGTTCCGAATCGCGGTGCATTTCCTGGGTGCGGATCTGGATCTCCACCGCCTTGCCCTCCGGCCCGCTGACCGCCGTATGGAGGGATCGGTAATGGTTGCCCTTGGGGCGTGCGATGTAGTCGTCAAACTCTCCCGAGATGGGGGTCCAGAGGTGATGGACGATGCCGAGCACGGCATAGCAATCGCGGATCTCTGCCACGATCACGCGCACGGCCCGCACGTCATAGAGCCCCTCGAAACCCAGGCTCTTGCTGCGCATCTTCTTGACGATGCTGTAGATGTGCTTTGGGCGGCCTTGCACGGTACCGGCGATGCCTGCCCCCGCAAGCTGCTGCTCGAGGGTCTGGATCAGCGTTGCGATGTAGCGCTCGCGGTCCACCAGGCGCTCATCCAGACGCTTCGCGATGGCCTTGTAGGTGTCGGGTTCGATGATGCGAAACGACAGGTCCTCGAGTTCCCATTTGAGCTGCCATACGCCCAACCGGTTGGCGAGCGGTGCATAGAGGTCCATGGTCTGATGGGCCACGGCCAGCTGCTCGGCGGGATCGCGTTGCTGGAGGGTGCGCATCAGCCATACCCGTTCGGCCAGCGCCACGATCACCACCCGGATGTCCTGGGCCATGGCCAGCAGGAGCTTGCGCACCCCCTCCAGGCGCTGGGCATCATTGGCCAGACGGTCACGCGAACGAAAAATGCCGGCAAGGGTGGTGTCGATGCGATGCAGGTCCGCCGCCAGGGCCGCCACGTCCGGGTCAAAAGTGTGGGCAAGGTCCAGGCGTTCCAGTTGTTCCCAGGGCAGGGCGCGCAGGAGCGCCACCACGATGCAGGCCGGATGCGCCTCCAGATCGCTCAACAGGCGCGCCGTGGTGAGGGCGCATTGCAGGGACTCGGCGTCCCCATCCTGGGTGCGTTCCTGTTCGGTGACCTGGAAAAAGGCGCGCTCGATCAGGACGGCGTCGGGCTGCAGATAGCGTTCGTTGAGACCCAGCCCGGCCAGCCCATGGTCTGCGTCGGGGGCCTCCAAAGCGTGTGAGCGTGAAACCATGAATGATCCTTGCACTGATGTGGTCAGTATAGCCGAAGGACAGGAGGCGCTGGATTTACGGCTGTGCGTTGGGCGCATCCTCCCAGTAATGGGGAAAGCGGGCGCGCGCACCCGTCACCGTGAGGGCGTTTTTTTCCACGGACAGCGCAATGGCGCCCGCCTCGTCCGTACGCAGCAGGCGGATATTGCGCTCCTGGTAGCGCGCCACCACTTCGGGTTTGGGGTGGCCGAAGTGGTTGCGGTAGCCCACCGTAAAAATCGCCCATTGCGGTGACACCGCGTCCAGAAACTGCGGCGTGGAAGAGGTTTTGCTGCCATGGTGCGGGGCAATCAGCACCTCGGCCGCCAGGGCTTGCGGGCTGCGTTCCAGCAATTCCGTCTCGCTCAGGGCCTCGATGTCTGCCGGCAACAGCAGGCGCTGTCCTTCGGCGCTTACGCGCAGCACGCAACCCCGATCGTTGGTCTTGCGCCGCTCGTCCCACACCTGTTCCAGCAACGGGTGCAGGATGTCAAAGCGCACCCCGTCCCAGACCCAGGCCTGTCCGGCATAACAGGGCATCGATTGCGGAATCCGGGCCACCAGGGGATGCGCGGGTTCCAGCGAGGACAGCAGCCAGCCAATGGCCATGCCCTGCCGCAACGACAGGGCGCCGCCGCTATGATCGGTATCGCGGTGGCTGACGACAAGCCCATCCAGACGGTCCACCCCCAGGGCGCGCAGGGCCGGAAGCAAGATGCGCGAGCCCCCATCGTTGTCCGCACTGTAGCGCGGGCCGGTGTCGTACACCAGGGCATGGTTGCGGGTGCGCACCACCACCGCAAGCCCCTGACCCATATCCAGCACATCCATCCACACCCCGCCCCATTCGGGCCGTGGAGCAGGCATCAACAGCAACACCAGCAAGGGGACAGACCCCACCCGGCGCCCCGGCATCCCGCGCGGGGCCAGCAAAAACAGCAGCCCCACCAGGCCTCCCAGAAACGCCACCGGTGTCGGCGTGGGTGCGCTCCACACGGTCACGGGCCATTGGGCCATCTGTTGCAGGGCAGAGGCACAGGCGGCAAACAGTTGATGCGCTGCCACAAGGCTCCAGCCCAGGCCCGGAATCGCCCCCAACAGCGCAAGCGGCACCACGCCCAGACTGACGACGGGAATGGCAAAGGCATTGGCGAGCGGGGAGAGCAGCGATACCTGGCCAAACAGCAGCAGCAGGAGCGGCACCAGCGCCCAGGTGGCCGACCACTGGGTGTGGATGGCCGCCTTGAGCGCCCCCACCCGGCCCACGCTGTGCGCCCCGGCATACATCAGTGCCCCAACCGCGCCGAAGGACAACCAGAAGCCCACGGCAAGCGGCGCCCAGGGGTCCACCGCCACGGCCGTGGCGAGCGCCAGCAGCAACACCGGCGAAGCAGCAAGCGGCACATCGCGAAAGCGCGACAGGGTGACCACGCCGATCATGTAGAGCGTGCGTTGCGTGGGCACCGAAAACCCGGCCAGCAGGGCGTATGCAAACGCTCCCAGGAGCCCTGCCAGCCAGCGCACCCGCACCGAGGGCCAGAGCCATCCCGCCAGTTTCGCCACGAGGCCCGCCAGCAGGGTGATGTGCAATCCGGAGATGCTGATGAGGTGCCCCACTCCGGTTTTCCAGAACAGTTGCCAATCGTCTTGGGAAATCAGCGACTGGTCTCCCACCACCAGGGCCACCATCACGCCACGCCAGCGTCGCTCCCCCAGCACGGATTGCATGCGGCTGCGCACCTCGTCGCGCACCGATTCGATGAAGAGGCCAGGCACTTGCCACCACGGGGCAGGTGCCGCGGGCAGGCGCCGGTTGCCCTCGTCCGTCCGCACCGCGCCACTGGCCCGGATGCCCTGCGTCAGTGACCAGGCCTCCATGTCGAAACCACCAGGATTGATCATGCCGTGGGGACGCTTCAGACGCACCCGCAGTTGCCAGCGCTCACCGGGATGCAGGCTGGGGATGGAGGCGGATTTGGGGGTGGTGGATTTGGGGACAGACCCCAATACGGGGTCTGTCCCCAAATCTGTCCCCAAAAACCAGGCGAGCGACAGGCGCCGTGGCACCATGGCGTCTGCGGGCTGGTGCCCCGTGACTGTGAAGGTGAAGCGCACGCCGTTGGGCACGGCCTCCGGCAACTCGGCGATGCGCCCTTCCAGGATGACATCCCGCCCTTCCCAGGCGCGGGGCAGCGTGTCGGACAGGCGCCACTGGGCGCGCAGACTGGCATACGCATACCCCAGAAGGAGGGCACCGAGCAGCACCAGGGCAAGGTGCTGCGCGACAGGCCAGGGGCGTCGTTTCAGCGCCCACCACAGCCCCCCCTGAAGCGCCAGGGTCGAGGCCAGGAGCGGGCCCCAGGGAAGGAGCATGGGGCTGCACTGGAGGAGCAGGACACCGGCCACAAAGCCGGAAAGGAACATGCGCACGCGCTGCAGGATGCCCCAGCGAGGGGCTCAACCGCGTGCAGAAAAACAGCGTGGCTTCAGTAAGTTTGCAACACCCCGTCCACCAGGCGATAGCGGGTATCCGCACGCGCGGCGAGGTCGAGGTCGTGGGTCACCATCACGAGGCCCGCGCCGGCCTCGCGATTGAGACGCACCATCAATTCGAAAACCTGGATGGCCGTATGGCGATCCAGGTTGCCGGTGGGTTCATCCGCCAGCAGCAGGGCCGGACGGGCCACCAGGGCCCGGGCCACGGCAGCGCGCTGGCGCTCGCCGCCGGAGAGTTCGGCGGGTCGGTGGTGCAGACGATGGCCCAAACCCACCGCTTCCAGCAACGCCCGGGCCGGCGCTTCGGCGGCGGCGGCACTCTGGCGGCCAATCCAAAGCGGCATGGCCACGTTCTCCAGCGCGGAAAATTCCTGCAGGAGGTGGTGGAACTGATACACAAACCCCAGCTTGCGGTTGCGCAACTGGCCCACCCGCTGCTCGGGCAGGCGCGCCAGGTCCTCGCCCTGCAGCAGCACCTGTCCGGCGCTGGGGCGATCAAGCCCCCCCAGGAGGTGCAACAGCGTGCTCTTGCCGCTGCCCGAAGCCCCCACGATGGCCACATGCTCGCCCGGGCGCACGGCAAGGTCCACGGCCAACAGGACCGGCACGCTGCGATCGCCCTGCTGGAAGGATTTGGCCAGCCCCTGGCACTGCAGAATGAACGCGTCACTCATAGCGCAAGGCCTCGGCAGGTTGGATGCGCGACGCGCGATAACTGGGGTAGAGCGTGGCGAGCAAGGTCAGCACCAGCGAGGTGAGCCCGATGGCGGTCACGTCGCCCCATTGCAGCTGGGAAGGCAGTTCGGAAATGAAGTACACCTGCGGCGCCAGAAAGTGGATGCCGAACATTTTTTCGATGAAGGGCACGATCACATGGATGTTGAGGGCCGTCACCACGCCCAGTGCTACGCCCGTGGCAGTCCCGATGAGGCCGATGAGCGCGCCCTGGATCACGAAGATCTGCATGATGCTGCCAGGCGAGGCGCCCAGGGTGCGCAGGATGGCAATGTCGGCTTCCTTGTCCGTCACCGCCATGACGAGGGTGGAGACGATGTTGAAGGCCGCCACCGCCACGATCAGGAGCAGGATGATGAACATCACGTTTTTTTCGATGGCCACGGCGCGAAACAGGTTGGCATGCTCGCGGGTCCAGTCGCTGACCCAGGCTTCAAAACTCAAGGACGAACCCAGCTGGTGGGCCACCGCCGGGGCATCCATCAGGTCCCTGATCTTGAGGCGCACGCCGGTGACCCGGTCGCCCAGGCGGAACAGCACCTGGGCATCGTTCATGTGGATCAGGGCGAGCCCGCTGTCGTATTCGTACATGCCCACCTGAAAAATGCCCACCACCTTGAACTGCTTGAGGCGGGGCAACATGCCCGCAGGGGTGACCTGTCCCTGGGGCGTGATCACCACCACGCGATCGCCCAGGGAGGCATTGAGGGCGCGCGCCAGGTCGGCGCCCAGCACGATGCCAAACTCGCCGGCCTTGAGGTCCTCCAGGTGCCCGGCCTTCATGTGCGCACCGATGTCCGCCACCTTCCGCTCTTCGTCGGGCAGGATGCCGCGAATCAGTGCGCCCTGCACGTGGTCGTCGAAGGACAGCATGCCCTGCCCCATCACGTAGGGTGCGGCACCGGTGACTTCCGGATTTCTGGAGGTTTCCGCCACCACGGCGGGCCAGTTGGCAAGCGACTGCTCCACCCCGAAGACCTGCACATGGGAGGCGACCCCCAGAATCCGCTCGCGCATTTCCTTCTGGAATCCGTTCATCACGGACAGGACGATGATGAGCGCTGCAACGCCCAGCCCGATGCCCGCCATGGAAATGAGCGAGATGAAGGAAATGAAATGGTTGCGCCGCTTGGCGCGGGTATAGCGCAGGCCAACGGTAACTTCAAAACGGGACACGAAGCGGCGCTCCCCTGGGCTCTTATTCGCGGCGCAACTGCGGAAACAGGATCACGTCGCGGATGCTGGGACTGTCGGTCAGCAACATCACGAGGCGATCGATGCCAATGCCTTCTCCCGCCGTGGGCGGCAGGCCATGCTCCAGGGCGCGGATGTAATCGGCATCGTAATGCATGGCTTCCTGGTCACCCGCTTCCTTCTGGCGCACCTGTTCGCGAAAGCGATCCGCCTGGTCCTCGGCATCGTTCAACTCGGAAAAGCCATTGGCAATTTCACGCCCCGTGATGAAGAGCTCAAAGCGCTCCGTCACTTCGGGCCGCGCATCACTGCGACGCGCCAGCGGCGACACCTCGGCGGGATAGTCGATGATGAAGGTGGGCTCGAACAGCAGGGTTTCGGTGGTTGCTTCAAACAGCAGCAATTGCAACCCGCCCAGCCCTTCGTTGGGGCGGATCTTGCCGCCCAGGCGCGTGATTTCCTGCACCAGGTAAGCTTGATCGGCCAACTGCGCTTCGGTGTATTCCGGATGGTACTTGCGGATGGCCTCCGTGATGGTGAGGCGGGCGAAGGGCCGGGCAAAATCGATGGAGCCCCCGCCGTAGGAAATGCAGGTGGTGCCCAACACCGACTGCGCGACGAAGCGGAACATGTCTTCGGTCAGCTGCATCAGGTAACGGTAATCGCGGTAGGCCTCGTAGAATTCGATCATGGTGAATTCAGGGTTGTGCCGCGTGGAAATGCCCTCGTTGCGGAAATTGCGGTTGATCTCGAACACCCGCTCCATGCCGCCCACCACCAGGCGCTTGAGGTAGAGCTCGGGGGCGATGCGCAGGAAAAGTTCCATGTCCAGGGCGTTGTGGTGCGTCACGAAGGGCTTCGCCGCAGCCCCGCCCGGGATGGGATGCATCATGGGTGTTTCTACCTCCAGGTAGCCGCGCGCCACCAGAAACTCGCGCACCTTCTGCACGATGCGGCTGCGCGCCACGAACACCTTGCGCGATTCCTCGCTGGTGATGAGGTCGAGGTAACGCTGGCGATATTTCTGCTCCTGGTCGGCAAGACCGTGAAACTTTTCCGGCAGGGGGCGCAGGGCCTTGGCCAGCAGGCGCAGCGAAGTCACCTTGATGGAAAGCTCGCCGGTTTTGGTTTTGAACAGCAGCCCGCTGGCCCCCAGGATGTCGCCCAGGTCCCAATGCTTGAAGGCGCCGTAGGTTTCCTCGCCGATGGCTTCGCGCTGCACGTACAACTGGATGCGCCCGGTGCCGTCCTGCACGGTGGCAAAGCTCGCCTTGCCCATCACGCGTTTCAACATCATGCGCCCGGCCACCGACACGGTTACCGGCTCGGCTTCCAGTTCGGCCTCGCTTGCTTCATCAAATCCGGCATGCAGGGGGCCCGCTTCGTGACTGCGTTCAAAGTCATTGGGAAACGCCACGCCCGCCGCGCGAATGGCCTGCAATTTGGCGCGGCGTTCTTCGATGATTTGATTGCTGTCGTCGGACATGTTCAACCTCTGCTTGCTCGCTGTGGGTTATACGCCTTGTTTCAGGCTGGCTTCAATGAAGGTGTCAAGGTCGCCATCCAGCACCGCCTGGGTGTTGCCGATTTCCACGTTGGTACGCAGGTCCTTGATGCGGGACTGGTCCAGCACGTAAGAGCGGATCTGGTGGCCCCAGCCGATGTCGCTCTTGCTGTCTTCCATGGCCTGCTTCTCGGCATTGCGCTTGCGCAGCTCAGCCTCGTACAGGCGCGACTTCAGCATGGCCATGGCTTCGGCCCGGTTGCGGTGCTGCGAGCGGTCGCTCTGGCATTGCACCACGATCCCCGAAGGCGCATGGGTCAGGCGTACCGCCGAATCGGTCTTGTTGATGTGCTGGCCACCCGCACCGGAAGCGCGGAACGTGTCGATGCGCAGGTCAGCCGGATTGATTTCCACTTCGATGGATTCGTCCACTTCGGGATAGATGAACACGGAAGCAAAGGACGTGTGGCGACGGTTGCCCGAATCGAAGGGCGATTTGCGCACCAGTCGATGCACGCCGGTCTCGGTGCGCAGGTAACCGTACGCATAGGAACCTGTGACTTTGAGGGAGGCGCTCTTGATGCCAGCCACTTCGCCGGGAGACTCTTCCAGGATTTCCACCCCGAAGGATTTGCGTTCGCAATAGCGCACGTACATGCGCAGCAGCATGGAAGCCCAGTCCTGGGCCTCGGTACCGCCCGAACCCGACTGGATGTCGATAAAACAGTTGGCGGGGTCCATGGGATTGGAAAACATGCGGCGAAATTCCATGGCCGCCACGCGCTTTTCAGTGCCCTTGAGGTCTTCCCCCACGGCCTCCAGCGAATCGTCGTCCTGTTCGGCAAGCGCCAGTTCAAACAGCTCCTGCGCATCCTTCAGGCCGCGTGTGGCGGCGCCCATCTCCTCGATGGTTTCCTCGAGGGACTTGCGTTCGCGTCCGAGTTCCTGGCTTCTCTTGCTGTCCTGCCAAATGGCAGGGTCTTCTGCCAGCTTGACGACTTCTTCTAGACGGGTGACCTTGGCATCGAAGTCAAAGATACCTCCGCAGTGCCTGGATGCGAACATCCAGATCCTGGAGCAGGTTTTCGATGGCGTTGAGTTGTTCGGCTTCCATGGGGGCAATGATCGCAATTGAGAAAGCCGACCATTATACACTCCAATGCCGCAGTTCCAGCTGCAACTGGCGGTTGCCGTTCCATTCGTTTACGGAAAGCTGGAACAGCGCCTCGATCTCGTCGGGCAGCGGCGTTGCATGTCCAAACAGGATGGCATCGAAGGCGCGATCCTCTTGCCGCAGCTTGAGCTTGAGGTGGCGCTCGCCCACCACCCGCTGCTGGATCACGGCAAAGCGCCCACCAAAGAGCGGCTCAGGAAAACCCTGGCCCCACACCTGGGCGCGCAGCGCCTCGGCCATGGCCAGTGTGAGATCGGCGGGCTGGACGTCGCCATCGTAGTCAACCTGCAGGGCAAGGTCGCCCGGGGTCAGCCACTGACGCGCCACAGCCTCGAAGGCGGCTTCAAAACGGGCCAGGTCGCAGGCTTGCAGGGTCAGGCCCGCCGCCGCGGCATGCCCGCCAAAGCGCAGGATCAGGTCGGGATGCTGCTTCGTCACCTGGTCCAGCGCATCGCGCAGGTGAAAGCCCGTGATGCTGCGTCCGGAACCCCGAATTTCATCGGCAGCGGTGCCCGGTGCAAACGTGATGACGGGCCGATGAAAGCGGTCCTTGATGCGAGAGGCCAGGATGCCGATGACGCCAGGGTGCCATTCGGGGTCGTACAGGCAAAGGGTGTAACGCTGACCCGCCTCCAGCGCGTCCATGCGCGCCAGCGCGCCCTCCTGCATGACCCCCTCCACCTCCCGCCGCTCCCGGTTGAAGGCATCGAGCTTTTGCGCATAGCGCAGGGCCGCCTCAGGGTCATCACAGGCGAGGCATTCAATCCCGTGCGTCATGTCTTCCATGCGCCCGGCAGCATTCAGGCGCGGCCCCAGGACAAAGCCCAGGTCGGCGCTCACGGCGCGCACCGGATCGCGTCCGGCAACGCGGTAGAGCGCAAGAAGTCCGGCCGATGCCCGACCCGAGCGCAGGCGCCGCAAACCCGCACTGACCAGCAAGCGATTGTTGCGATCCAGGCGCACCACGTCGGCCACCGTGCCCAGCGCCACAAGGTCCAGCAGCGCCCCCAGGTTGGGTTCGGGGCGCGCCTGCCAGGCGCCACGCCGACGCAATTCGGCGCGCAGGGCCAGCATCGTGTAGAACATGACGCCCACTCCCGCCAGGGCCTTGCTGGGAAAGGCGCAACCGGGCTGGCTGGGATTGACGATGGCGGCGGCGTCCGGCAACACCTCACCCGGCAAGTGGTGGTCAGTAACGATGACAGGAATACCCAACGCGTTGGCGGCGGCAACTCCCGCCACGCTGGCAATGCCGTTGTCCACGGTCACCAGCAGGTCGGGTTGTTTGGCAAGCGCGAGCTGCACCACTTCCGGGGTAAGCCCGTATCCCATGGTGATTCGGTTGGGAACGAGATAGTCCACCTCCGCCCCCATGGCGCGCAAGGCGCGCAGCCCGACGGCGCAGGCGGTGGCACCATCGGCATCGTAATCGGCGATGATGACGATTTTCTTCCGGCTGGAGAGGGCCTCTGCCAGCAAGGTGGCCGCCTGCGCCACGCCCTTTAGCGTATCAAAGGGCAGCAAGGCCTGCAGGTCGGGTTCCTGCAGATCTTCCACCTGTGCGCCACGCGCCGCCAGTGCCCGAGCCAGCAGCGGGGGGGCGCCCCGCTGCTGCAACGCCGCTGCCGTCGCTTCGTCCACCCGGCGCGCGACCCACTGGGATCGCGTCATTCAGGCATGCCCCAGCCCGGGAATGCCAGGGGTCTGCGCAAGCGGCCGCGGACGACGCCAGAAGCGCCACAGTTGCCAACGCGAAAGGGCCAGGGTGGCGGCACAGCGGCCTTCCACGGCCACCAGGGTGAGCGCGCGGTGATCGCCGCGTCGCAATGCTTCCAGCATGGGACCGATCACGTCGCGATCCAGTTGCAGAGCCGCAGCACGCCAGGCTTCGGCATCACCGTAAGCCGACGGGCCGCGCAGGGTGTCGATGACCCTTGCGCCATGGATCGAGGCGGGCGTATCCCAAAACCATACACCGCTGATGATGCGTTCGCGCCGCGCTTCGCGCTTCAGGTTGACGGGATGCTGGTGCAACAGCATCTGTACTTCGTTGAATCGCGCACGCCAGCGGCGCTCGTCTTCGCCGCGCGGCAGATATCCGTCGATGTTGCGCCCCACCCGGGCCAGCGGGTGGGTGGTACTGATACGCGGAGGCTCGTCGAGGCCCACCAGCCAAACATCAGGGGATAGCGCAAAAAACTTGAGGCCTTCCTCAGCAAAATGCTGGTTGAGCGTCTCCACCAGGGCGACGGATTCCTCCTCGCGCACCGAAAAGCTGTAACGCTCCAGCAACAACAGCGCGTCACCTTCCACCTGCAGATGAATGGGGTCGGCACAAAGCCAGTGCGCGGCTTCTTCAAGCAGGCCCGCTTCACGCGCCATGCGCGTGGCGAGCGAAATGTTCCCAGCCGCATCCGGCCAGCCTTCCAGCATCTGGCCCTGGTGCGCCACAACGAGATGGCCTTGCGCCAACGCCCGCTCCAGATGGGGCAGGCGCGGAATCAAGGCGTCCGGGATTTCAGGAAAGAGACCGGGGATGATGACAAAGGGGGAGGATTGGGGGACAGACCCCAGAGGGGTCTGTCCCCCTTCGCCCCCCCCCGGTTTCATGTTCACAAGCGCTCAAACACCGCCGCAATGCCCTGCCCGCCACCGATGCACATGGTCACCAGCGCATACTTACCGCCGACGCGCTGCAACTCGTAGAGGGCTTTGGTGGCTATGAAGGCGCCCGAACAGCCCACCGGATGCCCCAGCGCAATGGCGCCGCCGTTGGGATTGGTTTTTTGCGGATCGAAGCCCAGGCCGCGCGACACGGCGATGGCCTGTGCCGCGAACGCCTCGTTGGATTCGATGACATCCATTTGGTCGAGCTTCAAGCCGGCCTTTTTCAGGGCCCCCTGGGTGGCCGGAATCGGGCCTTCCCCCATGACGTGGCTCGGCACGCCCGCCACTGCATAGGACACCAGGCGGGCCATGGGCTGATGCCCACCCCTGGCAGCCACGCCAGCCTCGGCCATCACGAAAAAGGCTGCCCCGTCATTGATGCCGGAGGCGTTGCCTGCCGTCACGGTACCGTCCTTTTTGAAGGCAGGCTTCATGGCGGCCAGTTTTTCCATGGTGGTGGCGCGCGGATGCTCATCGGTGTCGAACACCACCTCGCCCTTGCGCGACTTGATGGTGATGGGCACGATCTGCGATTTGAAACGGCCCTCGGCGATGGCGTGCGCTGCACGCCGTTGCGATTCCAGCGCAAAGGCATCCTGTTCTTCGCGCGTGATGTTCCATTTGACCGCCAGGTTTTCTGCGGTGATGCCCATGTGGCCCGCACCGAAAGGATCCGTGAGGGTGGCCACCATCATGTCAACCATCCTGGAGTCGCCCATGCGCGCACCCGTGCGCATGGCATTGGAAAGATAGCCGCCCTGGGACATGACTTCGATCCCGCCACCCAGCCCGACATCGGCATCGCCCAACAGGATGTTCTGGGCCGTGGATACGATGCCCTGAAGCCCGGAGGCACATAACCGGTTGACCGCCATCACGGTGGAGTCCATGGACATGCCGCCTTCGATGCAGGCCACCCGCGCCTGGTAGGGAAAGCGCACGTCCGTGGGGATGGTGTTGCCCACCGTGGCGTAGGTGACCTGTTCCGGCGCGACGCCGGCACGGGCGATGGCTTCCTTGATGACCAGCCCGCCCAACACGCCCGGTTCAAAGCCGGACAAGGAACCCCCAAAGGTTCCGATGGCTGAGCGCACGGCGCTCAATACGACGACTTCTCTACTCATTTTCGTGATCTCCCAATCTAGGCCAACCTTCCATACAAATCGTGCGCATCCGAGCGCTCGATGCGCACCTGTGCAAACTCGCCCACCACGAGGCGCGCATCGGGTGCAACCCTAACCACGCCGTCGATTTCCGGCGCGTCCGAAGCTGTCCGGGCCACGGCTCCGGCCGCACTGACCTCGTCCACCAGCACTTGTCGTACCGTACCCACATGCCGTGCCAGGCGCTGCGTGCTGATGCGCTCCTGCAGGGCCATCAGGCGCGCCTGGCGCTCCTGCTTCAGCTGTTCCGGAATGGCCCCCGGCAGGGCATTGGCCGCGGCACCATCCACCGGGGAATAGGTAAAGCACCCCAGACGGTCGATCTGCGCCTGTTCCAGAAAATCCAGAAGCATCTGGAAGTCTGCTTCAGTCTCGCCCGGAAATCCCACAATGAACGTGCTGCGCAAGGTCAGCTCGGGGCATATGCGGCGCCAGGCCTGCACGCGTTCCAGGGTCCTGTCCACGTTGCCGGGGCGCTTCATCGCCCTCAGGATGCGCGGGCTGGCGTGCTGGAACGGCACGTCCAGGTAAGGCAGCACGCGCCCCTGTGCCATCAGCGGCAGGACCTCGTCCACGTGCGGATAGGGATAGACGTAATGCAGCCGCACCCAGACCCCGAGGTCACCCAGCGCGGAGGCAAGATCCGTCATGCGCGTCCTGAGCGGTCGCCCGCCCCAGAACCCGGTGCGGTACTTGATGTCCACCCCGTAGGCACTGGTGTCCTGGGAGATCACCAACAACTCCCGGGTGCCTGCCTTGACCAGATTCTCGGCTTCCTGCATCACTTCGCCAATGGGTCGGCTGACAAGATCGCCGCGCAGCGAGGGAATGATGCAAAAGGTGCAACGGTGATTGCAGCCCTCTGAAATCTTGAGATAAGCGTAGTGCCGTGGCGTGAGCTTGATGCCCTGGGGCGGAATGAGGCTGGTGAAGGGGTCATGGGGCGGCGGCAGATGCTGGTGTACGGCCTGCATGACCGCCTGCTTGTCGTGCGGACCAGTCACGGCCAGCACCCTCGGATGGGCATCACGCACCCGGTCGGCGTTGGCGCCAAGGCAACCCGTCACAATGACGTTGCCGTTCTGGTTCAAGGCCTCGCCGATGGCGTCGAGCGACTCTTCGATGGCCGCGTCGATGAATCCGCAGGTGTTGACCACCACCAGATCGGCCCCCTCATAGGAAGGCGAGATGTCGTAGCCTTCGGCACGCAATTGGGTGAGGATCTGTTCGGAATCCACCAGGGCCTTGGGACAGCCCAGGGAGACGAAGCCCACCCGGCCTACCGCATGCCGGGGCATTGTTGAAGTGTCATTCACGCGTCAGGCCTGGGGGTCGCCCGATTTGGGCGGTGGGGTCTGGGACCCGGTTTCAGGTTCGGGCTCTGGTTCTGGTGTCGCGACCGATGCACCATAGGGAAACTGGAATCCGCCGAACATGGTGCGGGCCTGCTTTTGCATCTGATTTTGCATTTCCATGAACAATTGGGTGCTCTGTTCCAGGTAGTTGCCCATCAGCCCCTGCAAGGCGGGGCCCTGCGCATTGAGAAACTGCTTCCAGACATCGGTATTGACCGCGGGGGCCTCGCCACCGGCTACGGCAGCACCCTGATCCTGCAGCTTCTTCTGGATGTCCACAAAACTCTGCATGCCCTTTTCAAGGTAATTGCCCATGAAGCCCTGCATGGCGTTGCCGTAGGAGCGAATCATCTGGGACAACATGTCGCTGGTGAACAGCGGCGCCACCCCGGATTCCTCGTCGAGGATGATTTGCATCAGGATGCTGCGGGTCAAATCCTGATTGGTTTTGGCATCCACCACCTGAAACTCTGCATGTTCCAGCACCAGCTGTTTGATCTCGGACAGGGTGATGTAGCTGCTGGTTTCCGTGTCGTAGAGACGGCGGTTGGGGTATTTTTTGATCAATCGGACCGGATTTGACATGGCAAAAACCTCAAAAATTTGTGCGACACACAACAATCAGGCTATAATTTGCACCATTGAAAGACTGGTAATTTAACATATAATTCTAACAAAACAATAGCTTATATTTGTTATTGCAGCGCATTATTATTTTTATTGCATCGCACAAAAAAAGATTGACAAGGCCATCAGGGATCTGTATCGTGGGAATTGTTGCGACGCAGCATGCATAGCGTCGGGAAAGATCAACCCATGAGTTTCGACCCTTTGTAAGGAGTGCGCCAAATGTACAACACGCCCGAACAAGTCACCGAGTTTAACAAATCCGCGGTCAATGCGGCACTGCAACTGACCAAGATTGCCCTGGACACCGCAGAACGCTTTGTGGGCCTGCAACTGGAAGCCGGCAAGGACTCCTTCGCCGAAGTCAGCGAAACCCTGCGCGCGCTCACCGAAGCCCGCGATCCGCAACAACTGCTGGATCTGCGCGCCAAGCTGACCGACAAGGGAGTGGAGAAGGCTACCGCCTACTCCCGCAGCCTGTACGACGTGGCCGCCCATGCACAGGCCCAGGTTTCTGCGCTGCTCGAAGGACAAGCCGCCGACTGGAACCAGTCCATTGCCAGCAACATCGACAAAGCGGTCAAAGCCGCTCCGGCCGGTGCTGACGTCGCCATCGCCGCAGTCAAATCCACGGTCGCCGCAACCACGGCCGCCTTCGACGGGGTCACCAAAACCGCCAAGCAAATGGCCAGTTTTGCCGATGCCAGCGTCAAGGCCACTGTCGATGCCGCCACTGCAGCCATGAAACCGGCTGCCTGAAACGTCTCCTCCTCCTTTATTGCAAAGGTTCCCTTTCGATAAAGGCTTCAACCCCGCAGGGATTCCTGCGGGGTTTTTTTTGCCTAAAACATGTGCTGGCCGCCGTTGATGGAAATATTGGCCCCGGTAATGAAGGCCGCTTCGTCAGAGGCCAGATAGACGATCAGCCCGGCCACTTCCTCGGGCTTACCCAGTCGTCCCACGGGAATTTGCGGCAGGATCTTGGCTTCAAGAATTTCCTGCGGGATGGCCGTCACCATCTTGGTGCCGATGTAACCCGGCGAGATGGTGTTGACGGTAACGCCCTTGCGCGCCACTTCCAGCGCCAGCGATTTGGTAAAACCATGCATTCCGGCTTTGGCTGCGGCATAGTTGGTCTGACCGAAGGCGCCCTTTTGGCCATTGACCGAGGAGACGTTGATGACGCGCCCCCAGCCGCGATCCACCATGCCATCCATGAAAGGTTTGGTCATGTTGAACACGCTGTTCAGATTGGTATTGATGACCGCATCCCAGTCGATCCTGGTCATTTTTTTGAAGGTCATGTCGCGCGTAATGCCAGCGTTGTTGACCAGTACATCCACCTGCCCCACCTCTGCCACCACCCTCGTCGCCATGCGCGCACAATCGTCCGGATCGCCCACGTCCACCGGGTAGGCGTGGAACGTGTAGCCACGCTCGCGCATGCCATCCAGCCAGGTACTCGCCGTCTTGTTGCTGGGAGAATAGGTGGTCACCACGGTATAACCCAGATCGGCCAGCTTGACGCAAATGGATTCGCCAAGACCGCCCATGCCTCCCGTCACCAACACCACGCGTTTTTGCATTGCCATTCCTCCTTTTTGTTATATCAACAACGGGCCTGAACGTACCGCCCCGGCGCCGGTTCGATGGGGGGATACTGCGCGTTCCCCGGATGTTGGGGCGCCGGTATATGCTCAGGATTGAGGCGATCCATCCAATCCCCCCAATGCACCCACCAGCTGCCGGGTACTTTGGTGGCGCTCTCCATCCAGGACTCTGCCGTACCGCCCAGATTGCCACCGGTCCAGAAATTGCGCTTGTTCTTGGATGCAGGATTGATGGAACCCGCAATGTGGCCGCTTGCTCCCAATACAAACTCTCGCGGGCCGGACAGGAGCCGGGTGGCCTGGAATGCCGATTTCCACGGCACGATATGGTCCTCGCGTGCGCCAAAAATGTAAGTCGGCAGGTCGATGCGCGAAAGGTCCACGGGCCGGCCCAGCACGGTCAGGGCATCGCGCTGGCAGAGTTCGTTTTGCAGGTAGAGATGGCGAAGGTACCAGGCAAACATGGGTCCGGGCAGGTTGGTGCCGTCCCCGTTCCAGTACAGCAGGTCAAAGGCGGGCGGCTTCTCGCCCTTGAGGTAGTTGTTGACCACGTAAGGCCAGATCAGGTCGTTGGCGCGCAGGCTGGAAAACGCCACCGCCAGTTCCTGCCCCGGCACGACCCCACCATGTTCCAGCTGTTTTTCGCGCATCTCAACGAATGCCCGATCGATGTAAACCCCGATCTCTCCCACGTCGGAGTAATCCAGCAAAGTTGCCATCAGCGTGAGCGAGGCCACCGGCAGGGGCTCGCTCACCGCGTAGACAGCCAGTGCACAGGATAGCAATGCCCCTCCCACGCAGAAGCCCAGGGCGTCGATCTTTTCAGTGCCCGCAATGGCACGGGTCACGCGAACGGCAGTGGCCACACCCTGCTCGATGTAGTCGTCCCAGGTCACGTTCCTCAGCGACTCGTCGATGTTGCGCCAGGACACCAGAAATACGGTATGCCCCCGGTCGACGGCGTATTTGACCAGCGAGTTGGAAGGCTCGAGATCCATGATGTAGAACTTGTTGATGCAGGGGGGCACCATCAGCAAGGGACGCGAGGCGACTTCGGGCGTGGTGGGCGCGTACTGCAACAGCTGGAACAGTTCGTTTTCAAAGACCACGGCGCCCGGTGTTATGGCAATGTTGCGCCCCACTTCAAACACCGATTCGTCGGTCATGGATATGCGCCCCTTTTCCATGTCCGTGAGCAGGTTTTGCAGTCCGGCCTTGAGGCTTTCCCCGCCGGATTCAATGGCTTTTTTCAGGACCTCGGGATTGGTGGCCGGGAAGTTGGAAGGCGCCATGGCATCGATGTACTGGCGCAGAAAAAAATCCATGCGCTGTTGGGTCACCGGATCCATCTGCAGGGAGCCCACCGCTTCCTGCAACCAGCGGGCGGTCAGCAGGTAGGACTGGCGCAGGTAATCATAGAGGGGATTCTCGCTCCACTCCGGCGCGCTGAAACGCCGGTCAGTCAGCGCCGCGGCAGCCGCTTCTGGCGTGGCTATGGGCGGGTTCTGCCCCGCAGCGCGGCTCAACATGTTCATCCAGAGGGCGGCCTGGTTTTCGTAATACCGGGTTTGCAGCGCCTGCCAGCGAGGCGTGTCCTTGGCCACGGCCTGTGAGAGTTCGCGCAGAAAATTCTGGTACTCGTCCGGCCTGAACCCCGCAAGCCGCGCCCCGAACTCTTCCATCAAGGCGTGATTGGCCTGGCCCAGCGTTTCGAGCAGGGGCTGCAGTTGCGGTGTACCGTGTTGCGGTGTTTCCATCCCATCTCCCCAGTCATTCCATGATCAGCACATGAGCCCAGTGGATCGACGCCACACCCAGGGCAATGAGGGACACCTGCCAGGCCGAAGCCTTGAAATCCACGCGACGGTGCAGCCCTGGGATGAGGTCTGCCACGGCCACATAAATCATGCTGGCTGCGGCGAGTGCCAGCAGATAGGGCACGTAGTGCTGCAGGGACTGCAGCGCCACATAGGCCATGACCCCGCCCACCAGGGTGGCGACGCTGGAAAAGAGGTTGAAGGCCAGGGCACGGCCGCGCGAGAGGCCGGAATGCAGCAGCACCAGCACGTCACCTGCCTCCTGGGGAATTTCGTGGGCAATGATGGCCATGGAGGTGACGATACCGAGTTGGGTATCCGTGACGAAGGCAGCCGCAATGATGATGCCGTCCACGAAGTTGTGCACCGAATCGCCCACCACCACCATGGCGCCGGTACGGCCCTGGTGGCCCTCATGGCCATGATCTCCATGGGGCACCTCGTCCAGGTCGTGGACGTGCACATGACGCCAGAGGACGAGTTTTTCCAGCAGGAAAAACCCCAGAATGCCCGCCAACACCGTGGCAGAGACCGTCTCGGGGCTTGCGGCCAGGGCAAAGGCATGGGGCAGGATTTCAAGGAAAACGGCACCCAGAAGCGCCCCGATGGCATAACTGACCAGCAGGGGGACCCAGGCCGGGCGGGCCGTAAACACCACCAACGCGGCGCAAATCATCGACAGCGTTCCGGCTGCGGCCCCGGCGATGATCGTGGCAATCAACGGTGACATGAAGGTGTAGTGCGCCTGAAAGAGTGACTCAAGGATGCATTATACGGGCGGACCCTGAAAATCCTGAACCATCCAGATGAAATTTCCCATACGCCCGGTGATCCCCCGATCGCGCCGGTGCGAAAAAAACCTTTCCGGTTCGCGCGCCGTGCAAAAGCCACCACCGTGGACCTGGGTTACACCCAGGCGCGCCAGGCGCAGGCGCGCCAGATGGTACAGATCGGCCCACCACTTTCCCGGCGCGCCGGGCCGGAAGGCACCTGCCGCTGCGGGATCGACAGCGAGAAAGGCTGCGCGCACCTCGTCCCCCACTTCAAAGGCCTCCGGGCCGATGGTGGGTCCCAGCCAGGCCAGAATGCCGGCGGAATCCACCGCCATGGCGTGCACCGTGGCCTCGATCACGCCAGCTGCCATGCCCCGCCATCCCGCATGGGCGGCCGCCACCACGCGCTCGCTCTGGTGACAGAACAACAGGGGCATGCAATCCGCGGTCAGCACCACGCAGGCGGCCCCTGAGGCGCGGGACACGCTGGCATCGGCTTCCATTTCGGTTGGCCCCACGCAGGCCTCGACCACGGCAGTACCGTGCACCTGGTGCAGCCAGCAAGGGGTTGCCCCCAGCGCCTCGCGCACGCGGCGCCGGTTTTCGGCCACATGCGCCGGGGCATCGCCACAACGCGATCCCAGATTGAGGCTGGCCCAGCCGTTCTGGCTGACCCCGCCCGTTCGGGTGGTGGACAGGGTGCGCACCCAAGAGGGCGCAGGCCAGTGGGCGCCAAACCCCAGCGCGGCATCACTCATGGCGGGCCTCGCGCAGCACGGCGATCAGCGTGGCCATGTCGGGAGCCATGGAAATTTCCCAGTGCACCGGCAAGCCGCTCTCCGGATGCACCAGACCCAGACGAAAGGCGTGCAGGGCCTGGCGACCAAACTGCTGCAACGCCTCCATGGAACGCGCATCCAGCCGGGCAACACGCCCCCCGTATACCGGGTCTGCCGCCAATGGAAACCCCATGTACTGCATGTGGACACGGATCTGGTGCGTGCGCCCGGTTTCCAGCCGACACTCCACCAGGGTATGGCAGGGCAGGCGCTCCACCACGGTGTAATGCGTCACCGCCGGCCGCCCCCCAGAAACCACCGCCATGCGCGTGCGCTGGGAGGGATGGCGGCCGATGGGCGCATCCACGCTACCGTCGCTCTTGACGTGTCCCTGCACCAGAGCCCAGTAGTGACGGCGCACCGTGCGCGCCTGCAGTTGGCGCACCAACTCGGCATGGGCCGCGAGCGTGCGCGCCACTACCATCAACCCGCTGGTGTCCTTGTCCAGACGGTGCACGATGCCGCAGCGGGGCACGGCCCCCAGGCGGGGGTCGCGATGCAGCAGGGCGTTTTGCAGCGTACCACTGCGATTGCCGTTACCCGGGTGAACCACCAGTCCCGGTGGCTTGTTGATGACCAGCAGGGAGGCATCTTCATGCACCACCTCAATGTCGATGGCCTCGGCAACGATCTCATCCGAATCCGCATCGTCGGGAATCTGCAGTGTCACCCGCTCTCCGCTCCACACCTTCATTTTCGGGACGGCAGGCACCCCATCGAGCAAAATGCACCCTTCCCTAACCCAACGCTGCAGGCGACTGCGCGAAAAGTCAGGAAACAAGCGCACCAGCGCCTGGTCCAGGCGAAGTCCGGCACATGCCACCGGCATGCTCGTTTCAATCGGGTCTGATTCTTCCGGGCTGGTATAATCCGGGGATTGCATAATGACTTCCGCCATGACGAACTTCAGTTTAACGCGAATCGTACCCCTCTTACTGGTGGCCCTCCTCACCGGCTGCGGCGCGTTTGAGAACGACTCCGACCCCACCAAGGACTGGTCTGCAGCCAAGCTGCATTCCGAGGCCAAAGCTGCGCTCAATGACGGCAATTACGAGCAGGCTTCCAAGCTGTACGAGTCGCTCGAGTCGCGCTACCCCTATGGGGCCTACTCGCAGCAGGCGCAACTGGAGCAGATCTACTCCTATTACAAGCAGCACGAAACCGCTTCGGCCATCAGCGAGGCCGATCGCTTCATCAAGGCCCACCCCAATCACCCGGGCGTGGATTACGCCTACTACATGAAGGGCCTCGCCAACTTCAATGACGACCTGGGGCTGTTTGGCATGTATAGCGAACAGGACCTTGCGCAACGGGACATCAAACCCACGCGCGAAGCGTTCGACGCCTTCAAGGAACTCGTCACCCGCTTTCCCAACAGCCGCTACGTGGGCGATGCCACAGTGCGCATGTCCTACCTCGTCAATGCCATGGCCAAGGGAGACATCGCCACTGCACGCTACTATTACCGGCGCCAGGCCTATCTTGCTGCCGCCAACCGGGCTCAGGAAATCCTCAGGAGTTACCCCAGAACGCCTGCCGTGGAAGAAGCGCTGTTCATCATGTACGGCAGTTACGATGCCATGGGATTACAGCACCTGAGGGATGACACCCTGCGCGTCATGCAGCTGGATTTTCCCAACAGCAAGTATCTCAACAAGGGACAGGGAAAGGCCGTGGTGGAACGCCCCTGGTGGCGGATTTTCTGGTAAGACAGTCAGGCGCGCGTCAAGGCCGGGTCGTCTTGGGAGGCGTCTCCACCAGCCGGTAATAGGTCTCTCCCTGACGCACCATGCCAAGCTCAACCCGGGCGCGCTCTTCCAGTGCATCAGAACCCTTTCGAAGATCCTGAACCTCTGCCGAGAGCGCTTCATTGCGCTTTTGCAATTCCTGATTGGCGGCTTTCTGGGCGGCGATCTGCCGGTCCAGCGAGCGAATGTGCAGCCACCCCCCCTTGCCCAGTGTGAGGGCATAACCCAGCATCACAATCATCAACAGCAGCGCATAGCGCAGCCAGCGTCCGGGTTCGAGCATGCCACCCTTCAATCAGAGTTGATAATAAGCGTCGCGCCCTCCGTACTGGGCCACAGCGCCCAGCTCCTCTTCGATGCGCAACAGTTGGTTGTACTTGGCCAGCCGATCCGAGCGGGACAGTGAACCCGTCTTGATCTGGCCCGCATTGGTGGCGACCGCAATATCCGCAATGACGGTATCTTCGGTTTCGCCTGAACGGTGTGATATCACGTTGGTGTAGCCGGCGCGCTTGGCCATTTCGATGGCTGCAAAGGTTTCGGAGAGCGAGCCGATCTGGTTGATCTTGATCAGGATTGAATTGGCGATGCCCCTCTCGATCCCCTCCTTGAGGATGCGCGCATTGGTGACGAAAATGTCATCGCCCACCAGCTGCACCTTGCGCCCCAGACGATCGGTCAGCACTTTCCAGCCTTCCCAGTCCGCCTCGGACATGCCATCTTCGATGGTAAGGATGGGGTATTTGGACACCCAGTCGCCCAGATACGCGGCAAACTCCTCCGAGTTCAAGACACGGTTTTCAGCGCCGAGGCGATAGCGGCCATCCTTGTAAAACTCCGAGCTGGCGCAGTCCAGTCCGATGGCGATCTGCTCACCCGGACGGTAACCCGCCTTCTCGATGGCTTCCATGATCAGGCCCAGCGCCGCTTCGTTGTTGGGCAGGCGCGGGGCAAAGCCCCCTTCGTCTCCCACCGTGGTGGCAAGGCCCTTGCCGTCAATCAGGCTTTTGAGGGCGTGAAACACTTCGGCGCCGTAACGCAGGGCTTCGCGAAAGCTCGGCGCACCCACGGGCAGAATCATGAACTCCTGCATGTCAAGGCCGTTGTTGGCGTGTGCGCCCCCGTTGATGACGTTCATCATGGGCACGGGCATTTGCACTGCAGCCGCTCCACCCAGATAGCGGTATAGGGGCAGACCGGCCTCTTCCGCCGCCGCCTTGGCGGTGGCAAGCGACACCGCCAGGATGGCATTGGCGCCCAGGCGTGCCTTGTTGTCCGTACCATCCAGCGCGATCATGGTGTGATCGATGAGGGCCTGCTCGGCCACGTCAAGTCCCACGATGGCTTCGTAGATTTCGGTGTTGACGTGGGAAACCGCCTTCAGGACGCCCTTGCCCAGATAACGGCTCTTGTCGCCATCGCGCAATTCAATCGCCTCGCGCGTGCCTGTGGAAGCACCGGAGGGCACGGCTGCCCGCCCCATGGTGCCCGACTCGGTCAGCACCTCGGCCTCCACCGTGGGGTTGCCGCGGGAATCCAGAATCTCTCTGGCAAAGACTTCAACAATAGCGCTCATGGGTTATCCTTAAAATTCGCAAGCAATGGTTCACAGATCGTTTTCGCTGAACCCGCGTTTTTTGACCAGGGTGTCAATCTCGAGCAGGGTTTCCAGCAGTTCTCTCATCTTGGCCAGGGGCCAGGCATTGGGGCCATCAGAAAAGGCATGTTCGGGGTCCGGATGGGTTTCCATGAACACGCCAGCCACACCCGCCGCCACCGCAGCACGCGCCAGCACCGGCACGAATTCGCGCTGGCCTCCGCTTGATCCGCCCAGACCGCCGGGCAATTGCACCGAATGGGTGGCATCAAAGACCACAGGGCAACCGGTGTTGCGCATGATGGACAGGGAGCGCATGTCGGACACCAGGTTGTTGTAGCCAAAGGACACCCCGCGCTCACACACCATGATGTTGTCGGCGCCGCTGGCTGCGCGCGCCTTGTCCACCACGTTCTTCATGTCGCCTGGTGCCAGAAACTGGCCCTTCTTGATGTTGACGGGTTTTCCTGCGGCGGCCACCGCCTGGATGAAATCGGTCTGGCGGCACAGAAAAGCCGGTGTTTGCAGCACGTCCACCACGGCCGCCACGGCCGCCACGTCTTCCTTTTCGTGCACGTCGGTCAAAACCGGAACTCCCAGCAGCTTGCGGACGTCGGACAGAATCTGCAGCCCCTGCTCCTGCCCCGGACCGCGAAACGAGGTGCCGGAACTACGGTTGGCCTTGTCGTAGGAGGCCTTGAAAATGAAGGGGACTTCCAGCTCGCGGCACAACTCCTTCAGTTGACCGGCCACATCGAAGACCAACTCGCGGGATTCGATGACACAAGGACCGGCAATCAGAAAAATCGGGTGCTCGAGGCCAGCCTCGAAATGGGCAATCTTCATGACACGCGCGCAATTCCGGAGGTCAGAATCCCGCGCTGGCGCAACGCAGCCTCGATGAAGGATTCAAACAGCGGGTGTCCGCCGCGCGGCGTGGACGTGAACTCGGGGTGAAACTGGCAGGCCACAAACCAGGGGTGCCCCGGCAGTTCGATCATTTCGCACAGGTCCTCCTGCGCCGAAAGCCCGGAGGTACGCAAACCGGCCGCGCGCAGTTGAGGCAGATACTGGTTGTTGACTTCGTACCGGTGTCGGTGCCGCTCCACGATGCGCTCCTTGCCGTAGATGCGCCGCACCAGGGAATCTTCCTCCAGCAGGCATTCCTGCCCGCCAAGGCGCATGGTGCCGCCCAGATCAGAATCGGCACTGCGATGCTCCACCCTGCCATCGGCACCCTTGAATTCGGTGATGAGCGCAATCACGGGATGCGGCGTGTCTGCCTCAAACTCCGTGCTGTGGGCCTTGGGCAACTGCGCGCAGTGACGCGCAAATTCCACCACGGCAAGCTGCATGCCCAGGCAAATGCCCAGATAGGGAATGCCCGACTCGCGCGCGTACTGGATGGCCCTGATCTTGCCTTCCACGCCCCGTTTGCCGAAGCCTCCCGGGACCAGAATGGCATCCATGCCTTCCAGACATTTCGTGCCTTCGCTTTCGATCTGCTCCGAATCCACGTAATGGATCTGAATGCGCGCACGCTTGTGGATGCCCGCATGGGTCAACGCTTCGGTCAGGGACTTGTAGGATTCCGTCAGGCCGACATATTTGCCTACCAGGGCGATGTCCACTTCATAGAGCGGGTGTTCGATGGCAAACACCAGGGCATCCCAGGCCGAGAGATCGGCGGAACGGGCCAGCAGTCCCAGCTTGTGGCAAACGATTTCGTCGAGCATCTGGCGCTGCAGAACGCCCGGAATCTTGTAGACGCTATCCATGTCGGGCGCTGAAATCACGGCTTCCACGGGAACGTTGGTAAACAGTGCAATCTTGCGCCGTTCGTCATCAGGCAGCGCCCGATCGGCGCGACAGATCAGCACATCGGGCTGGATCCCGATTTCGCGCAGTTCCTTGACGGAGTGCTGTGTGGGTTTGGTCTTGATTTCGCCCGCCGACGGCAGGTAGGGCAGCAGGGTCAGATGGATGAAGCAGCTGTGGTCGCGCGGCAGCTCGATGGCCATCTGGCGAATGGCTTCGAGGAACGGCAAGGACTCGATGTCACCCACGGTGCCGCCAATTTCAACAATGGCCACCTGCGCACCATCGGCGCCAAGACGGATGCAATGCTTGATCTCATCGGTGATGTGCGGAATGACCTGGACGGTGCCACCCAGATAATCGCCCCGCCGCTCTTTTTTGATGACGCTTTCGTAGATCTGGCCTGTGGTGAAGTTATTGCGACGCGTCATGCGCGTGCTGACAAACCGCTCGTAGTGGCCCAGATCGAGGTCGGTTTCCGCACCGTCTTCCGTCACGAACACCTCGCCATGCTGAAACGGGCTCATGGTGCCGGGGTCCACATTGATGTACGGGTCGAGCTTGAGAAGTGTTACCTTGATCCCGCGGGATTCGAGAATGGCTCCGAGCGAGGCGGCAGCAATGCCCTTCCCGAGAGACGAGACCACACCGCCGGTCACGAAAATATACTTGGTCATGGGTAAAGGCATCAGTTGGACGACGGATTATAGCGCGCACACCTGATTACGACAAACACCAGTTTTTCTGACAGCCAAAGTAGCTTTATAATGACGCGTTATGACAGCTCCTGCCAGCAACTTTCTTGAAACGCCCCTGTCGCGGCATCCGCTGCGCATGATGCTGCGTGGGTTGATGCGCAACAACGTGGTGCTGCGCTGCCTGACGGAGCAGGAATTGCTCGAGCTTGAAAACCACCTGGCCATCGTCGAGGTCAAAAAGGGCGACGCACTTCTGGTGCAGGGCGCCTCTGAAATGGATCAGTATTTCATTCTGGAAGGCGTGCTGAAGCGGGTGGTGGCCAATTCGGAAGGCAAGGAGATGATTCTGCGCTTTGCGCGCGAGACGCAGATCGAAACCAGCTACGCGGCCTGGCGTCTGGAAAATCGCGCGCCTTACAGCATTCGCGCCGTAACCCGGGTGCGCGTGGCCAAATGCCCCATTCCCGTCTGGGCCGAGTTCATGGACCGCTACCCCAAGCTCAAGCATGACTTCGAATACGAAGTCATGCGCCTCATGAGCGAGATCATGGCCCACACCATCACGCTGCACCTCCTGGATGCGGCGGGCCGCATGGATCGCTTCATGCGCAAGAACCCCGACATGGCCAACCTGCTCCCCAAGAAGGAACTGGCCCTGCATCTGAACATTTCACCCGAAACCCTCAGCCGACTGCTGCATCACCATCCTCCGCAGACATGAACCGTTACGGAAGCGCAAAATGCAGGAAGCCGGGTTGATCCCGGCCTCCTGCATTTCTGCCCGTAACTGAAGCTGTTTAGCTTCCGAAGGCTGAACCCACCGTCAGGCCATGCTCCTGGACAAATTCGGCGGCGCTGATTTTCTTGCCGTCTTCGTGCTTGAGCTTGAATACTTCAATCTGGCCGCCCTGCGCAGTGATGCGCAGGCTGTCAGGCCCAATGGCGGAGATTTCGCCAATCTTGCCCTTGACCGCGCCAAAAGTGTGGAACGCGTGTTTGCGTGCATCGAAAATCTGCACCTTCTTGCCCAGCAGCGTGGTCCACGCACCAGGGGCAGGATTGCAGCCGCGGATCAGGTTGTACACAAAATCCACATGGTTGTTCCAGTTGATGCGGCTTTCTGCAGCGCGAAACCATCCTTCGTAAGTGGCCACAGCTTCGTCCTGCACCACTTCCTTGTGACGGCCGGCAACCACCAGATCGGCCGCTTCCAGCATTGCCGCAACCCCCATGGGGAAGAGCCGGTCGAAGTAAACCGAACCCAGCGTATCGTCAGCGCTGATGGGCGTTTCTTTCTGCAGGACCACCGGGCCTTCATCCAGTCCGTCATCCGGACGGAAAATGGTCAGGCCAGTCTTGCCATCGCCGCGAACGATGGGCCAGTTGATGGAGCTGGGGCCCCGATACAGCGGCAACAGCGAGGGGTGATACTGGATCGTGCCGTGCTTTGGAATGTTGACGAATTCCTGCGGGGCAAATTGCAGCACATAGGCCATGATGCCGATTTCGGGCGCGAGCTCGCGCATGATCTCGATGGCCTTGGCATCCTTCAGGGAAGGCAATTGAAAGACCTTGAGCCCCTTTTCCTGGGCGGTGATGCGCAGCGGATCGGGGCGTGCACCTTCTTTTTCAGGTGCACAGAACACTCCGGCCACTTCATCACCCCGGGCCAGAAAAGCCTCCAGCACCGCTTTTCCAAAGTCCTGTTGTCCGATGATGACGATCTTCATAAGCTAGAAACTCCTGTCTGTAATCTTGGATGCGAATGCGTAAACGCGATTATTTGGTGAAAGCGCCGGCACTGCGCTTGGCTTCAATCTGGCCCTTGTCCCAACCCAGCACTTCCTCAAGGATCTGGTCCGTGTGCTCGCCCAGAAGCGGCGAACGCTCCATGGGCACATGATTGTCAGAAAGCTTGATGGGCATGCCGACGTTGTACCAGTTGCCGCGCACCGGGTGATCGAGCTCCACGTACATGTCGCGCAGTTGCACATGCTCGTCGTTGGCGAGATCTTCGGTGCTCATGATGGGACCACAGGGCACGTCGATGTCATTGAGCATGGCCATGAACTCCCGCTTGTCGTACTTGCTGGCGTAGTCGTTGAGCATGCCCCACATGACGGCCTGGTTCTTGCGGCGTTCGCCAATGGTGGAGAAACGCGCATCCTGAACCAGGGCATCGCCTCCCATGAGGCGGGCCAGGTTTTCCCAAACGGCTTCCTGCACCACCACGTAGATGTAATCGTTGGGACCACCCGGCTTGCACTTCACGGCATTGCCCAACTGGCCGCCACCCGAATCGTTGCCGCTGCGCGGCGTGGCATGACGGCCCGCGGTGTCGATGGAATACTCGGGCAGGTTGCCACGGGTCAGACGCTGGTGGTCACGGAACTTGACGCGGCACAGATTCATCACGGAATCCATCATGGCCACTTCGACATATTGTCCCTTGCCGGTACGCACGCGCGCCTGCAGTGCAGCCAGGATGCCAATGGCCAGGTGCAGTCCCGTGCCGGAATCGCCAATCTGCGCGCCAGTCACCAGGGGGGGGCCGTCGTCGTAGCCGGTGGTGCTCATGGAGCCCCCCATGGCCTGGGCCACGTTTTCGTAGGCCTTGAACTCGGCATAGGGCCCAGTGGAACCAAAGCCCTTGATGGAAGCCATCACGATCTTGGGGTTGATTTCATGCACCTTGTCCCAGGTAAACCCGAAACGGTCCAGAACGCCGGGACCAAAATTTTCCATCACCACATCGCACTTCTTCAGCAGCTCCACAAAAACCTCCTTGCCGGCGGGGTTTTTCATGTTGGCCGTGATGGAACGCTTGTTGCAGTTGAGCATGGTGAAATACAGGCTATCTGCGTTGGGAATGTCCCGCAGCTGCCCCCGGGTAATGTCCCCGGTGGGAGGCTCAAACTTGATCACGTCCGCGCCCAGCCACGCCAGCAATTGCGACGACGTTGGCCCGGCCTGAACGTGTGTCATGTCAAGAATCCGAATACCCGACAGCGCTTTCTCCATAATTCCCCTCACTCACTAGTTTCTGAAATGAACTTCAGACGATGATTATTTGATCAATAATGGTTTGTACGTGCTCAGGCCGCATCGCGCGCCTTTTCAAGCAAAACAGCATAAGGCACGCGCCTGTTCCAGTCCTTGACTGGGGTCAAGCAAGCCCCCCTTTATTCCCCGCACCGAGCCAGGCCAGAAGTGGCGCCAATCCTTGTCCTGCCAGCAATAGCGCGATGATTCCCAGGGACCAGAAAACCAGCTTGCGATAGAGCTCGGGCGCGATGTTGCGGCGCAAGCGCATGCCCACCACCAGCGTGCCCACCGACAACAAGGCCAGCGGCAGGGAAATCATCAGCGCGTCGCCGTCAAAATGCCCTGCCACCGCAAACGCACCGGCCTGGGCCGCCTTGCCTGCGAGAAAACACAAATTGAGAATCTGCGTCATGGCGAGCGGGTTCAGCCCCAATGCCATGAAATAAATCACGAGGGGCGGCAGGGATACGTTCACGCTACCCGAGAGGAGGCCCGCAAACAAGCCCAGCACCAGCCCCGAAGCGCGGGGGTGCCGCGCAATGAAGGACCAGTCGAGCCGTTTCAATCGGTCCTGGGCCAGGTAGACCGCAATCATCAGCGCCAGCAGCACCTTCAGCGGTGCGGGGTCCACGCTCATCAGCACGCGCGTTCCCAGCAGCGTTCCCAGCAGCACCCAGACGGCGATGGGCCAATGGCGTCCCAGGCTGTCCTGCCACTGCCCTCCCCGCACGATGCTGACCAGATTGACTGCAAGATTGGGCAGGACGGTCAGCAGCACCGCCGTTTGCATGTCGGCCACAAGCGCGATGACCGGTGTGGAAATCAGGGGGAAACCAAAACCCAGCATGCCATGGGCCAGGGCGGACACCACCATGACGACGACGGCAAAAACCATCCATAACGGCTCGTGAAAAATTTTAGATCCCCCATAAAAAAACATCACCCTGCCTGGGCAGGGTGATGTTCATGTCAAGACCTGAACTTCAGCAATGCCGGGGCAAGGCCCGGCAGTACTGTACTACGATCTGGCTGCCTGGGGTGCTGCAGCCGAAGCGGCTTCCCCTTCGCCATGCCGGTGGTTGGCATTGGCAATCCAGCGCGCGCGCATCGGCTCCAGGATGAACTTCGCCGAGAGGCCCGCGGCAATGGTCATGGCTGCGGCTGCGATGAACACGCGATTCCAGTCGCCCTTTGCGGCGAACAGGGAGGTCAGGGGCACCAGCAGGGATGCCGTGCCCTTGGCCGTATACAGCGTACCGGCGTTGGCCGCAGCATACTTGACCCCGAAGGTATCGGCGCAGGTGGCGGGGAAGATCGAGAAGATTTCGCCCCAGAACAGGAACACCAGCGGCGCAAACACCAGGAACATGTACGGGTCATGTCCAAAGGTCATCAGTCCCAGCAGCGCCAGGCCTTCGCCGACGAACACCAGCATCATGGTGTTTTCGCGACCAATGCGGTCCGAAATGAAACCGCACAGCGGCCGGGTAAACCCGTTGGCCAGGCTGTCAATGGACAGCACCACGGTCAGCAGCGGCAGCACGTCACCAAAATAGTTGATGGGCATTTTCGCGAAGCCGTAGTCCTTTGCGATCGGACCAATCTGGGCCGTTGCCATCAACCCGCCCGCGGCCACGGCCACGAACAGGACGTAGATGACCCAGAACACGGGGGCCTTGATCATCTGGCCCGCAGTGAAGTCCACCTTGCAACTGGCCACGCGCACCGAAGGCACGACGCCCTTGGGCACCCTGGGCCGGACCATCAACAGCGCCATGATGAAAATGATGACGCCCTGGATGATGCCGAAATTCAGGAAGGCGGCTTCATAGCCCGAGCTCTGGATCATGTTGGCAATGGGGATCACGGTCAATGCTGCGCCTGCGCCGAAACCTGCCGCCGTCAAGCCGGCAGCAAGGCCGCGCTTGTCCGGAAACCATTTGAGCGCATTGCCCACGGCGGTGCCATACACGCACCCGGCACCAATACCGGAAACCACTGCAGCGATATAGAGCTCGGTGAGGGAGCTTGCATATGAATTGATCGTCCAACCCAGCGCTGCCAGGATTGCGCCCAGTGCAATCACCGGACGGGGACCGAACTTGTCCACCAGCCAGCCTTCCACCGGGACCAGCCAGGTTTCCACGACGATGAAGATGGAAAACGACAACTGGATCGCTGCCTTGCCCCACTGATACTTGGCATCAATGGGATTGACGAACAGGGTCCAGGCATACTGCAGGTTGGCCACCAACGCCATGCAGACAATGCCAAAGATCAGTTGGTACCATCGGCCATGGTAGAACTTGGCGTTCTCTTCATCACTTCCAGCAATCTGGGTACTTGCCATAATCATCTTCTCCTCTTTGAATATATTTTTTAAGTCCAGTACTGTCCGGTGTTACTGATGCATGCGCCGCGCAACCCTTCGGCACGGACGCATGGCGGGTTTATTATTTTTCGGGGGAGTTTCCAGCTTGCGGATGTTTGCCAAGTGCCATCAGCGCCGGCATACGCCAGCGGCCAACCGGTGCGGACGCTCCGGCGTTTTGAGATGACATTGCTCAGCGCTCCCCTTTATATTTGGAATATTAACCCTGACCAAAGTAGTTTCAGAAACCACTGCTGCTAGCATGGTGGCTCCTGCGCGATAATGCCATGATTTGGATCAAGCGTCACAGCGCGCGACATGGGGTCCCCGCCGGGGCCCTATCTGTGATGCGCTATGGTTTCCACAATAAGGCCCTATAATCGAGCATGGCAATGATTAGTAATATTACAACTGTAGCGGCGCGCATGAACGCACCCTGTTTCTGAATTTCACAAGGGCAGATAACACCATGAAAATATGCATTATCGGGGGAGGCGGGGCCATTGGCGGCTTGCTCGCAGTTCAGCTGGCACGTTCCGGCAACGAAGTTACGGTGGTCGCGCGCGGCGCAACCCTGGAAGCCATCCGCAAGGACGGCCTCAAGCTCATCACTGACGAACACCCGGAGGGCCTGGTGGGCGATGTGCTCATCGTGGACAGCGTCGCCGATGCCGGCGTACAGGATCTCGTCATCCTGGGTGTGAAGGCCCACCAGCTCAGCCCCATTGCCCACCTTCTGCCCAACATCATCGGGCCGGAGACGGTGGTCATTCCCATGCAGAACGGCATCCCCTTCTGGTACTTCCAGCGGCATGGGGGCGAATTCGAGAACAGGATCGTGGAAACCGTGGACCCCAACGGGACCATCATGAAAGCCATCGATCCCAAGCAGATCATCGGTTGCGTGGTCTATCCCGCGGCCGTGACGGTGGCCCCCGGGGTCATCAAGCATATCGAGGGCAATCGCTTTCCCATCGGGGAACTCGACGGCACCACCACACCCCGGGCGCAGCGGATTTCCGACACATTCATCGCTGCCGGGTTCAAGTCCCCCATCCTGGAAAACATCCGCGCCGAGATCTGGCTCAAGCTGTGGGGCAACATGACCTTCAACCCCGTCAGCGCTCTCACCCATGCCACCCTGATCGAAATCTGCCAGCACCCGCTGACGCGTGAACTGGCACACGACATGATGGTGGAGGCCCAGGACGTGGCACACCGACTGGGCATCACCTTCCGGCTGGGCATTGAAAAACGCATCGAGGGGGCAGAAAAGGTCGGCCGCCACAAAACCTCCATGCTGCAGGACGTGGAAGCCGGACGAGGGCTGGAAGTGGATGCCCTGATCGGTGCCGTCATCGAGCTTGGCACCATCGTGGGCGTCCCCACGCCCCGCCTGAAAGCCGTCTATGCGCTGACTTCGCTGTTGGGCCATTCCATTGACGACGCCAAGGCCGGGTTGTCCCTGACGCGTCCTGGCAACCAGCACTGAGCATTTGTTCCATAGGCACAACCTAAAAAATAGCGCATAAGCATCAACAATCGTTTATATTAAGGGTCATCCGTTCAACCAGGATGACCGCTTATGCGTCACGCCACCCTGCGCCAGCTGAAGGTTTTCGAAACCGTCGCCCGGCGCCTTTCCTTTTCCCGCGCGGCGGAAGAGCTGCACCTGTCCCAGCCTGCCGTATCCACCCAGGTCAAACAGCTGGAAGACCACGCCGGCCTGCCCCTGTTCGAGCAATTGGGCAAGCGCATCTTTCTCACGCCGGCCGGGCGCGAAATGCTGCGTCACAGCCGCGCCATCATCAACCAGTTCCGCGAAGCCGAAGAATCCATGGCGCAGTTGAAGGGAATCTGTGGCGGCACGCTCAACGTCTCGGTCATCAGCGCCGGAGATTATTTCTTTCCGCATCTCCTGGCCGAGTTCAACCGCCGTCACGAAGGCATCAAATTTCACCTCGACGTCAACAACCGCCAGGAATTGCTGCAGAAGCTGGGGGAAAACCTGACCGACCTTGCCGTCATGGCCCGTCCGCCGCTGGACATGGACGTGGTGGCAGAACCATTTGCGCCCCACCCCTATGTCATCGTGGCCCGCCCCGACCACCCCCTGGCCCAGCAAAAGCGGATTCCGCGCAGCGAACTGCTGCTGCAGCCTTTCATCACCCGCGAACTGGGGTCGGATACCTGGAATTCCATGCAGGACGTCTTTGGCGAGGATCTCGAAAAGCTCCAGGTGGCGCTTGAAATTCGCAGTACGGAAACCATCAAGCAGGCCGTGATGGCTGGCATGGGCCTGGCCTTTCTTTCCGCCTACAACATCAACCTCGAGCTGCAGGTGGGCAACCTGGTGATCCTCGACGTGGAAAATTTTCCAGCCATGTTGAACTGGTATGTGGTGCACCGCAAAGACAAGCAATTGCCCCCGGTAGCCCAGGCCTTCAAGGGATTCCTGCTGGAGCAGGGGTCACAACTCATCGAATCCTTCACGCGCTTCAAGGTGGCGCCCCCCACGCTGGGCCGCCGCAGCAAGAGCTCGCGCGCCGGCAAAGCCTGACTACTTGCGGGTTTGCGCGTTGCGCCTCTCCAGCGCCAGCAGGAGTGCGCTGTGGTCCAGTTCGGCCCCGCCCTCGCGCACAAACGTCTGGTAGAGGCCATGGACTTCGCGGGTCAGCGGCAGATCAAGCCCCACCCCTGCAGCAGCATCCAGCGCCGAAGCCAGGTCCTTGAGCTGCGTCGCGGCAGGCGCCCCGGGGGCAAAATCCCGCGCCAGCATGCGCGCGCCATGCAACTCCAGCACCCTGCTCTCGGCAAACCCCCCGCGGATGGCTTCGTGTACCGCCATCGGGTTGGCACCGCCGGCCTCGACCAACAGCAGGGCCTCGGCCACGGCGCCGATGGTCATGCCCACGATCATCTGGTTGGCCAGCTTGGCCAGCGCCCCGGCTCCGGCGGGCCCCACCCGCGTGGCCCGTCCCAAGGCCTTGAACACCGGCAGGGCCTGCACGAAGGCATCGAGTTCCCCCCCGGCCATGATGGCCAGCGTGCCCGCGGCAGCACCCACCACGCCACCCGAAACGGGAGCATCGAGAGCGGCGATGCCCCGTCCGGCAAGCAAGGCGGCATGACGACGCGCCGCATCGGGCGGAATGGAGCTCATGTCGATAAACAGGGCCCTGGGCGCCATGGCTTCGGCAACCCCCCCGGAATCCAGAACTTCCGTCACCGCGGCTCCATTGGAAAGCATGCAGATCACGAATTCCGCCTCCCGCACCGCCGCCCTTGACGAGGGGGCCATCCGCGCCCCTTGCCGCGCCAGAGTGGCGGCTTTTTCCGGGGTGCGGTTCCACACGGTAAGATCAAAACCTGCCGCAAGCAGCCGCTGCCCCATGGGGGCGCCCATCAGTCCCGTGCCCAGCAGTGCAATTCGAGTGGTCATGGCGTGGATTATAATGGCTGACACACCGAATGCAGGAATTGTTACCTTTATGGAACTTGCCCTTCGTCAGTTGCATGAACATATCGACCAGCACAGCGAACGACTGAGTGATCAGTTGATCCGCTGGCGGCGCGATCTGCATCGCCACCCCGAACTGTCCAATCGCGAATTCCGGACCGCGGCGCTGGTGGCCCATCATCTGCAAACCCTGGGGCTGGAGGTGCAGACCGGGGTGGCCCACACCGGTGTGGTCGGGCTGCTCAGGGGCGGGCAACCCGGCCCCGTGGTGGCCCTGCGCGCCGACATGGATGCCCTGCCGATCACGGAGGCCGTGGACCTGCCCTTTGCCTCGAGCGCTACGGCGATGTTTGAGGGACGCGAGGTGGGCGTCATGCACGCCTGCGGCCATGACTGCCACACGGCCATCCTGATGACCGTGGCCCAGATTCTGGCAGGATGCCGCGAGCAGCTGCCCGGCACCGTCAAATTCATTTTCCAGCCTGCCGAAGAAAGCCCGCCCCGCGGCGAGGAGGGGGGTGCCGAACTGATGATCCGCGAGGGCGTCCTGGAAAACCCGCGGCCCGAAGTCATTTTTGGATTGCATGTTTTTGCCGGCATGGAAAGCGGCACCCTGAGCTATCGTGCCGGCCCCGCCATGGCCAGTTCGGACACCCTGCGCATCACCATCGAAGGGCGCCAGACCCATGGCGCCATGCCCTGGTACGGCGTGGACCCCATCGTGGTGGCCTCCCAGGTGGTGCTGGGACTGCAAACCATCCAGAGCCGCCAGCTCGACGTCACGCATGAGCCCTCCATCCTCTCCGTGGGCAGCATCCAGGGGGGAGTGCGCGACAACATCATTCCCGAACGCGTGGAACTGCTGGGCACCATCCGCACTTTCGATGAATCCATGCGTCAGGACATTGCGCGGCGTGTCACCAACACTGCGGAAAAAATTGCGGAGAGCGCCGGCGCCCGGGCGCACGTGCACATCGAGCGGGGCTACGCCGTCACCTCCAACCACGCCGCACTCACACGCGCCATGGCTCCCACGCTGGAGCGGGTGGCGGGACCCGGGCGGGTGCTGACGGCGCGCAAGCTGACGGGATCGGAGGATTTTTCCAGTTTCCAGGAACGGATACCCGGACTGTTTTTCTTCCTCGGCATCACGCCCAGGGGAACCCCCCGGGAGCAGGTGGCACCCAACCACTCGGCGCATTTTTGCGTGGACGAAAGCGCCCTGCCGCTGGGTGCGCGGGCACTTGCCCACCTTGCCGTGGACTACTGCCTTGCAAGAAACAACCAGGTGCCAATGACCGAGTCCGGGTTGAGCGACATGGATTCGATCCCCTCCTCCATCAGCCAGCGTGCCAGATCGGGGTGATCGGATGGCCCCTGGCCGCAAATACCGACATATTTTCCGGCCCGCTGGCAAGCGCTGATGGCAAGGTGGAGCATGGCCTTGACGGCGGGATCGCGCTCGTCAAAAGCCTGGGCCACCAGCCCCGAATCACGATCCACGGCAAGGGTCAGCTGGGTCAAATCGTTGGACCCGATGGAGAAACCGTCAAAACGCTCGAGGAACTGGTCGGCCAGGATGGCGTTGGCGGGAATTTCGCACATCATCACGATTCTCAGCCCATTCTCGCCACGCCGGAGTCCCAGCTCCTGCAGCAGGGCAAGGGTGCGGTCGGCTTCGGCAAGGGTGCGGACAAAGGGCACCATGATCTCCACGTTGGTGAAACCCATCTCGTCGCGCACCCGCTTCAACGCCCGGCATTCCAGTTCAAAACATTCGCGGAATGAAGCCGCGGTGTAGCGCGAGGCGCCACGAAAACCCAGCATGGGGTTTTCTTCGTGCGGTTCGTAGCGCTTGCCGCCGATCAGGTTGGTGTACTCGTTGGACTTGAAATCCGACAGGCGGACGATGACTTTCTTGGGCCAGAAGGCCGCTGCCAGCGTGGAAATGCCTTCGGCGAGTTTTTCGCGGTAAAACGTGGCAGGATCGCTGTAACCGCGCGTCTTCTCCTCCACCTCGGCCTTGAGCGCTGCCGGCAGATGGGGGTATTCCAGACAGGCCTTGGGATGAATGCCGATCATGGCGCTGATGATGAATTCCAGGCGGGCCAGTCCAACGCCTTCGTTGGGCAGGCGCTGAAAGGAAAAAGCCAGTTGCGGGTTGCCCACGTTCATGGTGATCTTCACCGGAATGGAGGGCATGCGCTCGAGTGCCAGGGAGGAGACTTCAAAATCGATCTGACCCCGATAAATGTTGCCGGTCTCGCCCTCGGCGCAGGACACCGTCACTGCCGGGACGGCCTTCAGCACCTCCGTGGCGTTTTCACAACCCACCACGGCAGGAATTCCCAGCTCCCGCGCAATGATCGCCGCATGGCAGGTGCGCCCACCCCGGTTGGTGACAATGGCTGAGGCCCGTTTCATGATGGGCTCCCAGTTGGGGTCCGTCATGTCCGTCACCAGCACGTCGCCGGGGTTGACCTCACTCATCTGGGAGACGTCGAATATGACCCGCACGGGCCCCGCACCGATCTTTTGCCCGATGGCGCGTCCCGTGGCCAGGAGATCGCCCTTGCCCTTGAGGGTGTAGCGCTCCAGGCTGCCCCCCTTGCGGGAGGCCACCGTTTCGGGACGCGCCTGCAGGATGTAGAGTTTGCCGTCCATGCCGTCGCGCGCCCACTCCACGTCCATGGGCCGCCCGTAATGCCCTTCGATGATGACGGCGTACCGGGCCAGCTCTTCCAGTTCTGCATCGTTGAGGCAGAAGCGGTGGCGGTCGGCCAGGTCGGTTTCCACCGTGGTCACCGTGCGCCCTGCCGCCTTCTCGCCGCTGTAGATCATGCGGGTGGCCTTGGAGCCCAGGTTGCGCATCAGCACTGCGGGACGCTGCTGCGCCAGGGCCACCTTGCTGACATAGTATTCGTCCGGGTTGACGGCACCCTGGACCACGCTCTCACCCAGCCCCCAGCTCGCCGTAATGAACACCACCTGGTCAAAGCCCGACTCCGTATCCATGGTAAACAGCACACCGCTTGCCCCCACGTCGCTGCGAGCCATGCGCTGAATGCCCGCAGAGAGGGCCACCTCGGCATGAACGAAGCCCTGGTGCACCCGATAGGCAATGGCGCGGTCGTTATAGAGCGAAGCAAACACGTGTTTGACCGCCTCGAGAACCTGCGCGATGCCCGAAATGTTGAGGAAGGTTTCCTGCTGGCCCGCAAACGAGGCATCCGGCAAATCCTCTGCGGTGGCCGAGGAGCGCACGGCCACCGCCGGATGGGTGCCCGAGCCGTCTTCCAGTTGCGCATAAGCCGCCGTAATCTCCTGGACCAGCCGTTCGGGCAGGGGGGTGTTCAGCACCCAGTCGCGGATTTTGGCACCCGCCGCTGCAAGCGCTTCCACATCATCCACGTCAAGAGCGAGGAGCAGGGCCTCGATGCGTGTTGCTAGGCCTTGCTGGGCCAGAAAATCCCGGTAGGCCGCAGCGGTGGTGGCAAAGCCTCCGGGCACGCGCACACCGGCATGGCTGAGCTGGCTGAACATCTCACCCAGTGAAGCGTTCTTGCCTCCGACGGAATCCACGTCGGTCATGCGAAGATCCTGAAACCAGCGAATGTATGCTGTTGCCATGATGCCCCCTGACCTATAAAAGTTGTCTATTATAAGACATCTGCTATGCTGTGGATAACCCTTTGGGAATTGGTGAGTTTTATGAAGCGAAGTGTGTTTTACGTCTCCGATCGTACCGGAATCACCGCCGAAATGCTGGGCCAAAGCCTGATTACCCAATTTGACGGGTTCCACTTCCAGCGCCATACGATGCCCTTCGTGGACAGCCCGGAGCGCGCCCGGGACGCGGTTGCAGCCATCAACCTTGCCGCCACCACGGACGGGCACCGCCCGCTCGTATTCAGCACCCTGATCGACGAACCCATCCGCCGCATCATCAGGACGGCGGAGGCCCTGGTCCTGGATTTTTTTGAGACCTTCATTGCGCCGCTGGAATCCGAATTGGGCACCCCCTCCTCCCATGCCGTGGGCAAGTCACATAGCACGGGGGACCTGCATACCTATACCCAGCGCATCAATGCCATCAATTTCAGCATGGCGCATGACGATGGCGTCAACAGCGCAGGACTGGACGAAGCCGAGATCATCCTGGTGGGCGTGTCGCGCTGCGGCAAGACCCCCACCAGCCTTTATCTCGCCATGCAGTTTGGCATCAAGGCAGCCAACTACCCCCTGATTCCCGAAGACCTGGACAAACAGCAACTGCCGTCCGCCCTGCTGTCCTGGCGCAAGAAACTGTGGGGGTTGTCGATTCGCCCCGAGCGGCTGCACCAGATCCGTTCGGAGCGCCGCCCCGACAGCCGTTACGCCTCACTGTCCAACTGCCGCCACGAAATAAGGGCCGCCGAGGCCATGTTGCGCGCCCATGGCATTCCCTTTCTGGAATCCACCAACATGTCGATCGAGGAATTGTCCACCACCATACTGCACCAAACGGGGCTTTCGCGGCATCTGTACTAGCAGGACAGTTGGCGCATCCGCTCGAACATCAGCACGGAACCCGCCACCGCGGCATTGAGCGATTCAATCCCGGGCGCCATGGGAATATGGATGCGTTCATGGACCAAGGCCAGCAATTCAGGGGATATTCCCGCCCCTTCGTTGCCGATCACGAGGGCCACCGCCCCACGCAGGTCCGCGTCAAAATAGGGGCGGGCCTCGTGCAGGGCGGCACCAAGCACGCGCCCTTCGTGATGCCGGGCCAGTTCGGGCAGGGCCACCCCTTCATGAAGTTCAATCTGAAAATGCGCCCCCATACCCGCGCACAGGACGCGTGGCGCCCAGGCATGCGCGCAGCCGGGCGAGAGAAAGGCGCGCGGAATGCCCGCCGCCGCCGCCGAGCGCAGCAAGGTGCCCAGATTGCCCGGATCCTGAATGTCTTCCAGCATCAGGCAAGGGCCCAGCGGATGCGCGGGCAGCGCTGGAGAGGGGATGGCAACGATTGCGGCAATGCCCAGCGGGGACTGCACCGTGGCGCACTCCGCAAAAAGCGCGTCGCCCAGCACCACGGGTTGCGGCATGAGGCCGCCTGCCAGCAGCCGGGCCACCTCCGGGTGGGACAGGCCGCTCTCGCTCACCAACACCGTTTGTGGCCCCCCTCGGGCAAGGGCATGGGCTTCCACCAGGTGCACCCCATCGAGCACCGTCAGGCCCTGTTTGTGGCGGTACCGCGACGAATGCGAGAGGTTGGCAAACTGTTTGACGAGCGCGTTGTCGCGCGAGCGGATCACGCGCATCTCGTGGCGCTCACCGGTGCAAAAGAAAGGCGGTGGTGGGGGCTCACCCCATGCTCGCGCAACCGCGCGAGATGCAGCGCCGTCGGATATCCTTTGTGGCGTTCAAACTGGTATTGGGGATAGTCCCGTCCCAGCACGGCCATGACGCGATCCCGTTCCGTCTTGGCCAGGATGGAGGCAGCCGAAATGGCGGCAACCCGCGCGTCGCCTGCAACCACGGCTATCGTCGTGGCGGGCAGGGTCGGGCTGTACAGGCCATCCACCGCCACCACCCCGGGAGGGGTTCCCAACGCCTCCACGGCGCGGCGCATGGCAAGGAGTGTGGCCTGCAGGATGTTGAGCTGATCGATCTCGGCCACACTCGCGCAGGCCGTGGACCACGCCAGCGCATTCGACTTGATGAGCCGTTCCAGTGCGTCGCGTTGTCTTGCACTCAGTTTTTTGGAATCGTTGAGGCCGGGGACGGGGCGATCCGGATGCAGGATCACGGCTGCGGCCGTCACGGGTCCTGCAATCGGGCCTCGCCCCGCCTCATCCACGCCGCACAGCAGCCCCTCGGGAAAATCGAGCGCTTGTCCTGCGCGAATCAGGCGATCAGGATGCATGCTGCAAAGCCTGCGCGATGCCCTTCAGAATGCCTTGGTGCGAGTCCGTTCGCAGCAGGTGGTGCAGGCGCTCAAAGGACTGCACCATGGCCCGCTGCGCTGCCGGATCACCCAGAAGCCGTGCCAGGTGCTCTGCCAGGTTTTGGGGGGTTGCCGCTTCCTGGATCACCTCCGGCACCACGGCCTCATCCAGAATGATGTTGGGCAACCCAAAAAACCGCGCGGTGGCGCGTTGGCGCACCAGCCAGGCCGTCAGGGCCGAAAGGCGATACGTGATGACCATGGGGCATTTCAGCAAGGCCGCCTCCAGCGTGGCCGTCCCGGAGGCCACCAGGGCCACGTCGGCGGCGGACAGCGCTTCCTGCGCCCTCCCCTCCAGCATCATCACGTCAAGGTGCTGCGGCTTACGCCGCAGCACCTTCTCGAACTGGTCCCGGGTCTGCCGATTGACGAGTGGCACCAGAAAACGGGCTTGTGGAAAGCGCCGCTGCAACAGTGCCGCCGTATCCACGAACAACTGCGCATGAAATTCCAGTTCGGAGACGCGGCTGCCTGGCAGCAGGGCCACGACCGGCGATGCGCTCCCCAGCGCCAGGCTCAGGCGCGCCGCTGCGCGATCGGTCCGTTCCGGAATTTGCTGCGCCAGGGGGTGCCCGATATCCGTAATGGGAATGCCGGCCCGCTCGAAGATGGGGCGTTCGAAGGGGAACACGGAAAGCACCCCCGATACCGCCTCCCTAATGGCCGGCAGGCGATTGGCGCGCCAGGCCCAAACCGTGGGTGCCACCATTTGCAGGGTGGGAATGCCGGCGCGCTTGAGCCGCTTTTCCAGGGTGAGGTTGAAGTCTGGGGCATCGATGCCGACGAAAAGGTCGGGCGGGGATGCCAGAAAATACCGGATCAGCTGCCGGCGTATCGACAGGAGGCCTGGCAACGCGCGCAGCACTTCCAGGTAACCGCGCACCGAAAGCATCTCCATGGGAAAAAGCGAATGCGCGCCGAGCGCCTGCATGCGCGGCCCTGCGATGCCTTCAAAAACGGCTTCAGGGTAGCGCTTCCGCACGGCTTCCATCAGGGTTACTCCCAGCGCGTCGCCTGATGCTTCACCAGCCACCACGCCGATGCGCATGGTCAGCGCACGATGCCGCGGGTCGATTGCGCGAGGAAATCCAGCATGTCCTGCACGCGGGGGTGCTGTTCCGCAATCCGGGCAATCTCGCCGCGCGCTTCCTCCAGGCTCAGTCCGGAACGATAGAGCTTGCGATACGCCTGCTTGATGGCTGCGATTTCGTCCGCCGCAAAGCCGCGCCGACGCAGCCCTTCGCTGTTGATGCCGTGGGGACCGGCGGGGTGACCTGCCACCATGACGAAGGGTGGAACATCCTGGGTGATGACGGCCGAGATGCCAAGAAAGCTGTGCGCCCCCACCCGGACAAACTGATGCACGCCGACGAATCCGCCAAGAATGGTCCAGTCGCCCACATGCACGTGGCCTGCGAGGGTGGCGTGATTGGCAAAGGTGGTATGGTCGCCCACCTGGCAATCATGGGCCAGATGCACATAAGCCATGATCCAGTTGTGGTTGCCCAGCCGCGTAACCCCCGCATCGTCCTCGGTACCGATGTTGAAGGTACAGAATTCACGGATGGTGTTGTCGTCCCCGATTTCCAGCGCGGTGTTTTCACCGTGGTATTTCTTGTCCTGGGGATCGCCTCCCAGCACGCAGAACGCGTGGATCCGGTTGCGCGCACCGATGGTGGTACGCCCGGTAATGCGCACATGGTCCGCCACCGTGGTGCCCGGACCAATGCGCACCTGTTCGCCGATGATGGCATAGGCGCCAACCGTCACGTCACTTGCAAGCTCGGCCCCTGGATGAATGATGGCGCTGGGATGGATCATGCTTCAAGCACTTTTTCCGTACAGAGCAGCTCGGCCTCGGTCACCACCTGTCCATTGACCATGGCCTGGGCCGCAAACTTCCACACCCGATAGGACTGGCGCAGCAGTTTGGCATGCAACATCAATTGATCGCCCGGAAAGACCGGGGTTCTGAAGCGCGCCTTGTCGATACCCACAAAGTAGGTGACAACCTTGCCGTCCGGTTTGAGGCCTTCGGTCTTGAACGTCAGCAAGGCCGCAGCCTGGGCCAGGGCCTCGATGATCAGCACGCCGGGCATGACCGGATGACCGGGAAAGTGCCCCTGGAAGAACTCCTCGTTCATGCTGACGTTCTTGATTGCCGTGATGGTCTGGCCAGGAATGACGTCCAGAACCCGATCCACCAGCAGGAATGGATACCGATGTGGCAGGTACTCCATGATTTCGTTGATGTCCATGCCCGCCATGACTACTCCTCCTTCATTTTTTGTATGTCCTGCTCGAGCGCTCTCAGCTTCTTGACCCACTGAGGCAGGGCGCGCAGGTTGGCCAGCGTTTCCATCCAGACGCGATGCGGCTGGCTTGGAATGGATGAGGTATAAACCCCCGGCTGGGTAATGGATTTCGTGATCAGGGAAAACCCTGACACGGTGACCCCATCGCAAATTTCGAGATGGCCCACCATGCCCACCCCGCCCCCGATGCGGCAGTTGCGGCCAATCCGGGTACTCCCGGAGATTCCGGTGCAACCCGCGATGACCGTATGCGCGCCAACCCGGCAGTTGTGGGCAATCTGGATCTGGTTGTCGAGCTTGACCCCCTCCTCGATGACGGTGTCTTCAATGGCACCGCGGTCCACGGTGGTGTTGGCGCCAATTTCGACGTCGGCGCCGATCAGCACGCGTCCAATCTGGGGAATTTTCACCCAGCCCCCCTGGTCGCGTGCCATGCCGAACCCGTCGGCGCCCAGGACCACGCCCGAATGCAGGATGCTGCGTGCGCCCACTTCGCAGCCCGCATAAATCACCACACGCGGATACAGCCAGCACCCCTCTGCCAGTACCACGCGGTCTCCCAGCACGCAGCCCGCCCCGATCACGACCCCATCGCCAACCACGGCGCCGGCGCCGATGGTGACCTGGGGACCGATGCTGGCACTTGTCGCAATCCTTGCCGCAGGGTCGATCACGGCGCTGGGATGAACGCCCGGAACGGCGCGGGGAAAGGGAAACAGGCGCTGTGCGATGCGGGCGTAACAGGCGTAAGGGTTGTCCGAAACGATGCGCGGCAAGGCCGTGGCGTTGCGATCAGCCTGCCCCAGGATCACTGCCGAGGCCTGCGTTTTGACCAGCAGATCGCGGTACAGGGTGTTGGCCAGGAAGGTGATTTCACCGGGAGCTGCCTGCTCCAGGGTGCCAATGCCGCGGATCAGGGTCCGAGCGTCACCCACCACCTCGCCGCCGCATGCGTCGGCAAGGTCCTGTAAGGAATGGGGCTGGGTGGCTTCCAAAGAAGGGCACGGAGGTTACTTGTCGGCCAGGGCCTTCAAGACCTTTTCCGTAATGTCGATTTTAGGGCTGGCGTAGATGGCTTCCGTGAGGATCAGATCGTACTTTTCAGACTCTGCAATTTCACGAATGACCTTGTTGGCGCGCTCCTGGATGCTGGCAAACTCCTCGTTGCGCCGCGTGTTGAGATCCTCGCGAAATTCGCGCTGCATGCGCTGAAAATCACGGTTGAGGTTGGCGAGATCACGCTCCTTGCGCGCACGATCGGCCTCGCTCATGGTCATGCCTTCCTTGTCCAGCTGGGTTTGCAAGTCGCTCATCTGCTTGCCGATTTTCTGGATATCTCCCTGGCGCTTGTCGAATTCCTTTTCCAGCTTTTTGGTGGCCTTCTGCGCTGGCCCGGCTTCGCGAAAAATGCGCTCGATATTGATCCAGCCCAGCTTGAGGTCAGCCCCCATCACAGGCGTCAAGGCCAGAACCCCCATCACAAGAATCAAAAATTTCAAAGATTTCATGTCAGTGCTCGCTTAAAAGGTGGTGCCCATCTGAAACTGCAACCGCTCGATATTATCCAACGGTTGAGCGCGAATGGGAACGGCATAACTGAACTTGAGCGGCCCCATGGGGGAATACCAGGACAGGGCCATCCCTGCCGAATAGCGAAACTGGCTTGGGGATATCGCCTCGCCCACCCCGAAAACGTTACCGGCATCGAAAAACGTGCTCAAGCGGAAGGAGTGGTCATTTTTCATCCCCGGCATGGGAAACAGGTATTCCGCACTGCCCGTGGCCAGTTTGTTGCCCCCCAGATTGAGCGTGTTGCCCACGATGTCGAAGGTGTGGGGGCCCAAGCTCCCGGTAAAGTAACCCCGCACCGAGTCCACGCCACCGGCAAAGAAGTTCTTGAAGAACGGCAGTGGCATGCCCCCGTACCCGTTACCATAGCCCAACTGGCCGGAAAAGGACATGGTGGTATCGGTCGACATCGGGGAGAGCCACTGCGCATTCATCGTGGCCCGGTAATATTTGAGGTCCGCGCCCGGCAACCCCGCCTCCAGGCTGTAGCGCTGGTTAAGACCCTTCATGGGATAGATCACGCTATCCCGGCTGTCCCGTGAAAAGCCCACGTCAGCCTTGAGGGTCTTGGCCGTGTCGCCAAACTGATCCACGAAGTTGAGGTACTGGATGGGGCTGTCGCTGACCACCGTGATCGCCGTGGACTCAAAACCCAACCCCACCGAGTAGGCATTGGTTTCGCTCAGTGGCACACTCAAGTGAACGTCTGCCCCGATCGTGCGCGTCATATAGGGACTGACACCCGTCAGGAGGGTGGTATTCATGGTGCGATCATACACGCTCCAGGAACGCCCAATGCCCTCATCGGTCCAGTAGGGATTGAAGTAGGTCAGGGCATAGGTCCGGGTGATCTCGCCGGAATTGACGTTGAGCGATAGCGAGTTGCCGCTGCCGAACAGGTTGTTTTGGCTGATCCCGGCGCTCAACACCACTTTTTCTGCGGAAGAGTAGCCGGCGCCCACCTGGATTGACCCGGTCTGGCGCTCCACCACCGTGAAATTGACGTCCACCTGGTCCGTGGTGCCGGGTACCGGCGGGCTGTCCACCGTCACTTCAGAGAAGAACCCCAGGCGATCGATACGCTCCTTGGAACGGTTGACCTTCTCGATGGAGTACCAACCGCCTTCCATTTGACGCACTTCCCGGCGGATGACCTCGTCGCGCGTAGTGGTATTGCCATAGATGTTCACGCGCCGCACGTAGACGCGCCGCCCCGGATCCACCACGAAGGTAAAGGCCGCAGTACGGTTTTCCTTGTTGATGTCCGGGTTGGCATTGATGTTGGCGAAGGAATAACCTTCATTGGCCAGGCGATCGGAAATGGCCTTGCTGGAGGACGTAACCTTTTCACGCGAAAAGGTATCGCCGGGCTTGAGCTTGAGCAGCTTTTTCAGTTCCGCTTCAGGCACCACGAACTGCCCTGCCAGCTTGACGTCAGAAACCTTGTACTGCTCACCCTCGTGGATGTTGATGGTGATGTAGATGTCCTGCTTGTCGGGTGAAATGGAGACCTGGGTGGATTCCACCGCAAATTCCAGGTAGCCCCGGTCCTGGTAATAGGAGCGCAGGGTTTCAAGGTCGCCTGACAGCTTCTGCTTGGAGTACTGGTCATTTTTGGTGTACCAGGACAGCCAGTTGGGGCCATTGAGCTGCAACTGGTCCTGCAGAACCTTTTCAGGAAAAGCCTTGGCGCCCACGATGTTGATTTCGCGAATGTGCGCCACTTCCCCTTCGACGATGTTGAAGGTGAGGGCCACGCGGTTACGCGGCATCGGCGTCACCGTCGTGGTGACCTGGGCCGAGTACTTGCCCTTGCCCAGGTACTGACGCTTCAGTTCCTTCTCCGCCTTGTCGAGCAGTGATTTGTCATAGATGCGGGATTCTGCAATGCCGATGGATTTCAAGGCGTCCTTCAACTGGTCCTTGTTGAAAGCCTTGGCCCCGTTGATGTCAATGCGCGCAATCGATGGCCGCTCCTGCACCACGACCACCAAGACATCCCCGTCGGACTCGAGCCGGACGTCGGCAAAAAAGCCCGTGTCATAAAGTGATTTGACTGCCGCGCTCGCCTTTTCATTGGTCACGGTGTCGCCCACCTTAAGGGGCAGGTAACTGAAGATCGTGCCTGCTTCAATGCGTTGCGCGCCTTCAACCCGGATGTCCCGGATCGTGAAGGGGGAGAGGGCCCAGGCGGCCGTGCTCAGCAGCACACAGCACATGGCAAGAAACGTGCGAATTGTCATGGACCCGATCAGTTGGTTAGCAGACGTTGAATATCGTTATAAAGTGCAAATCCCATCAGGGCGGTCAGAAGCATCAAACCTACCCGTTGCGTCAACGCCAGC
>DAIBBI010000034.1:0-5033 GCA_027442615.1 Ferrovaceae bacterium | reverse complement strand
ATCGTCAACACCCAGGCTGTTCCTTCCACAGGACCCCAAGGGTTGGATGGTGCGCCATCCAAAGCAGTGATGGATCGCTATGTCAGTTCTTTCATGACACCGCCCCCTCCCGTCAATGCGTTCTCGATCGGCATTGGTTCGGGCGGTGGCTCCATGGCGACACCGGCAACCTCGGGAGCAACACCCTAAATGGGTGTGTCGTGTAAAATCAGCCGATGAAAATTACAGTTCTTTCAGGCACTTCATCCTCCCAGGATCTTAAAAGCATTCTGCAGGATAGATGCCGCAGCGATCAACTTGTCCTGCTCGAGCAATCGGGCAACAAAATCAACATTGACACCCCCGAGATCTCTTCTGCAGATCTTCTGATCATTGAATGTCCGGATATCGATCATCTGGACTGGTCGGCGATGGAAATATTCAATCTACGCCATCCCCAGTCCACCACGGTACTGATCTGTCGTGGCGATCTCGAACGGGTCCTGGTTCAGGCCATGCGTGTGGGTGTTCGGGACGTGCTCAACGCAAACGAAGTGCGCGAGCGGCTGCCCGAAGTCATCGACCGCGGCCGGGTCCGCCTGGCAGCGACGACCGGAACCCGCTCCGTGGGAAAAATACTCACTTTCATTCCATGCAAAGGTGGCAGCGGTACATCGTTCATTGCCAGCAACCTAGCGTACGTGCTTGGGGAAGTCCACCAAAAGCGCGTCCTGCTGGTGGATCTGGATCTGCAGTTTGGCGACGCCTCCTTCTACATCACTGAAAACGATGACGGCCGCAGCCTGGGTGATGTTGTGCGCCAGACCGACCTGGATGGTCAGATGCTGGAGTCGGCCTGCGTGCCCGTTGGAAAGAACACCTGGCTGCTGCGCGCGCCGTATAACCCGGAACAGTCTGTTGGGATCACGCCAGATCAGGTGGACAATATCCTGACGGTGGCCTCGCGTCATTTCGATTTCGTCTGCGTTGACCTCGAAAGAACGCTGGACCCACTTTCCCTGCGCGCCATGGATCGTTCCGACGTCATTTTTCCCATCATGCAGACCGTGCTGCCTTATGTGCGGGGTACACAACGCCTGCAACGCACTTTCCGGGCGTTGCATTACCCTGAGACAAAAATTCGGCTGGTGGCCAATCGTCAGGGAAAAGCCGATGACCTGTCAATCTCGAAAATTGAAGATGCGCTTCAAACCAAGTTTTATATGCAACTGCCCAATGACTTCCCCAACGCCAACGCCTCCATTAATGCGGGAAAGCCGTTGTACGAAATTGCCCCAGGCGGCGTGCTGACGGCCGCCTTGATCCGTTGGGCAGATCAGCTGGTAGGCGCATCGAAATCCGGCCAGGCCTCTGCTGGTTCGCTATGGCAACGTTTTTCGACTCTTTTAAAGTAATCTTCTATACCAATAACCTGCGAGGGCACCATGTCGTTGCGTGAGTTGTTGAATACATCCAATACGCAGTCAGCGGCAGAGCAGGGCGAGGCACTGATTGCTGATACACACCGCATTGATACTGATGCCATACGACTCAAGTCAGAAATCCATCTCGAACTTCTCAAGAAATTTGATCTTTCCGTCATGGAAAAGATTACCGTGGAGGAACTGCGACAGCGTCTCGCGGTGTTCGTGGGCGAAACCATCATTGAGAAAAAGCTCTCACTCAACGAAGACCAGCGCAAATCCCTCATCACCTCCATCCAGAACGAAGTCATGGGATTGGGGCCCCTGGAGCCATTGCTAGCTGACAATACGGTTTCCGATATTCTCGTCAATGGACCTCATGTGGTCTATGTGGAACGGCGGGGAAAGCTGGAACTGACCAACATTCGCTTCACTGATGATGAGCATCTGCTGCGCATCATCGAGAAAATCGTCTCACGCATCGGTCGGCGCGTTGACGAGTCCAGCCCCATGGTGGATGCGCGCCTGCCGGACGGCTCGCGCGTCAACGCCATCATTCCACCGCTGGCCCTGGATGGCCCTTCCTTGTCCATCCGGCGGTTTTCGGCCACACCTCTGGGCGTGGAACAGCTGGTGGAATACGGCTCCATGACGCGGGACATGGCCATGATGATTGCAGCCATGGTCAAAACCAAGACCAACCTGATCGTCTCGGGTGGAACGGGAAGCGGTAAAACGACGATGCTCAATCTCATGTCGGGATTCATTCCCGACGATGAGCGGATTGTGACCATCGAAGATGCTGCCGAATTGCGTTTGCAGCAACCTCATGTGGTTCGCCTGGAAACACGCCCCCCCAACATAGAAGGGGAAGGGGAAATCAACCAGCGTGCCCTGATCAAGAACAGCCTGCGGATGCGCCCGGACCGCGTGATCGTCGGAGAAGTCCGTGGCGCAGAGGTACTGGATATGCTGCAGGCCATGAATACGGGTCACGAAGGCTCCATGGCCACAATTCACGCCAATACGGCCCGCGACGCTCTGACCCGACTGGAAAACATGGTGGGCATTTCCGGATTGAATCTGCCCGTGCGCCCCCTACGGCAACAAATCGTTTCGGCGTTGACGGCCATCATTCAGGTATCCCGCCTGAGCGACGGCAAGCGCAAGGTGGTCAGCATTCTCGAGATTACCGGGATGGAAGGGGACATGATTTCAACCCAGGAAATTTTTCAATTTCAACAGACCGGTGTTGCGCCGGACGGCACTGTCCAGGGACGTTTCAGGGCGACAGGCATTCGTCCGAAATTTGCTGAAAAACTGGCCGCCCGGGGCACACCCCTGCCGGAATACCTGTTCGACCCTGATCGTCACAGCTGATCGCCATCATGGACTATCTGCCCTATCTGATTCTGGTTCTTGCCTTTTTGGGCCTGTTTGGCCTGATCGAGTCCCTCATCATGTTCTGGAGCGGCCGGAACCGGTCCGAGTCCAAGCGGCTCAAGCAGCGCCTGCAGATCATTTCTGGCGAAATCCCTGAAGGGACGACGCAACGCCTCAAGCGGGGCGCATTCAGCGCCAATGCAACCCTGGACCGCTTCCTCAAGCAGTTTCGACGGCTGGATGTACTCGACACGTTGTTGCGCCAGGCCAATCAACCCTATTCAGTGGCCCAGGTGTTAGCAACCATGACGGGTTTAGGTGTTGTGTTCATGTTTTCAACATTGATTGCAGGCTCGGGCATTGTGACCGTGCTTCTTGCCACTTTCATCGCGGGCGTGGCACCGCTGATGGTGTTGCGGATGCTCCGGCGATCGCGCATGAACCAGATTGAAATCCAGTTGCCCGACGCACTCGATCTGCTGGGCCAATCCATGCGCGCTGGTCACGCTTTCTCGAGCGCCTTGAAAACCGTCGGTGCCGAAGGCCCGGAGCCCATCTCCACCGAGTTTCGCATGACCTCCGACGAGATCAGTTTTGGCTCTTCCATCCGTGAGGGGATACTGAACCTGGCCAATCGCGTGGACAGCATGGATATGCGCTATTTCGCCCTGGCCGTCCTGATTCAGAGCGAAACCGGGGGCAATCTCAGCAACCTGATGCTCGATCTCGCCAAATTGATCCGGGAACGATTAAAGCTGCGCCGCACCGTCAAAGTGCTTGCTGCAGAAGGTCGCTTATCCGGCTGGATTCTGGGTCTGCTGCCATTTGGATTTGCCGGGTTGATGTCCATCATCAATCCGGGGTATCTCAGTTTTTTCTGGACGGATCCTGGAGGCTGGCCCATCGTCAAACTGATGGCCGTATTGCTGGTCGTTGGCGTTATCTGGATTAGAAGTATCACCAATATTCGGGTGTAAGGGAATCGATAGGGGTATGACTGCAACGTCTCTTTTTCTGCTGCTGGTGGTCGGCGTACTCCTCGTCGTGGGCCTCCTTACCACGTCGCTGGGCAGTATTTTCAAACCGTCGGCAGCGCGCCGGTTGAAAAAAATGGTCGAGGAGGATCGTCGCAACTACGGTGACGGAAGCTCCTCACTGGCTCAGGCTGGGCAGTTCATCACGGGGAAATTGACACCCTTGGCGCGTTTTTCGGCTCCGGAGGGACCATGGGATGCCTCACCCTTGCGCAGGGAATTAATGGCTGCCGGTTACCGCAGTCCCTCTGCGGGCATGGCCTACCTGGGGTTGAAGACCTTTTTGACCTTCCTTTTTCCGCTGCTTTTTCTGATTCTGTCGGCGGTCCTCAGCCTGTCTCTGGATACGAGGCAGATGGCGCTGTTCATTCTGGTCTGTGCAGCGTTCGGCTACATGCTGCCCAACTTTGCCCTCTCGTTTCTGGTATCGAAGCGGCGCCAGGAACTGTACGAAAATTTTCCGGATGCCCTGGATCTGATGCGAATCTGTGTCGAAGCCGGTTTGGCGCTTGACGTGGCCATCGCGCGGGTCGGGGAGGAAATGCGGATGCGCAGCAAGGCATTGTCCGATGAGTTCAGGCTGATTGTACTCGAGCAGCGCGCAGGTTCAGCCCGCAATATGGCCCTCTCTAACCTGGCAGTGCGCGTGGGTCTCAAGGACATTGATGCACTTGTGGCCACCCTGATTCAGGCCGACAAGTTCGGGACCAGTATCGCCGACTCGCTCAGGGTCCATTCTGAAAACCTGAGACTGGGCCGCCGCCTGCGCGCCGAGGAGCAGGCCGCCAAGATTCCCACAAAGATTTTGCTGCCGCTCATCATTTGCATTTTCCCCCTGCTGTTCATATTGATTCTGAGTCCTGCCGTGGCGAACATCCAGCACGCCATGAAAGGCGAGCCATCCCCCAGCACCGAGAACGAGCAGTCTCCGTAAGGCGCGCCCCATGCCGACAAACCAGGACAGCCACTGGCTCAACCTCAAGCGGCTGCGCCTGTACTCGCGCACTGCGGTAGCCGTGTTCCTGATTCTTGCCCTGGGCCTCGTGTTTCATTCAAACATCATTGATCCAAACGGCTTTCCACTGGTATTCGACTTTGGGGTTTTCTGGGGGGCTGCGCATCTGGCGTTGCAGGGACATCCTACCGATGCCTATCAGGTCGCCCATCTCCAAGCAGTCGTGCAAACCATCATTCCGGTGGTCAAGGAAGGATC
>DAIBBI010000048.1:0-13820 GCA_027442615.1 Ferrovaceae bacterium | reverse complement strand
ATGTCCACCCCGACGAATCCACCCTGAATCCAGTCCGGGAACGCATGAAATCCCACCACCGACAGGATGGCCACGGCGCGCAGCCCGTCAATGTCGGTGCGGTACTTGGGATGACTCAAATGGGAGGCTGTGGACATCGTGGCGTGGGTTTATTCGGGTATTTATGATTGATCGTGCAAACGGGGAATACTAGAACACAATTGAATTATCCCGTTTATAAAAAAGGGTAGGTCCCACCCAATTGAACAAGTGAAAGCCCTTTTGCACCAGGAGCTGGTTGAGGGGCGATTGATGCAATTCCTCTATGCGTTGCGCGCAAGACTCCACAAGGATCAATCCCGGGGCATAGCGTTCAAAATCGAGGCCCTTGAGCACGTGAATGTCATGCCCCTCGGCATCAATGTTGAGCAGGTCGATGGTTTTTCCTGAAAATGGGGAAAGATCCAGAATGTCCGTCAAAGTCCGCGTTTCCATCATTCTGGAATGGCCGAAGCCATGGCGCGACGGTTGCCCGGGCGGAACAATCTGCTCTCCCACCGAAAAGTCCTTGTCCGTCTGAACCATTGCCAGGCCAGAACTATCGGAGACTGCTGCAACCACGTTGTGATCCTTGGGCCGCACCCATCGAAAGGTCTTGATCTTGATCTCACCCATGTCGACGTTGACCCCTCGCCATCCACGCTGGTAGAGAAACCATGTATTGGAGAATTTTTTGGGATGCCAACACCCCACGTCCACATAGAACCCCATGGGTTTCGTCACGATATGCCTGAGAACCGCCTCCTCTCCGTACTGAGAGTGGTTCACTGACCAGGATTTGATCAGAAACGATCTTCGAAACACCCTGATGTTGGCCAATAGCGATTTAATGGGCATCACGACTCACTTTTGCGTTGATAACGATCAGGATCAAAGCCATCCGGAAGATACTTTTCTTCCAGATGCGCCGAAGCCGAAGGGATGGGCACACCCAATGTGCGCCTTCGACACCCTGCCAACAGCACGAGGTGTGCCATGCCCTGACGCAATAGCAGCTTGAACTTGAGCCTGCCCCCATTAAATCCGGGCTTGGTCAAAAATATCCAGTCATAGAAATCCTGAAGCTTGGGGCGCAGCTTCAGTTTTCCCAGCCACACCCAGCGGTCCTCTCTCAGGGTGCGCACATGACAGGCAAACGAATGCGTCGTGGAATTGGTGGTACGCCACAGAACCTGACGGCCCTTGAATACCCGGGTGGGCTCTGACAACTGATCATCGTTGACGTAGGGATTTCTGCCCCTGCCAAAGACACCATATTTGTCGGGATGGTCGTAGAGGGTGACATAGTCGAACACCGTCAGCCCTTCTTCCAGGATTTCGCCTGCTTGCGGAACGTGAAGATAATCATCTTCGATGAAATAAACGATGTCTTCATCATCCAGCTGCTCCAATGCGTGCTTCACGAGGTGGTAAAAGGCAGGGGTCTGTCCCAGATGAGTCACTTCAAACCTGAAAAATTCCTTGCGTGAAAGCAGGTCCACGGTCTCCTCGTCGCAATGATCGGCAATGCAGATCATTCGATATCCTGGAAATGAGGCCAGCAGATTGTCCAGGCACGCCAGTTTTGAAAAACCTGCAATCCGTGGTTTTGCATTGATGCGGCTGGAAATTCTGTAAAGCAGATATTTGTTCATCCACAGCCCTTTACTTAAGATGAAGTGAGGCCCGGGCTTTTTCCCATTGGCGTCTCTTGTGCAAACTTTTTGGCGTCTCCCGGGCCAGGGCCTTCATTCGCAAGGCAATGCGTTCCAGCAATTGTCCGGCAGGATAACCCGATTCAATCAAGTGCTGGTATATGCGCAGCGTTTCGAGATTGCCCTCTCTCTTGTGGGGCAAAGAAACCTCGGGATACCGGCTGGTAAACAAGTCGCGATTGGCGCGAATCAATTTTTTGGATGCCGTGGATTGTTTGAAGCTGCTCCCGCCCTGATGATAAACAAAAGCATCTTCGCACATCATCAAGCGATACCCCGCATGGCGCATTTTGACGCTGAAATCGAAGTCTTCGTAGTAACCCAACCCATAAGCAGTGTCCAGCCCTCCCAAAGCATTCCACACCGATCTGCGTATGGCCACGCAGAAAAAATCGAGACGGTACACTGGCAACAGGCGGTTTAGCGGAGCTTGATGAAACACGGCAGCGGTCTTGATAATCTGCTCGGGAGTGCCTTCAAGAAAATAATCCTGCTCGTTGCCCGCGGCGTTGGTAATGGGTCCGATTGCAGCAACGTCTGATCCAGCGGAAGCCAGGGCTCGTGATAAATTTTCCAGGCTGCCGGGCAGGAAAATCGTATCGTTATTGACCAATACCAGCCATTCACCCTGACCTTGTCGGGCTGCGTAGTTCATTCCCCCCGCAAATCCCAGGTTGTCCGTCAGGCATTCGTATTCCAGCTGGCTGTGATGCCGGGCATATTCCCTGATGTCCGCAGGGCTGCTGTCAGGTGATCCATTATCCAGCAATTTCACGCGTATTTTTGGGGCATCGCACTGCGGCCATAATGAATCGAGACAACGCGCTGCAGTGGTCTGGAAATTCCGGTAGTTGAGGACGATGAGATCCATGCTGGGAAGCGCCTTGCCAGGATCTACCAAAGGGGCAATTCTCGTTATGTTGGGCCGCCGCGGCCTGTGGCCCAGGATTCTATCCACCTGCGACGGATCCAGTTCAAGCAGGCGTGCCTTTTCATCCATCACACCGTATGAAATCAGAACACGCTCGTCGTGACTGGCCAAGCCTGCACAAAATTCGATTCCTTCCGTTTCGAAGTGAAATGCCTTCGATTGCGATTTAATGTTGAAATGGCGATCCAGTAACAGCATATGGTGGGTAAACAAGACCTTCTTTCGTTGATAGTCCGGATCACGTGTCACATATTTCTGCATCAGACGCGACGCCAGCGGCGCGCGGTTTCTTTGATGCGTGATGGCCAGATAATCATCACCCCACGGGATGACCTGGGAGGATCCGGACATCATGGTGCCAGAGTTTCTGGGGGTGGCCATCCCGCCATGAACCCGGATCAGTCCGTTGGGCGTGTAACGATAAATCTCCAGCGGACGCGTCGAATAGACCAGATACAACTCATTGTCCAGCACCCAGGGCATCCAGTTTTTTTCCCGCGGCAGATGGTGCGGAGAAGGCAGAACGATGGGATTGCGCAGTTGTTCACCGTCCACCTCCACCAGGATCATGGAATTTGTGTAGCCCCGATGGCTGCGCTGCAATCCGCTAAAGAGGGCCCATTGCCGGTCCAACCACATAAAAAGCCGACCATCCTCGAGTCCATTGCGCGCCTCGATGCAGGTCTCCAGAACTTCCTGGTCACATAACCTGACCCTGGATTGTGGCTGGAGATTCTTGTCATACACCACGAGCCAGTTTTCGCTGCTGAGGTAAGGCGCATCCGGACCGGAATAAGGGATGGGATCCAGCGCCCGGACCATCACGGACCAGCCCCGTTCGGTGGCCATAACGGATGGATTGCATACGGCAAACGACGTGGGCACCTCAATGGAAGCTGGTATCAGCCTGAACTGGTCGACAAGTTTCATAGGGGCAGAAGTATCCCGGCCGTAAGGACCATCGCATAGCCTTCAGCAAAATCCAGCAGATAGGAATTAAACAGACAACCAGCTGCAAAAACCACCCATTGCCCGCGGATCAGGATCCCTATCGGGATGGACTGTCCAAATGAGGCGCGCAGCATGATTCCAAAAAATAACAGGATAACCACCAGCCCGGCGCCACCCAACTGAACGACCCACATCAGAAACTCATTATGAAGGTTGATCGTGGAAATTCGTGCCACTTCCGTTTGGCCCCTCGCCGCCAGAATTTCGGTCTCCGTCAGCACGGACCCCGTTCCGTAACCGGTCCATGGCCGCTGTGCGATCAGTTCAGCGCTCTTGCGATAGAACTCAAGCCGGATTCCCTGTGAAGTTGGAACACCCGTCTCTTCGGACTGGTGGATTTCCCTGGTGACCGAACCCAGCATGGTAGTCGGTTTTGAAGCCACCCAGAAGGTTGCTCCCAAAATAACCGCCACCGATCCCACGACGATGCTCCAGTAGGTTTTGCCTGAGGGACGCCAAAATCGCAGCCCTTCCCACACCGCCCATAGGGCCAGCACGGGCAAAATCGCCTTACCCGTACGACCTACCATGACCCAGGAAATATTCAAAACCGTGAGCAGCGCCATGCCGAAAAGCAGCCCCTGAGCCACCCGGGAGCGCGTCGCGAAGGCCAGGCCCACACAGAGGGCAATCAGAAGGGAAAACAGAGTTCCTTGAGGAATGTGCATTTTAAAGACCGCGTCCCCAGGAGGGCCGCCGTAGGCGGGATCGCTGATATGCGTCCATCCCAGGAACTCGCTCCATGACACCATGACCGTAATGGAGATGGAGAACGCCAACACTCTCATGGCAGTAATGCGATGGCGATCTTCCTGAAAAAAGGGCAGCAATAGGGGCAGGAACAACAGCTTGCGGTACTTCATGAACACGGCCCAGGCTTCATGATGGGGCCCCGTGGTATATAGCATGCCCAGCAACAGCAATCCCAACATGGCCATCGCCACCAGGGCCATGGGGTTGGTCAGCAACCTGCGTGCAGCGCTCCAAAATTCCCTGGACAGGAGCGATGCCAGCAAAAGCCCGGCTCCAAAAAGATTGACCCCAGCTACGCTCACCGGAAGCGCCAGCAACATGCCATAGGCCGTGACACGCACCACAGGACCCAATGTCGGCAAGCGCTCAATCATTTCGCAAGCTGCCTGGTACAGGACAAAATGGCATTAACCGCCTGCGCCGTGCCAATGGGTGGCAACGGACTGCCTTGCAGCCGGTCATCACGCCAGTCCTGGAAAATCCTGACCAACATTCGCTGTACCTCTTCATGTCGCTCGACTTCGGCCGCATAGCCACCGTGATCCAGGATCAGGCGGGTCAACTGCGGATTGATGTGCACCAATCCGACCACTGGGCGTTCCGCCCACAGGTAATCGTAAAATTTTGACGGGATATATTCTGCGCAATCAGCTGTCGTACCGTGCAGCAACAAAAGGGCATCCACTTGATGCATGCGCTGCTGGATGCGCTCACGGCCTGAAAGCCGCGTGACCGGATCCCATTCCAGCCGCCCCTGATTCAGAAAATGCGTCTCCAGCCCATGCGTCCGGATGGCCTGCTGTCCCGGTCCGTCGATAGCCCCACCGTAACAATGAACGAAGATGCGTTCAGCCATCTCTGGGTGAGCATCACGAAATTCAGCAAAAGCCTCTACCAGCGGCTGCAGGCTACGAACAGAGGAAAGCGAGCCGAAATGCCCAAGAACCAGATCTTTCCCCCTGGCATATGGAGCAGAGGCTTGCGGCGGCTCGGCGCCTGGCAATATAACCCGCCCCCGATCCCCCAACTCGGGATGTCGGCGTTTTGCGCTGGCCAGGGCCTGGTCGGTGAACCACCAGGCCAGGTCTGCGTACTCACAAATCATGCCTTCCAGCTTTGCCCAGAATTTAAGGTTTCGCGTTACAGGAACGGTGCCCGGAAACAGCATCGGATCATGAATTTCTGCAATCCAGCGAACGCCCGTGAGGCGTTTCAGCCAATAGCCAGCCCAATGGGCGGAATAGGCGCCACCCGTTGAATAAACCAGCGCCGGCCTGTATTTCAGGATGTACCAGTAGCCTCGGGCGACCGCAGCTGGCGTCCAGGACCACTGACTTTGCAGGCCCACCAGGCCACGTTCCAGCAATATAAAAGGCAGCAGCAAGAGCGAAATGGAACCCGTGACCAGTCGATAGCGCCAGTCTCGCCCCCATCGCAACGCAATCAGATGGCGCAAATCGAAGCGCAAACCGGAGGGTCCCCAGGGTAGCAGCTGAACGTGCTTGAAACGCCTGTCGCGCGTACCCGTCACGGCGCTCAGCACAACGGGTTCCACACCCGCAGCCATGAGGTGGGGTATCTTGTCGGTGACGGTCAGGCTGGCTGCCCGGCCATCCATGTTGAAACCGTGGGATAAAATCAGCCAGCGCTCTGGGCCGGTGTCACGACTCACTCTTCTCCCCGCTGTGACGCCAGCCTGACGCCCAATTGTTTGAGCTTGCGATACAGGTGGGTGCGCTCCAGACCCACCCGTTCTGCAACCCTGGACATATTTCCCGCTTCCAGGCGGATGTGATACTCAAAATAGGCTTTCTCAAACTGGTCGCGCGCCTCGCGCAACGGAAGGTCGAAGCCCGCCAGTTTGGCCGCCATGGGCGTGGCCCTGTCGAACTGACTGGCCACTTTAGCCACATCATCGGCAATGATTTCAGAAGCCGTGGTGGTTAAGGCCAGGGTTCTCACGGCATTGGTCAGCGCAGGCAAATTTCCGGGCCAAGACATCTGCCGCAGCAAATTGAGCGCACCAGTACTCAGCGTTTTGACGGGAACCTCTCCTGCTTCCGTCATTCGGCTTAACAATGCCGTGGCAATTTCAGGGATGTCTTCCGCGTGGTCACGCAACGGTGGAATCGTCATGATCAGGGCAGAGAGCCGTGTAACCAGTTCAGGATCCAACATCCTTTCCTGTATCAGCGTCGCCGCGGGGTGGCTGCTGGCGCAAACCAGACGGACGTGGTGCTTTTCAAGTTTGCCCAGCAATTGCGACAATCCTTTTTGTTGCGCCCTGGAAAGGTCGCTGATTTCAGCAATGAAGATCAAACCGCCCTGACATTCGGTCAATGGCTCAAATGGGTTCTCGGCCATCCATTGATTATCTGCCGGGGCAAACCAGGGCGTATTGGGTCTGTGCAGATGACGCGCTGCCAGCTCGACCCCGCAACCAGGCTCACCCACCAGTAATACCGGCGCATTATGGTTTGAAATTTGATCCAGACGACGGCGAAGATCACTGATCATCTGCCCCTTTCCCAACTGGATGCTCGAGAGCTCGGGACGGAATTCCGATTCTCCCTTTCGCAGGGCGCGTTCGACCGTTGCCAGCAGTTTGGGAAGCGCTATGGGTTTTTCCAGAAAATCGAATGCCCCAATCCGAGTCGCCTCTACGGCAGTATCTACGGAAGCGTGGCCTGACATCATGATGACCGGCATGTTGAGTTGCCCTGCAGAGCCCCATTCCCTGAGAAGGGTAATGCCGTCCATCTGAGGCATCCAGATGTCCAGCAAGACGAGGTCAGGACGCTCTTCCTGGCGCAACAGCCTGGCTTCCATCGCGTTGGCAGCCAGCTTGACCCGATAGCCCTCGTCACTGAGGATTTCGGACAACAGTTCGCGAATGCCGACCTCGTCATCGACTACGAGGATGTGATTTGCCATTAAGTATTCTCCGGTAGCGGGAGCAGGATGCTAATGATGGCGCCCCCCTGTTCCAAGTTGGACACCAGAATTTTGCCATGGTGTTCCTCAACAATCTTCTTGACGATGGGCAACCCCAGTCCCGTTCCTTTGCTTTTGGTGGTGACGTAGGGTTCAAAAATTCTACCCAGCAACTCTTCAGAAAATCCGTGACCGTTATCAAAAACGGACAGCTTGATCCAGTCACCCTGTTTTTCAGTCGCAACGGTAACGCGAGGATCAGCCTGCCCCTGCAATGCGTCCAACGCATTCTGTACCAGGTTGTGGATCACCTGGCGCAGGCGTGTCACGTCGCCGTCCATCATGGGTAGTCCATCGGCCAGCTTGAGTTCGATTTTTTCCCCCATCGACTCATATAAAACCAGCACTTCCAGAATCAGTTTGTTGAGGTTGAGGCTACGGGTGGCCAGCTTGGAAGAGCGCGCGTATTCGCTGAAATCGTTGACCATGTTCTTGAGCGCATCCACCTGATTGATGATGGTTGCAGTGGAACGCTCCAGGATGTCCGACTCTGCTGCTGGAAGTTTTTCTCCCAACTTAAGTCGCATGCGCTCGGCCGCAAGCTGGATCGGCGTCAAGGGGTTCTTGATTTCATGAGCAAGGCGCCGCGCCACTTCGCCCCAGGCAGCATCACGCTGTGCCTGGACCATTTGGGTAATGTCATCAAACACCAGCACGTAATCTCCGCCGCCCTCGCCCGGAAGTCGCGTCCCGCGAAAATGGAGCTTGCGTTTGCCCGTGCCATCCATCCAATCTGCATTTCCCTCCCATGCCACATCCTGCGCCGCGTGGAACTGCTCAACCAGGTACTGCGCGATGGGCTGCAGCTCAGGAACCGCCACGCCCCAATTTTCAAGCGGTACGCCGCTTGCCCGATCAACACCCAGCAGCTGATTTGCGCTGAGATTGGCACTCTTGAACTGAAATTGGGCATCGAAAACGATCACGCCTGTGGAAAGATTGGACAAAATGCTTTCCTGATAGGCCTTGGCCGCGGTCAGCCGTTCCTGATCACGCAAACGGTCGGCAGCGGCTTCATGCAACTGCTGCGTCATGGTATTAAAGGAACGAGTCAACGTGCCGAGCTCATCGTCACTGATCACCGGCGTCATCTTGGTATAGTCCCCCGCACCAATGGCCTTGGTGCTTTCAGCCAGCGCTCCCAGAGGGGCGCCCAAACGCTCCGATATCACAAACGCCAAGGCAATGGCCGTCAGCAGCGTCAGTAACAGGGCAAGCGTCAAATTGAGCCCGTAAATCCGCTTCAACCCTGTCCGCGCCAGTAAGAGCTCCTGATATCCGCGGTAGGCTGCCTCGACACTGTCCGCATCGGCAGCAAGCTCTCTCGACACGGGCTGCATCAACTGCAAGGCCCTCAAATCTTCGGAATAGGTCAACCGATTGACCGGAACAACCACCCGCAAATAAAGCCCCTTTCCAGGAATGGTTTCCGCCATTTTATACGCCCGTTGAGAGCGAATCTGGTGGCTGATGGAAGCATTAATGGGAAGCGCATCAGGCATCGAGGCATCGTTGAGTCCGCTGGAGAATGCCAGCACCGTTCCAGACTTGGAAAACAGGGTTACTTCCTGGACTCCAAACTGCTCGCGCAAATGATATAAAAGCGTCGTCTCCTCCAGGGCTGAGGCATCCGCCAGCGCCAACGACATGGCTTCGCCCTTATGGGCCAAATCATTGAGCAGGCTGTCAAAAGTGGTTCGCCCCAAATCCAGTCCAGCAGTCAGTGCATTGTCCACGTTGACGTCAAACCAGGACTCAATGCTGTTCGACAAAAACCTTACGGACACGCCATAGACCAGGGTTCCCGGCAGCACCGCCATGAGGGCAAAAACCACCACCAATTTCAATGTCAGCTTGGAGCCAAAAACCCGGTCGCGCAATTTCCCATAGAGGGTCCACAACTGGTAGGAAATCAAACCCAGTAACGCCAAGGCCACGCCGGCTCCCAAGGCCAGCAGGCGCGGGTAATGCTGCGAGAACAGCGAGGTATTTGCGGTTGCCGCCGAGAGCAGGTAGAGCAGGGCGCCCCCAGCCAGCACCACCAGGGCAACGACCCATTTCATGCGATGGAATGAAAACACCGGGGCCCATTTCATGGCGAAACCGTCCAGCTCAAGGGTTTTGATGCCAGATTCCAGTCATTGGAAGACAGGGCATCCACCTGAAAAGGCTTGGGCAGTTGCGATACGTCCAGCCGCATTTGCGTACGGGCTTCGTAATGGCCTCCCTTTTTCATGCTTCCTGGATCCGCAATGCGGACTCCGTTTAGCCGGGTCAGGGCTTGCAGGGCATCCTTGAGGGTATTGAAACTGAGATAAAGGGATCCGATGGAAAACCGGTAAACCCGCATCAGCGGGTTGAAACTGAGGCGCCGCTCCTGGCGCAAATTGACAATATCCTTATTGAACCAGTACCAACGGGGTTCAATAATTTCCATGGAAACGGTAAAAGTAAGGGAAACACCGCGGTTGAGCGCCTCTTCCAATGCCGGGGTCAGCTCCAGATCAAAATCCGCGTTCAGGAAATAGCCTTCCTCAGTGGCAGTCACCTCGGCATTACGAACGGAAATTCCCTCGGCGCGCACCGTGGCCACGCCAAGAAATAGAGCCCCAAACAGCATCAGCAGGAGGCTAAGTTTTTTGAAATATGGCATAGAAAAACCCATCATGCGCATGATCGGGGTAAATCTGTCCTTCATGAAATAAAGGGTCTGCAATCAAAAGGGGCCGCGCTTCGGGATGTTTTACCTGGAAATTTTCCACCTGCCCCTGATTTTCTTCCCGGAAGATGGAGCAGGTGACATAAACCAGCCTTCCACCGCGGCGCACCACCTGCCACAAGGCTTCCAACAGCCGCTCCTGCGCCCCGACCAGCGCAGGAATGTCCTCGGCGCGACGCAACCATTTAATGTCTGGATGCCTTCTGACCACCCCCGATCCGCTACAAGGCGCGTCCAGCAACACACGGTCATAGTGGCTTCCATCCCACCAGGATTTGAGGTCACCAGCATCGGCAGCGAGGCACTGTGCCTCGAGATTCAAGCGATGCAGATTGGCCTCCACTTTTTTAATCCGCCCCGAATCCTTATCCAATGCAAGCAATTCGAGGCCGTTGCCGCGCTCGAGAATATGGCCGGTCTTTCCTCCTGGCGCTGCACATGCGTCCAGCACTCGTTGGTTGGGATGCAGCGCCAATAGCTCCGCAGCGTATTGCGCCGATGCATCCTGCACCGAAACATCGCCCTGGTCAAAACCCGGCAGCTGCTTTACGTTGACCGGTTCCGCAAGGATCAAGCCCTCGACGCCCACCGGGACGGATTCAATGCCTTCAAGTTTGAGCCGTGCCTGATACTGCTCCCGACTGCTGTTACGACGATTGACCCGCAGCGTCATGGGTGGGTGTGCCTGCGCTTCGCCAAGCAAGGCCTCCCAGCGCTCCGGATATTGCGCCCTGACTTTGTCGATCCACCATGTGGGGTGGCTAAACCTTCCCTCAGGCGTTTCGTGCGCAACTTTCAAAAATGCATCTCGCTGACGCAACAAGTTGCGTAGCACCCCGTTTACAAACCCTTTGGCGCTGGGAACCCCCAACAGGGCTGCAACTTCCACGGCATGGCTCACGACCGCGTGGTGAGCCACGCGCGTATGAAGTAATTGATAAGTGGCCACCATCAACAGCGCATCCAGCGGCGGCTCAGGTTTCTTTTTGGCAAAGAGCTGCTGCAGCACCCGCTCAATTTCCGTGCGATGGCGTAATACGCCGTACCCCACATCCTGCAATGAAGCGCGCTGGTGATCGGTCAGCTGGCCTTTTGCCTGTCCGCGCGCATCGGTCAAGGCATGATCAAGGTTTTTTCCACCCAACACCTGGGTCAGGGCTAATGTGGCCAATCGCTGAATTTCGAGCATCAAACCCCCATTTGCTCGCCCAGTGCCACTGGAAAGCCCTTGATAAATTCACCCGCGGTCATGGGTTTTCCCCCTGCACGCTGCAACATTCGCAGCGCCAACCGCCCCTCGCCACATGCCACGAAGACCCCGGCATCGTTCAGGGCCAGCACCGTTCCAGGTGCGGCGCCTGCCGGTTCTGGCACCGCCCGTGCCTGCCACACCTTGATCAATTCATCCCGCAAGAAGGTTCTGGATACCGGCGCGGGGTTGAACGCCCGCACGTCCCGCGCCAATTGCTCGGCAGTTTTTGTCCAATCCAGCAACGCTTCTGCTTTCGTGATCTTTTGTGCGTAAGTCACACCCGTGGCAGGTTGGGGTACCGGTTTCAGCTGTCCTGTCCGGATCCCTTCCAGCGCCTCGATGATCGTCCGTGCGCCCAGATCGGCCAGTCGATCATGCAGGGTATGGCAGGTGTCCTGATCCTGGATTGGACAGGGCCGTTCCAGCAATACGGCACCGGTATCCAGTCCTTGGTCCATTTGCATGATGCTGATTCCCGTGACCGCATCACCCGCCTGAAGTGCGCGTTGTATCGGTGCTGCACCACGCCAGCGCGGCAGCAGGGAGGCGTGAATGTTAATGGCTCCACGGGGTGTTGCCCGCAGGATATCTTCGGGCAACAACTGACCATAAGCCGAAACCACCATGACTTCGGCGGCGAAACCCTGAATCAGCGCCAGTGTTTCTGCAGATTTCAAGGTTGCCGGCTGATATACCGGCACATGGGCTGCCAAAGCGACCCGTTTGACCGGGCTGGGCAGGACCTTGAAGCCCCGGCCTCCCGGCCGGTCAGGCTGGGTCAGGACCGCAACCACCTGGTGTCCCGCAGCAATCAACGCCTCCAGACTGCGCGCGGCAAATTCCGGGGTTCCTGCAAATACCATGCGCATTACAACGTTTCCCGGGCTCGTTTACGTAACTTGGTTTTAATGCGGTTTTGTTTGAGCTGGGACAGGTACTCCACAAAGACTTTACCATCCAGGTGGTCCATTTCGTGCTGGATGCAGGTGGCCAGGAGTCCTTCGGCCTCTAGCGTAAAGAGCTTGCCCTCACGATCCAGCGCCTCCACCACGATTCGTTCCGAGCGCGTGACCCGGTCATAAATTCCAGGTACTGAAAGGCAGCCTTCCTCTCGTTCCTGGCTTCCATCCTTCGATATGAGCTTTGGATTGATGAAGACTTGCAGGTTGTGTTGTCCTTCGGACACATCCAGAACAATCAAGCGCTTATGCACATTGACCTGGGTGGCGGCAAGGCCAATGCCCACCGCAGCGCGCATGGTTTCAGCCATGTCGTCCACCAGCTTGCGGACTTGTGCGTCCACCTCGGCAACGTCGGTTGCCCGGGTATGCAGACGAGGGTCTGGATAATGAAGTATGGGGAGAAGCGCCATAATAAAGCCTATTTCCGACAGTATTCCTGCCTCAAGGATACTATTATAGCGGTCCTGACCGGAGAGCCCCATTGAAAGCTGTATCAGCCCCAGGCCCTGATCCCCTGCTTCGCTGTTTTACTCCCGAGCAAGCCGCCAAAACCCGGGATTGGCTGACGCATTCGGAAAACCATTTCATCCTTCAGGAAGAGGAGGGCTACCCCGCGTTGCTGAAGGAACTCTCCGATCGTCCCGATTACCTGTTCGTCAAAGGAAACCCCGCCTTGCTGTCCCATCCCATGCTGGCCATCGTGGGCAGCCGTAACGCCACGCGACAGGGCTGCCTTGACGCCGAGGCATTCGCCGAGGCGCTCTCCCATGCGGGAATCACCATTGTCAGCGGCCTTGCTGAAGGCATTGATGCAGCCGCCCATCGCGGTGCGTTGCGCGGCAAAGGCAGTACGATTGCCGTGATTGGGACCGGGGCAGATCGCGTTTATCCCGCCAGTAACAGGCGTCTGGCGCAGGATATTGCAGCACGGGGCGCCATCATTACCGAGTTTGCGCTGGGTTCTCCGGCTCAAAAATGGCACTTTCCCAAACGCAACCGAATCATTGCCGGAATCTCCATGGGTTGCCTGGTGGTTGAGGCCAGCCTGACCAGCGGCTCCATCATCACGGCACGCCTTGGATTGGAGGAGGGTCGTGAAATTTTTGCCATTCCTGGGTCGATTCATTCGCCATTTTCAAAGGGCTGTCATCGCCTGATCCGTGATGGCGCCAAACTGGTGGAAACGGCGCGGGACATTCTGGAGGAACTGCGTTATCAAATACCCGACCTCGCGATGAGCGCCCCCGAACCACCTCCCGTGATCGCGGAGCTTCCCGAAAATTCGCAATCCGTACTGAATGAATTGATTCAGGGTCCACTGTCTCTGGATCAAATTTGTCACCGTACCGGCTTGACGACCGGACAGGTATCCCTCATGCTGACCTCGCTTGAGCTCTTCGGCCAGATTGCAGTATTGCCGGGCGGCCGTTATCAGCGACTGGATTTCGGGCGGCGTTGACCGCAC
>DAIBBI010000047.1:0-21657 GCA_027442615.1 Ferrovaceae bacterium | reverse complement strand
GATTCATCATTCTAAGGGGCGGTACTCATGGTCGACATTCTTATTTTCGTTTACGAAAATTTTTTTGCCAGCGGTATTTATCCCACGCACACCGTGCTCCAAAACCGGCTGTTTGCAGCGGGTTTTGAGGAAACAGAGGTTGAAGAGGCGCTGGCCTGGCTGGACGATATCGATCAAATCGGACAACCCGAGCAAGGTGGCGCACTGACCCATTCAGTATCGCAACGCTGTCTTGACCCGTCGGAGTATGAGCGCATTGGCTCCCAGGGCTGGGGCTTCCTGGCCTTTCTAGAGAATAACCAAATCCTTGCTCCGCGCCAGCGGGAATGGATTCTTGCCGGGGTCATGGCGCTGGATGAGCCCGAGGTCGACCTGGAGCGCCTCAAGTTGATTGTCCTGATGGTGCTCTGGCGTCAGGGGCACCCGATGGATGCCCTGCTGGTCGAGGAACTGATTCACTACCAAGACTGGATGTTGCAATAACTGCCCACCTTCTCGTGTCCAAAAACCTGCTCATCGTCGAATCGCCTTCCAAGGCGAAGACACTAAAAAAGTATCTCGGCCCGGGATTTGAAATCCTGGCCTCCTACGGCCACGTCCGCGATCTGGTCCCCAAGTCCGGCGCAGTGGATCCTGACGATCATTTCGCCATGAAATATCAGTTGGTGGAGCGCAACGAAAAGCATGTTGACGCCATCACGCGCGCCGTCAAGGCGGCTGATCACATCTATCTGGCAACCGATCCGGACCGCGAAGGCGAGGCCATTGCCTGGCATCTGGCTGAGATTCTCAAGACCAAAAAACTGCTGAAGAACAAGTCGTTGCAGCGGGTGACGTTTTACGAAATCACCCAAAACGCGGTTCGGGAAGCCGTTGCTCATCCGCGCGAAATCTCCATGCCGCTGGTCAATGCCCAGCAGGCGCGACGCGCCCTGGATTATCTGGTGGGTTTCAATCTTTCGCCCCTGTTGTGGAAGAAAATCCGCCGCGGGCTGTCGGCTGGGCGCGTGCAAAGCCCGGCTTTGCGCCTTATCGTGGAGCGCGAAAACCAGATTGCCGCATTCAAAAGTGAAGAGTACTGGTCACTTCATCTGGATAGCCACAAGGAAGGTCAATCGTTTACGGCACGCCTGATCCAGTTTGAAGGAACGAAATTTCAGCAGATGAGCGTGGGTTCCGAGACGCGTCAGACTGAAATCCTCGACGCCCTCAAAGGCAAGTCCGCCAAAGTCCTTCAGGTGGAAAAGAAACGCAAGCAGCGGCATCCTGCAGCCCCGTTTACGACATCCACCTTGCAGCAGGAGTCCGTGCGCAAACTGGGATTTTCCACCGATCGCACCATGAAGGTGGCACAACAACTCTATGAAGGGATCGATATCGGCGGCGGCGCCGTGGGTCTGATCTCCTACATGCGGACGGACTCGGTCAGCTTGTCGCAAGAGGCCTTGCAAGATATCCGCGCACACATTCAAAACAATTTTGACAGTGAGTACTTGCCACCAAAACCCGTTTTCTACGCCAATAAATCCAAAAATGCCCAGGAGGCGCATGAGGCCATCCGCCCCACCTCCATTGCGCGAACCCCGGCCAATTTGCGAGGCCACCTGAACCCCGATCAATTCCGCCTTTACGAAATGATCTGGAAAAGGACTGTAGCCAGCCAAATGAATCAGGCCCAGTTTGACACGGTCAAGGTGGACATCAGCGTTGGCGATGCGCAAAACCTGTTTCGCGCCAACGGGCAGACCCTGGTCTTTCCTGGCTTCATTGCAGTCTATCGTGAAGACGAGGACGACGTCTCTGAAAAGGGTCCCTCGTCAGATTCCGACGACGAGGCCCGGCTTCCCCATTTGGTTGAAGGCGAGGGATTGCCCATAGACCAACTGTGGGGTGAACAGCATTTTACGCAACCCCCGCCCCGCTATTCTGAAGCAAGCCTCGTCAAGGCCCTGGAAGAATTCGGGATCGGCCGGCCTTCCACTTACGCCAGTATCATCAGCACCCTTGTCCATCGTGAATACGTTCTTCTGGACAAAAAGCGCTTCACACCCACCGATGTGGGCGTTGTGGTCAATAAATTCCTCACTGAGCATTTCTCCCGCTATGTAGATTATGACTTCACCGCGCGCCTGGAGGACCAGCTGGACCTTATTTCCGAAGGCAAGCTGGAATGGATTCCGGTATTGGCTCAATTTTGGGAGGGGTTTTCCAGCCAGGTGGAAGAAAAGGCTTCCGTTTCACGAGCGGAGGTCACCCAGGAATCTTTGGATGAGGCCTGTCCCAAATGCGGAAAACCCTTGTCCATTCGCTTGGGACGACGCGGCAAGTTTGTGGGTTGCAGCGGTTTTCCCGAATGCGATTTCACCCGAAACCTGGATGGTGCCACCGGTTCGGCTGAACCCGTCGTCGTCGGGGCAGAACCGGAGAGCGGCCAATCCATTTTTCTGCTCAATGGCCCCTATGGGCCCTATCTGCAGTTGGGTGAAGCGGCGCCGGAAGGCAAGAAACCCAAGCGCATCTCGCTGCCAAAAAACCTGCTGCCCGTACAGGTCACCCTGGATATCGCTTTGCGACTGCTGTCGCTACCGCGCGACCTCGGAAACCACCCTGAAACCGGCAAGAAAGTCACCGTCAACATTGGGCGTTTTGGTCCTTACATCCAGCACGATGGGGCCTTTCGTTCCATTCCAAAATCCGACAATGTGTTCGACATCGAACTGGAACGTGCCCTGCAGATCTGGGCCGAGCCCAAGAGCGCAGGACGCGGGTCGTTGCGACAATTGGGGACGCACCCCGAAGATCAGCAGCCCGTGGGGATTTTCAGTGGGCGATACGGGCCCTACGTCAAACACGGCAAGGTCAATGCCACACTGCCCAGCGGCGTAGAGGTGGACACCCTGACGCTGGAGGAAGCTCTGGCCTTGCTGGCTGAGAAAGCTGCCAAAACCGGCAAGCCAGCACCGAAGAAAAAGGCAGCTCCCAAAAAGAAAGCGGCGGCAAAGAAGGCGGCTGTGAAGAAACCTGCGGTAAAGAAAACGGCAACAACAGAGAAAAAAACGGCGACCAAAAAGCCAGCCGCGAAAAAGCCGGCTGCTAAAAAAGCGAGTGCTTGATTTTTCCTCGCAGCATGTCCCAGTAATAGCGAGCGGATTTATTGGGCTCGGAAAGCACAGGGATGCCTGCGCGCTGGCCGCGCCGCAGAAAATGCCGGTCGAAGGTGGATTGGGTCATGCCCCATTTGCGCAAAAATTGCTTCCGGCCGTCATTACGCACCACCTTGCCGGTGGAACGGGACATGAAGTGGTAAACGCGCGATGCCCCCACGCCCAGAAAAATCCGGCAGCCCGCAACCCACATTTTCATGGAAAAATCGTTGTCGCTACTGATTCCCGGTGAAAACTCCGGGCTGTATCCCCCCACCTTGTCCCACCAATCACGGTGCACGATGGAGGGTGGCCAGGTCGCGCCATACCAGTCGTCCTTGTGAAGGTGTGGCAGGTCATTCAGCAATGCCGCTTCCTGGAAATTCTCCGGGCCGCTGCCATAATCCCGAACGATCACGCAAGGATTGCCAGATTCGCGCGGCTCGATCATGGTTCCTGAAACCATGAAGGCATCGGTGCCGAGGGTGCGGATGCGGTCCATCAATGCGGTATCCCACCCCGGGCAGCACACCATGTCGTCGTTGAGATACACCAGATAGGGCTGCGTGGAGAGTGCTGCAGCCTGGTTCATGGCAAGGCAGATTCCGATGTTTTCTGCAGAATGCGTATGCAGGATTCCTTCGGAGCGCACCCAGTCCAGGGTGCCGTCGCTGCCGTCGTTGACGTGCAAAACGACTTCAAAGGGCAGGGTGGTATGCCGCCGGAGGCTTGCGATGCAGAACTTCAGTAACCCGAGGTTATTCCAGGTGGGAATGACAATGGTGAGCATGGCCGTCAGACTTGCCCCAGGTTACCTGACCGCACTACACGTCAAGATTGGTCACGCCCAGCGCATTTTTTTCGATGAACTGACGCCGGGGCTCCACCTCATCACCCATCAGGGTCGTAAAGACTTCGTCAGAACGGATGGCATCCTCGATCTGCACCCTCAGTAGGCGACGCGTATTCGGGTCCATGGTCGTTTCCCACAATTGCTCGGGGTTCATCTCACCCAGACCCTTGTAACGCTGGATACCCATGGTTTTCCGGACTTCGCCCAGCAGCCATGCCAAGGCTTCCTGAAAGGTGGTGACGGCTATTTTTCGCTCACCCCGCGAGATGACCGAATCCGGGCCCATCAGTCCCTGCAGCACGCGTGCCGTTTTTTTGATCTGCTCATAGTCTCCCGTGCCAAGGAAATCACGATCCAGCGTGCTGGTGTGGATGTTGCCATGGGTGGTGCGCACGATCACGAGCTTAAACCCGCCATGACGCTCATCGGCTTGTGCTGACACCCGAATCCCCGCCGCCGCCAGGTGCCGTTGCAGTTGGTCTGCGGTTTTGTGGGCCACCTCAAGGCTGTCAAGGTTTTCAATGGGCTGCTGCAACAGGGCATTCAACACCACGGGCTCGATCACGCGGCCAATGCGATCTATCACCGCTTCTGCCAGCAGGTATTCGCGCGCGACGCTTTCCAGAGCAGGGCCACTGACCACCGTTTCGCCGCTGCGCAGCTCTGCACCGTTGAGCGCTTGGGACAGCAGATACTGATTCAGTTCAAAGTCGTCCTTGACGTATTGCTCGCTTTTGCCATGCTTGACCTTGTAAAGCGGAGGCTGTGCAATGTAAATGTGGCCGCGCTCCACCAGTTCTGGCATCTGACGATAGAAAAAGGTCAGCAGTAGCGTGCGGATGTGCGAGCCATCCACGTCCGCATCCGTCATGATGATGATGCGGTGATAACGCAATTTTTCTGGTGAATACTCATCCTTGCCGATGCCCGTGCCCAGCGCAGTAATCAGGGTCACGATTTCCTGCGAGGAGACGAGCTTGTCAAAACGTGCGCGCTCCACATTCAGGATTTTTCCTTTCAGCGGCAGGATGGCCTGGAATTTTCTGTCGCGTCCCTGTTTTGCCGAGCCTCCTGCAGAGTCTCCTTCCACAAGGTAGAGTTCGCACAGCGCAGGATCCTTTTCCTGGCAATCGGCAAGCTTGCCCGGCAGACCCAGGCCATCCAGGGCGCCTTTGCGCCGGGTCATCTCGCGTGCCTTTCTGGCCGCTTCGCGCGCGCGTGCGGCCTCGATGATTTTGCCAACGATGATCTTGGCCTCGTTGGGCTTTTCCAGCAGAAACTCGCTCAGCTTCTCTGCCACCACCTCATCCACCACGGGGCGCACTTCTGATGAAACCAGCTTTTCCTTGGTCTGGGAAGAAAACTTGGGATCCGGAACCTTGACGGAAAGGACGCACATCAGTCCTTCGCGCATATCGTCGCCCGTGGTTTCCACTTTGGCTTTTTTGGCCAGCTCATTCTGCTCGATGTACTGGTTGAGCGTACGCGTCATGGCTGCCCGAAGCGCCGTCAGGTGCGAGCCACCATCGCGCTGGGGAATGTTGTTGGTAAAGCACAGGACCGACTCCTGGTAGGAGTCATTCCATTGCATGGCAACCTCCACGCCAATGCCATCCTTCTCGCCGGTGGCATGAAAAATGGTGGGGTGTAAAACAGATTTGTTGCGGTTGAGATAATCCACGAAGCCCCTCACGCCCCCGGCAAAGGAGAAGTTTTCCTCGGTGCCGTTGCGTTGGTCCGTCAGGACGATCTTGACGCCGTTGTTCAGGAACGAGAGCTCACGAAGTCGTTTGGCCAGGATGTCGTAATGGAACTCGATGGTTCCAAATGTCTCCGTGCTGGGCATGAAATGAACCTCTGTCCCGCGCTTGTCGGTTGAGCCCGTCACCGCCAGGGGGGCCACGGCATCGCCGTGACGAAACTCCATCTGATTGATCCTGCCATCACGATGAATCGTCAGCCTGAGCCAGGAGGACAGGGCATTGACCACTGAAACCCCCACTCCGTGCAGACCGCCGGAAATCTTGTAACTGTTGCCATCAAACTTTCCACCGGCATGCAATACCGTCATGATGACTTCGGCTGCAGAGCGGCCTTCTTCAGGGTGGATATCCGTAGGAATGCCGCGACCGTTGTCAGTCACCGTAATGGAGTTGTCCAGGTGGATGATGACGTTGATTTCATTGCAGTAACCGGCAAGAGCTTCATCAATGGCGTTGTCCACGACCTCAAACACCATGTGGTGCAATCCGGTCCCATCGCTGGTATCGCCAATGTACATCCCGGGACGTTTACGAACGGCCTCAAGTCCCTTGAGGACCTTGATGTTTTCGGAGGTATAGCTTTCTGGTGTCGTGCTGTTTTGTTCCACGCGTTTTGCTTCCTGAAGGGTGCTGATCACTGATGGAGAAAAAGGGTCAGATGCGCATCGGCATGACGACGTATTTAAAGCGGTCTTCGGCTCCCTGGACGGTAATCAGGACGCTGCTGTTGGCGTCACCAAACGAACAGACCACGGTTTCCGAAGTCAGGTGGTTCAGCACATCCATGAGATAAGTGATGTTGAACCCGATGTCGATGGCTTCCTGATTGTATTCAACGTCCAGGTCTTCCTGGGCCTCTTCCTGCTCGTTGTTGGTACAAACCACGGCCAGGTTGTTCTTCGACAGCAGCAATCGCACGCCGTGAATTTTGTCATTGGACAAAATGGCGGCGCGCTGCAGGGCTTGAAGCAAATCCATGCGATTGAGTGTCAGGTGCTTGTTGTAGGTGGTGGGAATGACCCGGGTGTAATCCGGAAACTTTCCATCGATCACCTTGGATAGCAGTTCGATCGATCCAAAGACGAACTCGGCCTGATTTGTCCGCAACGTCACGGTCACGGGCTCATCCGTGGGTGCCAGCAGCTTGATCAGCTCGGAAACGGACTTCCGGGGCAGAATGACTTCGGCCTTGTCGTATTCATCTGCAAGCTTCTCGGTGGTGTAGCTCAAACGGTGTCCATCCGTGGCCACCAGCGTCAACTGGTTGCCACTGACGCTGAGCAGGGTTCCGTTGAGGTAATAGCGCACGTCCTGCTGTGCCATGGCGTATTGCACGCGTTCCAGAAGCGCTTTCAGGTTTTTTTGCGCAAGCTTCAGCACCACGCCCTGGTCACCGCTCGGGGCTACTGTTGGAAAATCTTGTCCTGCAAGGGTTTGCAGGCTGAAACGGCTTTTTCCAGCCTTGACGGTAAGTCGGTTTTCCTTGGACTCCAAAGCAACGGACGCTTCGCTGGGCAAGCTTCTGAGGATGTCGTACAACTTGCGGGCTGAAAGCGTCACCGATTGTGCTTCACCGCTTTCTTCGATCTGGGTCTTGGTCCGAATCTGCACTTCCAGATCGGTTGCGGTCAGTGCAAGCTCGCTTCCTGACGACTGGATCAAGACGTTCGACAAAATAGGCAGGGTATGTCGGCGTTCAACGATGCCAATCACGGATTGCAGGGGTTCCAGTAATCTTTCACGTTGGGTCTTAATGATGATCATGAAATAAACCTGATAGTTAATAGATTGGAGCTAGGCTCGTACTGTGGAGTAACCGGAAAATCTCTAACGAAACATTATATTGCGTAACGGGCATGGCTTGGGGTAACGCCGGTATATTATTTGAATGAAATGTGGATAAGTTTTCTTTTCCGGCAATCGTCCGGTTTATCCACAAAGTGTCCGCAAAGTATTCCAAGGTTATCACCAGGCTTATCAACCGTTGAGTATCTGTTGTAAGGCAAGAAAATCACGCTGAATGGTGTTGTCGTTTTCGCAAAGTTCCTGCATTTTTCTGCAGGCATGCAGCACCGTGGTGTGGTCCCGTCCACCAAAGGCTTCACCGATGTCCGGAAGGCTGAGGTTGGTGATGTCTTTGGCCAGGGCCATGGCCATCTGGCGTGGCCTTGCGAGTGCACGGGTCCGTTTCTTGGAGAACATGTCGCCCACTTTGATCTTGTAGTAGTCGGCCACGGTCTTCTGGATGTTCTCGATGGAAATCTGCCGGTGTTGTAGCGCCAGCAAGTCTTTGAGCGACTCTCTGGCAGACTGCAGCGTTATGGCGTCTCCCGTGAAGCGGGCGTAGGCCTGGACACGCTTGAGAGCACCTTCCAGTTCACGCACATTGGAACGGATGTGTTTGGCGATGAAGAAGGCGACGTTCTCGTCCAGAGAAAGGCCTTCCAGGCGTGCCTTGTTGATCAGGATGGCCACGCGCATTTCCAGCTCTGGCGGTTCAATGGCGACGGTGAGTCCCCATCCAAATCGGGAAATGAGCCGTTCTTCCATGCCTGCTATTTCCTTGGGGAAGCTGTCGCAGGTGATGATGACCTGGCGGTGAGACTCTACCAGGGCGTTGAATGCAAAGAAAAACTCTTCCTGTGTTCGCGCTTTCCCGCCAAAGAACTGAATGTCGTCAATCATCAACAGATCAAGCGAATGATAATAGCGCTTGAAGCTGTCGAAAGATTTGTGCTGGTAGGCGCGCACCACGTCCGAGACATATTTTTCGGCATGCATGTAGCGCACCTTGGCGTTGGGCTGCCTCTCCAGGATCTGGTTGCCAATGGCCTGGATCAGGTGCGTTTTGCCCAAACCCACACCACCATAGACAAAGAGGGGGTTGTAGGCTGCCCCAGGGTTTTCAGCCACCTGAAGTGCGGCTGCCCGCGCCAACTGATTGGCTTTCCCGCCGATGAATGTGGAGAATGTAAAATTCGGGTTGAGCCGGTGTCTGTTGTCGGCCTGTCGCGGTGTCGTATCAACGGGTTCAGGGAGCTCGTTCGCCGTCCTGTCGACGCCGGACTGAGGCGCATCGCTTCGCTGAATCAGTTTGATGGAATTGATGCCGTTGTGACGCGCCATGCTTTCGATGCGCGACAGGTATCGGTCCTTGACCCATTGCAAAATGAACCGGTTGGGAGCGGTGAGCGTCACGGCGCCCTCGGACATTTCTGCCTGTAATGGCTTGATCCAGGTCGTGAATTGCTGTTCAGGCAGTTCAGAGCGGATTTGTTTGAGCGTCTCACCCCAAAAGTCGTTCATATTGTAATAAGTTGATTATTATGATTATTTATAATTTTAGACAAGAGTGTGCAAAGCACTTATCCACCGCGCATTCTAGCCTTCCATGAATAACTTATCCACTGTCATCTGACTTCCTTGTGGATATATATTTCTTGACTGCATGGGGCATTTCAGGGTTAAATCGCGGGTTCTGTCATTTGGTTCGAGAGTTCAATCATGAAGCGTACATACCAACCGTCTGTGACCAAGCGCAAGCGTACGCACGGATTCCGGGTGAGGATGAAGACCCGCGGCGGTCGTGCCATCATCAATGCACGTCGGGCGCGCGGTCGGGCTCGTCTCGCCGTTTAAGGCTGCTCCCTGAAGCAGCCTGCTTTCGGAAAGCTTTCTGATAGCCGCGATTTCCAGGCGGTCCTGACTGGACGCTGTGGACGCACAGGAGATCATTTGCGCATGATGGCGCGTCCCAATGGTTTGCCTTATGCGCGCCTAGGGTTGGTTGTTGGACGAAAAGTGTGCCCAACCGCCGTCGGGCGAAACTACATGAAGCGGGTGTGCCGCGAGTTATTTCGGCGAAACGTGGACAGGCTGGCTGGACTGGATGTGGTGATTCTCCACAAAAGGAAGTTCTTGCCGGGCGCGTTCGATTTACTCTCTACAGAATTTGAGATACTGGCTCAGAGCGTTCAGAAATGTCGCGATTCATTCAAATTCTCATCCGCGCCTACCAGCTTGGTCTGAGTCCCCTGTTGGGCCGGTCCTGTCGTTTTGAACCCAGTTGTTCCCACTATGCCTTTGAAGCCATTGGTCGACATGGGGTTGCCCATGGCGGATCCCTGGCCTTGAAGCGCCTGTGCCGTTGCCATCCCTGGCATCCCGGCGGTTATGATCCCGTACCCTGAGAATTTTCATGAACATGCAACGCATCATTCCGCTCGCTATTTTCACGGCCTCCAGCTTCATGTTATGGGATGCCTGGCAGGCACACCAGCGCGAGTCATTTCAAGCACCGGCCACCCCGCCCTTGATTTCCTCTGTCCCTAGTGGGACGGCTTCACCCCCCTCCGTTCCCACCCCCAACGCTTCCGGTGGTGCAGGCGTTCCGTCCGTTACCGCCACGGTGGCACCACAAACAGAGGGCCTGCAACACGGCGAGCGCATCAAGGTCATCACCGATGTGGTGGATGCTGAAATTGATACGGATGGTGCCGATCTGCGCAGCCTGAAGTTGCTTCAACATTTTTCTGCCCAGGAAAGCAGCAAGCCGGTTGATCTGCTGGAAGACAGGGGTGACCTGGTCTATGTGGCTCAGAGCGGGCTATTGGGCGTGGGGTTGCCCAATCATACGACGGTGTTTACTGCGGACAAGCGGGAGGCTGTACTGGCCCCGGGCCAGAACAGCGTTGACGTTACCCTCAAGGCCGTAACCCCCGGACTGGTGGAGGTTGCCAAGACTTTCCACTTCACGCGGGGTAGCTATGTGGTGACGGTGGAAACTGCGGTTCATAACCTGAGCACCACCCCGCTTTCACCAGAGGCCTACTTTCAATTCTTGCGGGTCTCGAAGGCTCCTCCGGGTGACCCGAGATTTGTGAGCACCTACACGGGTCCGGCAGTCTACACAGAAGCGACGAAGTTCCAGAAAATTCCGTTTACGGACATTGACAAGGGCAAGCGTGATTATCCCAGCTCCGCCACCAATGGCTGGATTGCCATGCTACAGCACTATTTTGTGGCGGCATGGCTGCCCCCAACGGGGGCGCAGCGGGAGTTTTTCACGCGCAAGGTCGGCAATGATCTGTACACCGCAGGGGTGATTCTTCCGATGGGGGTCATTGCCCCTGGGACCACGGGCACCGTGTCGGTGCCACTGTACGCCGGCCCCCAGGAGGGGACCAAGCTCAAGACGCTGGCTCCTGGCCTGGACCTCACCATCGATTACGGCTGGCTAACCATCATCGCCACGCCGCTGTTCTATGTGTTGTCCTGGATCCATGGCTGGGTGGGCAACTGGGGTGTGGCGATCATTCTCTTGACGGTATTGATCAAGGCGATTTTCTTCCCGCTTTCAGCAGCGAGCTACAAATCCATGGCACGGATGCGTGTGGTCCAGCCCAAGATGGCCCGTATCAAGGAACAGTTTGGTGACGACCGGGCCCGCCTGAACCAGGCCATGATGGAGCTCTACAAAACCGAAAAGATCAATCCGCTGGGAGGCTGTCTTCCCATGGTTGTGCAGATCCCTGTTTTCATTGCGCTTTATTGGGTTTTACTGGGTTCAGTGGAGCTTCGCCACGCCCCCTTCTTTGGTTGGATTCATGATCTGTCCGCGCAGGATCCCTATTACATCCTGCCGGTACTCATGACGGCCTCCATGTTCTTGCAGCAGCGCATGAGCCCAAAGCCGCCGGATCCAATTCAGGCCAAGGTCATGATGTTCATGCCGCTGGCCTTTAGCGTCATGTTCTTCTTCTTCCCGGCTGGCCTCGTCTTGTACTGGGTGGTGAATAATGTGCTGTCGATTACGCAGCAATGGCAGATCACCCGCATGATGGGTGATGGAAAGCGCTGAAGTCATTGCGGCCATTGCCACTGCCCCAGGCCGCGCCGGAATCGGCGTGGTCCGGGTATCAGGACCGAATCTCGCTAATCTTGCTGTTCTGCTGACGGGGAAGGCGCCTCCGGCGCCACGCACGGCCCAATTCAGCCGTTTTTTCGATGCCCGTGGCGAGGCCATCGACGAAGGTTTGTTGCTCTACTTTGCCGCTCCTGCCTCCTTTACGGGTGAAGACGTCCTGGAGTTGCAGGGCCATGGAGGTGACGCCGTGTTACGGCTGCTTCTGGGGCGCTGTCTGGAACTTGGTGCACGCATTGCGCATCCAGGAGAGTTTACGCAACGTGCCTTTTTCAACCATAAGCTGGATCTGGCCCAGGCCGAGGCGGTGGCAGACCTGATCTGCGCGGAAAGTGCTGCTGCCGTGCGTGGTGCAGTGCGTTCCCTGGCGGGAGTTTTTTCCCGCAGGGTGACGGCTCTGGTACAGCAACTGATCGACCTTCGTCTGCATGTGGAAGGGAGCATCGACTTTACTGAAGAAGGCGTTGCATTCCTGGAGCAGGTCAATCCCCAGCGCGGCATCCACGAAATGCTGGCCACGCTCGATGCTCTTTTGGAATCGGCGGTGCAGGGTACCCTGATGCGCTCTGGCCGTCAGGTGGTTTTGATCGGCGCGCCAAATGTGGGGAAGTCGAGCTTGCTCAATGCCCTTGCAGAAGAAGATCGCGCCCTCGTGACAGACATTCCGGGAACCACCCGGGATGTCATTCAAAGCACCATTCTCATTCAGGGTATTCCCTTTCATATCGTCGATACCGCAGGCATCCGGGAATCCGGGGACACGATTGAGCAGGCAGGCATTCGCAGAACCTGGAACGCCGTGGAACGCGCCGATCTGGCGTTGATCGTCACCGACATGGTTTCCGGCCCGACTGGGGAAGACCACGCATTGATGGCGAAGCTCCCTGGCGCATTGCCAAGGCAAGTCGTGCGCAACAAAATTGACCTCGTTGAAGCAGGGGGTGCAGTGAGGGGAGAGGGCTGGGTCGGGGTTTCTGCCAAAACGGGTGAGGGGCTGGAAGCATTGAAACAGCTGCTGCTGGAGCAGGCGGGTTGGCAAAGTCAGGCCGAGCCAGCTTTCATGGCCCGTGAACGCCATGTGGACGCCTTGCGTGAGGCCCGCCAGCATTTGTCGAGCGCCTTGATGCAGCAGGGCGCCGTTGAACTGCTCGCCGAAGAACTTCGCCTTGCACAAAATGCCCTGAACCGCATTACGGGTGAATTTTCTCCGGACGATTTGCTGGGAGAGATCTTTTCCAGGTTCTGTATTGGGAAATAGACCCGATTCCAGTTGTCCTGGCCGGCAATGTTTCACGTGAAACATTGCCGGCAGTCCTGGTTTCACGTGAAACATTACCGCAGAATGATTTTGGTATTCCCCATGCAATGCAGTATCATGCCTGTCCCGCGAGTCAATGGCTCTAAATCGACGCAAACATGCAGTTCCCAAAAAAATTTGATGTGATCGTGGTAGGCGGTGGTCATGCCGGAACGGAAGCGGCCCTTGCAGCCGCTCGTTCCGGTTGTGAAACGCTGTTGCTGACCCATAGCATCGAGACTTTGGGGCAGATGTCCTGCAATCCTTCCATTGGCGGAATTGGAAAGGGCCACCTCGTGAAGGAAATTGATGCGCTGGGCGGCGTCATGGCCATGGCAGCTGACGCAGCGGGGATACAGTTCAGAATCCTGAATTCCCGCAAGGGTCCAGCCGTTCGGGCTACGCGGGCTCAGGCAGATCGCGTGCTCTACCGCAACTTCATTCGGCACTGCCTGGAAAATCAGCCTCATCTGACCTTGTTTCAGCAGCCGGTGAACGATCTCATCGTCCGGGCCGGGAGGGTGCAGGGGGTTGTGACGCAGATGGGGTTGCACTTCGAGGCACCTGCCGTGGTGCTGACCACCGGCACTTTTTTGTCCGGATTGATGCACGTGGGCCTGGAAAGGAGCCCCGGCGGGCGGGCGGGCGATCCGCCAGCCACGACGCTGGCTCAGAAACTGAGAGAACTGGCGTTACCCGTGGGGCGCCTCAAGACCGGGACCCCGCCACGACTGGATGGACGCACCATCGACTATAGCAAGCTGGTTGCCCAGCACGGGGATGATCCGGTTCCCGTATTCTCCTTTCTGGGAAACGCTGGCCAGCACCCACGTCAAGTGCCCTGCTGGGTCACGCAAACCACGCCAGAAACCCATGACATCATCCGCGCAGGCCTGGATCGCTCCCCACTCTTTACCGGCGTCATTGAGGGGGTTGGGCCGCGCTATTGCCCTTCCATTGAAGACAAGATCCATCGATTTAGCGACAAATCGTCCCATCAGATTTTTCTGGAACCCGAAGGGTTGACGACACACGAGGTTTATCCCAACGGGATTTCGACCAGTTTGCCTTTTGACGTGCAGTGGGCACTGGTGCGCTCGATTCCGGGGCTGGAAGGGGCGCATATCCTGCGACCCGGTTATGCCATCGAATACGATTATTTTGACCCCCGCGGATTGTATGCCTCTCTGGAAACCAAGGCGATTGCCGGTTTGTTTTTTGCGGGGCAAATCAATGGGACGACAGGGTACGAAGAGGCTGCAGCCCAGGGCCTCCTGGCGGGCATCAATGCGGCACGCCAGGCTCGAAACCTCGAGCCCTGGTGGCCAAAACGCAGTGAAGCCTATCTGGGTGTGCTGGTGGATGATTTGGTGACGCGCGGGGTGACTGAACCGTATCGCATGTTTACCAGCCGAGCCGAATACCGCCTGCAGTTGCGCGAGGACAATGCAGACCTGCGTTTGACGGAACAGGGCCGCAAATTGGGGGTCGTTGACGATGTGAGATGGCAAGCCTTTGAGAATAAAAGAGAAAATATTGAAATTGAAGTCCAGAGGTTGCGCACGACCTGGCTTCGCAAAGCTGCGCTTGGCCCCGAGGCTGCCGCGTGCGTCCTGGGCCAGGAGTTGGAGCGCGATCAGCCCCTACACGAATTATTGCGGCGGCCCCAGGTGCTCTACCGCGATTTAATGACCCTTCCCGGAGCCGCTCCCCACCAACCTGTACGCCCCGAAGTGGCGGATCAGGTGGAAATACAGGTCAAATACGAGGGCTATATCGCGCGCCAGATGGAAGAGGTCACAAGGCATCAGCATCAGGAAAATGCGGCGATTCCTGAGTCCCTCGACTTTTCCACCGTGCGTGGCCTGTCTCGGGAAGTGGAGCAGCTGTTGACCCGTCACCGCCCCCAAACCGTGGGCCAGGCCGGACGAATTGCCGGCGTGACGCCAGCGGCCATTGCATTATTACTGGTGCATCTGCGCCGTTTCCAACCCCTGCCTGCCGAATCCCAACACATTGCATGATTGACGTATCGAATTTAGCTGTCGGTGCCGAAGCCCTGGGGCTGAAGCTTTCCTCCGAGACCCTGACGCGCCTCGAGCGCTATCTCGATCTTCTTGAAAAATGGAATGCCGTCATCAACCTGACAGCTGTGCGTGACCGCGAGCGCATGGTTACGCTGCACCTGCTGGATAGTCTGACCGTGGTGCCAAACATCGCGGGTTGCTCAAGTCTGCTCGATGTGGGGAGTGGGGGTGGAATGCCCGGCATTCCCCTGGCCATTGCCTGTCCTTCCCTCAAGGTGACCTTGCTGGAGCCCAACCAGAAAAAGGCGGCATTCCTGCGCCAGGCTAAGCTCGAACTTGGCCTGGACCAGGTCGCCGTGGTGGCAGAGCGCGTTGAGCGCTGGTTTCCATCCGAACCCTTTGACGCCATCGTTTCGCGCGCCTTTTCCGACCTGCCTGATTTTGTGGCGGGGGCGGCCCATTTGCTGGCACCCGGTGGCGCCTTGATTGCCATGAAGGGGGGCGTCCCCTTTGAAGAAATCACTCGACTCCCCGCCCGGTTCTTCACGCAAGTGATTCGCGTGACCATTCCCAATGTGGCAGCCGAGCGTCATTTGATTGTGATGAGAGAGGACCATTCATGAGTCGCGTGCTGGCAGTGACCAATCAAAAAGGGGGGGTTGGCAAAACCACCACCGTGGTGAATGTCGCAGCGAGCCTGGCCGAACTCGGCCAGCGTGCCCTCTTGGTGGATCTGGACCCGCAGGGTAACGCCACAACCGGGAGCGGCATCGACAAGAGTGCCTTGACGCGCTCCGTCTATCACGTGCTCCTGGAGCAGACCAGTGCGCAGGAGGCACGCGTTCGCTCGCCCTCCGGTGGTTACGACGTCCTGCCAGCCAACCGCGAACTGGCTGGAGCTGAAGTCGAGTTGGTGGATGGGGAGCACCGGGAGTACCGATTAAAGCAGGCGATCGACAAGGTTCGTAATGACTATGACGTTATCCTGATCGACTGTCCTCCAGCACTTAATTTGTTGACAATCAACGGGTTGTCTGCGGCATGGCGAGTGCTGATTCCGATGCAGTGCGAATATTATGCGCTGGAAGGCCTGTCCGACCTGGTGCAGACCATTCGTCGCGTGCGCAGTCACCTCAATACCGGACTTGAGATCGAGGGGCTGCTGCGAACCATGCTGGATCCGCGAAACGCCCTGGCGCAACAGGTCTCCGCACAGCTTGAGCAGCACTTTGGAAGCAAGGTCTACCGTACGGCAATTCCTAGAAACGTTCGTCTCGCCGAAGCGCCCAGCCATGGGCAACCAGCGCTGAAATATGACCCGGTGTCGAAGGGCGCACAAGCCTATTTACAGCTGACCCGGGAGATTCTGGAGCGGTTTGACGCAGGTGCGGCGCAACGCGCCACTTCGATTTAAAAGGAAAACACGACATGGCCAAGCACAAAGGACTGGGGCGAGGATTGGACGCGTTATTGGGCGCGGATGCACCCAAACCGGGCACCCAGGATCTGTCCACCTTGCCCTTGAACCAGCTGCAGCCGGGTAAATACCAGCCCAGAACCCGCATGGACCCGTCCTCGCTGCAAGAGCTCAGTCAGTCCATCAAGGGACAAGGGCTACTGCAGCCCATCCTGGTTCGACCGGTGGCCAACAACCGCTATGAAATCATTGCAGGGGAGCGGCGTTGGCGCGCCTCCCAACTGGCGGGGTTGCTTGAGGTGCCTGTGTTGGTGCGGCCCATTTCGGATGAAGATGCGCTGGCTGCTGCCCTCATCGAGAACATACAGCGCGAGGATCTGAACCCCCTGGAAGAAGCTCAGGGCATCGACCGGTTGATCCGCGAGTTTGGCATGACGCACGAAGCTGCCGCAGAGGCCGTTGGCAGGTCGCGAAGCGCCGTAAGCAATTTGCTGCGACTGCTCAATCTGACAGAAAGCGTGCGCTCACTATTAATGGATGGCGCTTTGGAAATGGGCCATGCGCGCGCACTGCTGCCGTTACCAACGACAAAGCAGCATCATCTGGCAACGGAAATCGTCGCCAAAGGCTGGTCGGTGCGCGAAGCAGAACGGCAGGTCAAACAGCGCCTGTCGGAGAAAAAGGGCCGTACCCGTGCCGGCGCATCCCACAGTCGCGACCAGCTGGCGCTGCAGGAAGAGCTTTCGGATCGACTGGGCGCCACGGTCCTTTTCAAGGAAAAACGGGGCGGTGGTGGTGTGCTATCGATTCGTTATCACAGCCTGGACCAACTGGAAGGTTTGCTGCAGCTGTTACGAGCTTGACGACTATCATTGACCCCCCCTTGAATCAAGTTTATAATCCGCCCGTTTAGCAGGCGCCCCTGATCGTGATCCATCGTAAAGTACTCAGGATAGTCGCTTTGCAAGCAAGTGTAACCCTGTTGATTGTATTGGCTTTGTTGATACTTTCCGATCGGGTTTCAGCGGTATCTTCGGCCTTAGGAGGGTCCATCGGGTTCCTGACGGGACTTGCCTACGCCCTCCGTAGCTCGTCACCGCGTGGCGTTACGCCCAGGCATTGGCTACAGGCGCAGTACGCAGGGGAACGGTTCAAATTTGTAACGACCGTGATTTTGTTCAGCGCAACATTTGCTCTGTACCGGTCGCTACGATTACCTGAGTTCTTTTTAACTTACATTGCAACGCTGCTGGTGTATCTTGCAGCGCTGCTGATGGATTGACAGTGTCGAGATCATGAGCGAAAGCGCAAGCCACAGCACCGGCGAGTACATACAGCACCACCTCACCAATCTTCAGGAAGGTCACGGTTTCTGGACCTTCAACATCGATACCATCGTTACCTCGGCCTTGTTGGGCCTTCTGGTGTTTGGGTTGTTTGCCTGGGTGGCACGCAAGGCCACCTCGGGCGTCCCGGGAAAGCTCCAGGCTGCGGTTGAAATCGTGCTCGAGATGGTGCAGACCCAGGTCAAAGACACTTTCCATGGCGATGCCGGCGCAGTCGGTCCGCTCGCACTCACCATTTTCATCTGGGTATTCACCCTCAATGCCATGGATCTTCTGCCCGTGGACCTGATGCCCATGATCATGAGCGCGTTGGGCCTTCACTACTGGAAAGCCGTACCGACCACCGATCCCAATCTGACCTTCGCCATGTCGCTGACGGTCTTCTTCCTGATTTATTTTTACAACATCAAGGTCAAGAAACTTGGTGGATTCATGCATGAGGTCCTGACGGCTCCCTTTGGCGCAAAGATGGCCCCGTTCAACCTGCTGTTCCGTATCGTTGAAGATCTGGCCAAGCCGGTTTCACTGGCCCTGCGGTTGTTCGGCAACATGTATGCCGGCGAGATGGTATTCATTCTGATTGCCTTGCTCCCGGTCTATCTGCAGTGGATTCTGGGGGCGCCCTGGGCGATATTCCACATCCTGATCATTACCCTGCAGGCGTTTATTTTCATGATCCTGACCATCATCTACCTCAGCATGGCCCACGAAAGCCACTGATGAAGGCCAGGAGTGAAAGGTTTGGAAGTTGCAGCATCCCGTTTTTAACTTGTAACAAGTAGATTTTAAGGAGAAATCATGGAACACCTTGCATCCCTGCTCGGCAGCACTGCCATCGCCGTTTCAATCCTGATCGGTTGTGGTGCTCTGGGTACCGCCATCGGATTTGGCATTCTTGGCGGTCGCTTCCTCGAAGGCGCCGCGCGCCAGCCCGAAATGATCCCCACGCTGCAAGTGAAGATGTTCATCGTCGCCGGCCTGCTGGATGCGGTCACCATGATCGGGGTGGGTATCGGCCTGTTCCTGCTCTTTGCAAATCCGTTCGTACCGATGTTGAAGGGCTAACCGGCAAGCCGAAACTTTGGGAGCAAAGGCATGAATATCAATGCCACAATATTCGGTCAGGCCATCACATTTGCGATCCTGATCTGGTTTACCATGAAATTCGTCTGGCCGCCGATCATGGCGGCACTCGAGGAGCGCGCCCGAAAGATTGCTGATGGTCTGGCGGCAGCCGAGCGCGGCAAGCAGGATCTGGCGCAGGCCGAGCAGCGTTCAAACGAGGCTTTGAATGAAGCCAGGGCAAAAGCGGCCGAGATCATTGCGCTGTCGGAAAAACGGCGCAACGAAATCATCGAGGAAGCCCGTGAAGAAGCGAAGGTTGAGGCTGATCGCGTCAAATCACAAGCGCGAGCGGAAGTCGACCAGGAAATTTTGCGCGCCAAGGAAACGCTGCGCGATCAGGTGGCCGATCTGGTGGTTTCTGGGGCTGAAAAGATTTTGCGTCGGGAGATCAACGCCCAGGCTCATTCTGATCTGTTGACTTCCATTCGGGCCGAGCTTTAAGGATTGCCATGGCTGAGATGATTACCATCGCACGACCTTACGCCGAGGCGGTCTTCAAGCTGGCTGTCGAAAAAAAGGCCGCGCCGCATTGGTCCGGCATGCTGGAATTGATGGCAGCCGTGTCGAGCGATCCGGACATGGCCAACCTCGTGGGCAACCCGAAAGTGGACCGTGCCCAGCTTGCCGAAATCTTCGAGTCCGTTTGCGAGAGCGCCCTGGATGAAGATGCCCGGCAGCTGGTTCGTCTGCTGGTGGAAAACCACCGGATCGCAGCATTGCCGGCCATCCAAGCCCAGTTTGAAACGCTGCGCCACCAGCATGAAGGCATTTTGGATGCCCAGATTTCCACGGCATTCGGCATGAGTGCGGCGGAACTGGACGCATTGGTCAACGGGCTTGAAAAGCGCTTTGGCAGAAAGATTCGCGCAGAAGTCACGGTGGACACGTCGCTGATCGGCGGCGTCAAAGTCACAGTCGGCGATTTGGTCATCGATGGTTCGGTGCGTGCGCGCATTGACCAGATGGCTGTTGCGATAAAACGTTAAGCAGGGGGGCCGCAGGGGCGGTCCACCAGTCAGGAGAACACCATGCAGTTGAATCCATCGGAAATCAGCGAACTGATCAAGGCGAAGATCCAGAATCTTCCCATCACGGCAGAGGCGCGTACCCAGGGAACCATCGTATCCGTCACCGACGGTATCGTGCGCATTCACGGTTTGACCGACGTGATGCAAGGTGAAATGCTCGAATTTCCGAAGAATACCTTCGGCCTCGCCCTTAACCTGGAGCGCGATTCGGTAGGCGCCGTGATTCTGGGTGAGTACGAACACCTGAGCGAAGGCGATACGGTCACTTGCACGGGGCGCATTCTGGAAGTGCCCGTGGGCCCTGAATTGATCGGTCGTGTGGTTGATGCGCTGGGCAAGCCGATTGACGGCAAGGGCCCGCTCAATGCCAAGGCCAGCTCTCCCATTGAGAAAATTGCCCCTGGTGTGATCTGGAGAAAATCCGTATCACAGCCGGTGCAAACCGGCCTCAAATCTGTCGACTCCATGGTGCCCATTGGACGCGGACAGCGCGAATTGATCATTGGGGACCGCCAAACAGGTAAAACCGCAGTTGCCGTAGATACCATCATCAACCAGAAGGGTCAGAACATGACCTGTATCTACGTTGCCATTGGCCAAAAGGCTTCTTCCATCGTCAACGTGGTACGCAAGCTGGAAGAACACGGCGCCATGGAATACACCATCGTCGTCGCTGCCACGGCCTCGGATTCTGCGGCAATGCAATTCATTGCGCCGTATGCCGGCTGCTCCATGGGCGAATATTTCCGCGACCGCGGTCAGGATGCCCTCATCATTTATGACGATTTGACCAAGCAAGCCTGGGCTTATCGCCAGATCTCGTTGCTGTTGCGCCGCCCTCCGGGTCGCGAAGCCTATCCCGGCGACGTGTTCTACCTGCACTCGCGCTTGCTGGAGCGGGCTGCCCGCGTCAATGAAGAGTATGTGGAGCGCGAAACCAAGGGTGAGGTGAAAGGCAAGACGGGTTCATTGACGGCTCTGCCCATCATCGAAACCCAGGCGGGTGACGTGACGGCCTTCGTGCCTACCAACGTGATTTCCATTACCGACGGCCAGATCTTCCTTGAAACGGATCTGTTCAACGCAGGGATCCGTCCTGCCATTAATGCCGGGATTTCCGTGTCCCGCGTCGGCGGTGCCGCCCAGACCAAGGTCATCAAGAAATTGGGTGGCGGCGTGCGTCTGGCTCTGGCGCAGTACCGCGAACTGGCGGCATTTGCCCAGTTTGCTTCCGATCTCGATGACGCCACGCGCAAGCAGCTGGAACGGGGCCGCATGGTGACCGAACTGATGAAGCAGGCGCAGTACGCCACGCTGTCCGTTGCCGAAATGGCCGTGACGCTGTTTTCCGTCAACAAGGGTTACTTTGACGACATCGAAGTCAAGCGGGCCCTGGCCTTTGAGTCGGGGCTGCGTGCCTTCCTCAAGACCAAGTATGGCGAACTGGTCAACAAGATTGCCACGACCCAGGATATGGATGCAGATGCCGAGAAGGCGCTCGATGCAGCAATCCAGGACTTCAAAAAGACGGGCGTGTACTGAGCAATTCCCTCGTAGCGTAGGACGGAGCTGAAATGGCTGGTTCAAAAGAAATCCGGATGAAGATCAAAAGCGTGCAAAACACGCGGAAGATCACCAAGGCTATGGAGATGGTCGCGGCCAGCAAGATGCGCAAGGCGCAGGAGCGGATGCGCGCTTCCCGACCCTATGGCGAGAAGATCCGTAACGTGGCCTC
>DAIBBI010000044.1:0-38580 GCA_027442615.1 Ferrovaceae bacterium | reverse complement strand
AACGCGAGCAGTGCTGGAAGTCTTGGCTTCCAGACTTGCTGTAAACACCACTGCATAGTGACACGATACCATTGGCGGAGAGGGCGGGATTCGAACCCGCGTTAGGTTATTCACCTAAACACGCTTTCCAGGCGTGCGACTTAAACCGCTCATCCACCTCTCCGAAGGCCGCGAATTATACCGGAGTTTGGGGCTCCTGGTCCATGAAATTGCTGCGAACCGAACTTATGAACTGCGTCGGCGCACGTAGGACAGCAGCCAGCGCGGCGACCAGAGCCATTGTCGGCGCTGCAGCATGAGCAATCCCATCGTCAAAAACAACAGATGCACAGGAAGGATTCCGACCCAGGGAGAAAGCCGGCCTTGCACCACCCAGGCCTGCGCAATGCTCATGGTGTTGTAGTACACCATATAGGCCAGCAACGCAAAAATCATGTTGGAGGAGCGCCCGCCCCGCGTATTGACGTAGGACAGGGGTATGGCGAAAACTGCCAGAACAACAAGACTGATGGGCAGCCCCAGGCGCCAATGAATCTCGCCCCATCCGTCCAGCGTGGGGTTGTTGAAAAGCTGCCCCATATTCATGGACTTGACCGAAATGGCACTGCTGCTGACTCCCTTCTGATCCACCCGCAATTCAGCCTCATTGAAATCGATCAACGAATAGCTGGCCGTTCCGGCCTCGCCCTCGTAGCGACGCCCTTGCTGCAGCACGATGAATCGGTCGCCATTTGGGTGGCTTGCCACAAAACCCTTGTTGGCTGCAATGACCCCCAGCTTGTGATCCTGCATGGACTGTACGAAGACGTTGGAGACCTTGTCCTTGCTTTCGCTGATGGCGTCGACGAAAAATACCTGGTCGGATTGGCGCGATTCGCGAAACACGCCAGGTGTGATCTGTGACGTCTCATCCCGACTATCAAGCCGACTCTGGTATTCCGCCCGCTTGCCGATGGCCCAAGGGGAGACCACAAGGCTCATGAGTGCCACCACCAGCGCCATGGGCAGGGCAAAGGCCAGGACCGGACGAATGAAGCGTGACAGGCTGACACCGGAGCTCATCCAAATGATCATTTCGGAGTCGCGGTAGCATCGCGTCAGGGTCATCAGCAGTGCGGTAAATACCGCAGCAGACAGGATGACCGGCAGATAGGTAAGCGCGCCAAAGGCCACCATGGCCGCCACGGCGTCGGCAGATAGAGCGCCTCCGGCGGCCAAACCGAGCAACTTGACCACAGTGACGGTCAGTAGAATGGACAGTAGCACCATCAGTGCCATGACGGCGGTCCGGCTGAATTCCTTGCGAAGCGAACGACTGAAGATCATAATTTCCGTTTTTATTCGCAATATTAAGCAAATCGCCTGGAGAGATACCGTGGAATTTAGCATAAAAGCCCAATCGCCCGAGAAAGTCCGCGCCGGATGCGTCGTTGTCGGCGTTGCCGAAGGCCGCCGCCTATCGCAGAGCGCCAAGACCTTGGACGTGGCTTCCGGCCAGCATCTGTCCCGCCTGCTCAAGCAGGGCGACCTTTCTCCCAAAGTGGGTAAATCCCTGCTACTCCACGGCGTTCCCGGAATTTCCGCAGAGCGGGTTCTGTTGGTGAGTACCGGCTCGGAAAAAAACCTCAGCGACCGGGACTACCGCACTTTGGTACGCAGCGTCGTTCAGGCGCTGGATGCCACAGGAGCCAAGGATGCGCTGTTTTGCCTCACGGAAATTCCCGTGGCTGAGCGCGATGAGGAATGGAAGCTGGAACAGCTGATCCTGACCGCCCGTGAAGCTGGCTATCGCATCACCCGGGTTGCGGACAAGCAGGACCCCGTCTGCACCCTGTCCCAGATTGCCATTCTCGCTCCCGAGAAAATCAAACCGGCGGCCCTGGCAACCCTCATTTCGCGCTGTCAGGCCATTGCCAACGGCATGGCCTTGACGCGCGACCTGGGCAACCTGCCCCCCAACCTCTGCACTCCATCCTATCTCGCACAAAGCGCGAAAACCCTGGGGAAACAATGGAAACTGAAGGTTGAGGTGCTGGAACAGTCGCACATGGAAAAGCTGGGCATGGGTGCTCTGCTTGCCGTATCCGCAGGCAGCCGCCAGCCACCCAAGTTGATCGTCATGCACTATTCAGGCGCGGCAAAAAACCAGAAACCGGTGGTTCTGGTAGGCAAGGGCATCACCTTTGACACCGGCGGCATTTCCCTCAAGCCAGCTCCTGAAATGGACGAGATGAAGTTTGACATGTGTGGCGCAGCCAGCGTTTTTGGTACCATGCGCGCCGTTGCCGAAATGAAGCTCCCCATCAACCTGATTGCCGTCATCCCCACATGTGAAAACATGCCCGATGGCAATGCCACCCGGCCGGGCGACATCGTTCGCAGCATGTCCGGGCAAACCATCGAAATCCTCAATACGGACGCCGAAGGCCGCCTCATCCTGTGCGATGCCCTGACCTATGCAGAAAAGTTCGAACCCGACGCCATCATCGACGTAGCCACCCTGACGGGGGCGTGCGTCATCGCACTCGGCCACGAAGCTGCCGGACTGTTTGCCAATGATGACAAGCTGTGCGAGAAGCTGAAAGCTGCAGGTGACTATACCGGGGACCGCGCCTGGCCCATGCCATTGTGGGAAGAGTATCAGGATGGACTTAAAACCAATTTTGCCGACATGGCCAACGTGGCGGGCCGCCCCGGCGGCAGCATTACCGCAGCGAGCTTTCTGGCCCGATTTACCCGAAAGATGCGCTGGGCTCACCTCGACATTGCCGGGGTGGCCTACAAGGGCGGCAAGGATAAAGGCGCCACGGGACGACCGGTCAAGCTGTTTTGCCGCTACCTGATTCAACGTAGCGGACATTAATGGCATCGTGACTCGAATCGATTTCTATACCCATGTCCAGGACAAGCTGCCAGTCGCCATCCGACTCATCGGAAAGGCTTGGGACCGCGGCTTGAACGTGTGGGTTCGAGTTGCCGATGACGCTGCCGCCACGCGCCTGGATCAAGGGCTGTGGACCCATTCGTCGGCAGGGTTCATCCCCCACTGCAAATCGGACCACGCGCTGGCCAAAGAAACGCCCATCGTCATCGATGCCACCGCCGTGGAACCCAGCACCGATCAGATCCTGATCAACCTGCATCCTGATCGCCCGGAATATTTTTCGCGATTTGAACGCCTGATCGAGATCGTGAGCCTTGACGATCAGGATCGCAAGCTCGCCAGAGAGCGCTTTGTCTTTTACCGGGATCGCGGATTTGAAATCCACTCCCACGATTTGAGCCAGTCGAAGATATAACCCCATGGAAATCGCAAAAAGCTTTGAACCCCACCCCATCGAGGCCCGCTGGTACCCCGAATGGGAATCACGCGGCTATTTCAAAGCCTCCATGGACGCAAATGCCCCTCCATACTGCATCCTGCTGCCCCCACCCAACGTCACGGGCACACTGCACATGGGGCACGCTTTTCAACACACCCTGATGGACAGCCTGATCCGCTATCGCCGCATGATGGGAGACAACGTTCTCTGGCAGGCCGGCACGGACCATGCAGGCATCGCCACCCAGATCGTGGTGGAACGACAACTGGAAGCGCAGCAACTGGATCGTCGCGCCATGGGGCGAGATGCCTTCCTGGAACGTGTATGGCAGTGGAAGGAAGAGTCAGGTTCCACGATCACCCGCCAAATGCGGCGCCTGGGCAGTTCCTGCGATTGGACCCGGGAGCGTTTCACCATGGATGAAGGCTTGAGCCGAGCCGTGGCCCAGGTGTTTGTGCAGCTCTATCGCGAGGGCCTGATCTATCGTGGAAAACGCCTGGTCAACTGGGACCCCGTGTTGCAAACGGCAGTGTCGGACTTGGAGGTGGTGTCGGAAGAAGAGGATGGCAAGCTCTGGCACATTCGCTACCCGCTCGCCTCCGGCCAGGACACGCTGGTAGTGGCCACCACCCGCCCCGAAACGCTGCTGGGAGATGTGGCGGTGGCGGTGCATCCGGACGATCCACGCTACCGGCATCTGATCGGGCAGCGCGTGCTCCTTCCCCTGACCGAACGCAGCATTCCCATCATCGCCGACACCTATGTGGACCCCGCCTTCGGCACCGGATGCGTCAAGATCACGCCCGCACACGACTTCAACGATTACCAGGTGGGGCAGCGGCATAAGCTGGAGCCCATTTCCATTTTCACACTGGATGCCCGCATCAACGACAACGCGCCGGAGAAATACCGCGGCCAGGACCGTTTTGAGGCGCGCGAGCGCATCCTGAAAGACCTGGAAAACCAGGGCCTGCTGGACAGCGTGAAACCGCACAAACTGATGGTGCCGCGCGGAGATCGCACCAGGCAGGTGATCGAGCCCATGCTTTCGGACCAGTGGTTTGTCTCCATGGAAGGAATGGCAAGCGGTGCCCTGTCCGTCGTCAAGGAAGGGAAAATCCGTTTCGTTCCGGAAAACTGGACCAGCACCTACAATCATTGGCTGGATAACATCCAGGACTGGTGCATTTCACGCCAACTCTGGTGGGGACATCGCATCCCCGCCTGGTATGACGATGAAGGACGCGTCTACGTGGCCGAAACGAAGGCAGAGGCCGTCATCATGGCTGGCGGTAAGGTCCTCACCCAGGATGAAGACGTGCTCGACACCTGGTTTTCATCCGCTCTCTGGCCCTTTTCCACCTTGGGGTGGCCCGATAAAACCGCCGAGCTGGACGCTTTCCTGCCTTCGAGCGTGCTGGTCACGGGCTTTGACATCATCTTTTTCTGGGTGGCGCGCATGATCATGATGACTACCCACTTCACCGACCATGTACCGTTTGAAGAGGTCTACGTCACCGGATTGGTGCGTGACGCCCATGGCCAAAAAATGAGCAAGTCCAAGGGCAACATCCTGGACCCCATTGACCTGATCGACGGCATTGACCTGGAATCGCTGGTGCAAAAGCGCACCAGCAACCTGATGGACCCCAAGCAGGCGGCTGCCATCGAAAAAAGCACCCGCAAAGAATTCCCTGACGGCATTCCAAGCTTCGGTACCGATGCACTGCGATTCACATTTGCAAGCCTCGCCACCCACGGGCGTGACATCAAGTTTGATTTGCAGCGTTGCGAAGGCTACCGCAACTTCTGCAACAAGCTATGGAATGCCACGCGCTATGTAATGATGAATGTGGAAGGGCAGGATTGTGGGCTCGACCCCGCCCTGCCCGTCTCCCTGTCCATCGCGGACCGCTGGATCATCAGCCGCCTGCAGGATGCGGAAGCCGCCGTGCACGAAGCTTTCAGAACCTATCGCTTTGACCTCGCGGCACGAGCGCTTTATGAATTCCTGTGGGACGAGTATTGCGACTGGTATGTAGAGCTTGCCAAAACGCAGCTGGCACAAACAGACGAAGCAATCCAGCGCGGCACGCGCCGGACACTGGTACGCGTACTGGAAGCGACATTGCGCCTTGCGCACCCCGTCATTCCGTTCATCACGGAAGAGCTGTGGCAAAAGGTTGCACCGCTCGCCGGAAAGTCAGGGCCAAGCGTCATGCTGCAACCCTACCCGCAGCCCCAGGCGGAAAAGCGCGATGCTGCAGCATGCGAGGCCCTGGGGTTGCTCAAGGACCTCGTCAACGCCTGCCGCACCCTGCGCAGCGAAATGAATGTGGGACCCGGAGAACGCGTTCCCCTCCTGATGAGCGGCAATACCCAGGAGATTGCCGGACTGGAAGGCTACCTGCAGTTTTTGGCACGCCTCTCCGAGGTCTCGGTGCAACCTGCAGGTCTGCCCGATGCGGAAGCCCCTGTTGCCGTGGTCGGCAACATCCAGCTGATGCTGAAAATCGAAATTGACCTGGCAGCCGAATCGGAAAGACTGAACAAACAGATTGCCAAGTTGGAAGAAGATCTCGTCAAGACTCGGGCCAAGCTCGACAATCCGGGGTTTGTGGACCGTGCGCCCGCCGCAGTCGTGGCTCAGGAACGGGAACGGATGGAACGATTCACACTGACCCTGAAGGAGCTTCAGGGTCAACTGGTACGACTGAAAAAGCGAACTTGATCAAGGACCGTTGTAGGACCCACTCAGCTTTGAGCGGTCCCCTTTCTTGCTTTGGGCACTGAGCTCTTTCTTGATCTCACGAATGCGCGCCTCCACGCTGGAATTTTGGTAGAAGTCGCCGTCATCGCTCTTCACTGCAATTTGCAGTTGATCCAGGGCTGCGGTCAGGTTGCCTTGGCGTAAATACGACTCGGCCAACGCCTGGTGGCTCAGCAACTGCTTGTCGAGATGCGCATAGGCCCGGGCCTGCAAGTCGTATAGATGGTAATCGCCGCGCGACAACATCAGCCTGTTGTTGATGACATCCAGCCCCTCCTGATCACGGTGTGCATCGAGAAGTGTTTGGATGTACCCGTAATTGAGCGCCCGTTGATCCGGGTAATGGCGCAGCGCCGTGCGGTACAGGTTGATGGCTTCATCGAGGTGACCCTGATCGTGCACGATCTGTGCCCCCAGGCTGTCGAATATGGCATTGGGCTGGGACACCGCCCGCACTTCAGCCAAAGTGCTGGCGGCAGCGTCCAGCTTGCCAACGCGCCATAAGGCCACAGCCTTTCCATAAAGCATTGGTCGGTCTTCTGGCCGCTTGATGTCGAGGGTGCGACCATCGAAGTAACGCATCGCTTCGCGCGGCGTCCCCGTCAGCGCAGCAATACGCGCACGGATCAACTGGAAATCGGGGCCATCCTGCACCTGGCGGTAGGGAAGGTTCTGAATCCGATCCTGAATTTCGGCCAGGCGTTCAGTGGTGAGCGGGTGGGTCTTGAGGTAAGCCGGGGAGGTACCTTCGTAGAATCGGCCGTAACGCTGGAGCTTGCCGAAGAAACTGGCCATGCCTCGCGGGTCGTAACCCGATTTGAGCAAGCGCTGGATACCCAGGCGGTCGGCTTCACGTTCATTTTCGCGGGTAAAATCCAGCTGCGCCTGCACCATCCCTGCCTGGGCTCCCACCACGGCCCCAATGCTGGCATCGGGATTGCTGCGCGCCGCCAGGATGGCTGCCGCCATGGCGGCTATCGACAGCGGCATGTTCTTGCTTTGGGCCTCGATCATGCGCGCAATGTGGTGTTGCGTGACGTGTGAAATTTCGTGGGCCAGCACGGATGCAAGCTCAGACTCGTTTTCTGCTGCCAACATCAGTCCCGTATGGACCCCGACGAACCCCCCAGGCAGCGCAAAGGCATTGAGGCTGGAATCCTGAATAAGGAAAAACTCGAATTGCTGGCCAGCCAGATCGTCGCTGACCGCAAGCAGCCGGTTGCCCACGCTGTTGAGGAAATCCACGCTCTCCGGGTCATCAAAATAAACCCGGTCGCTACGAATATCCAGCATGATCTCGTGCCCCAGGGCTTTCTCGTCCTGGCTGGAGAATACCGTCGATGAACTGTCGCCCAAATCGGGCAAATCATAGGCCGCAGAAGTGCCTACCAGGCAACAGATCACAAGAAATACAAGAAATGGACGCATCTTGCTATGATAACTCGGGTTGAGCATTGTTCCCCTGACCTTGATAAATCCCATATTCCACCGTTAATGAGCGCATCTCCGTCATGAACCCCACACTGACCCATTTTGACAGCGCTGGCCAGGCCCACATGGTCGACGTGGCCGACAAGGCCGAAACCCACCGGGTGGCGCGAGCCACAGGACGGATCGTCATGAAACCCGAAACCCTCAACATGATCAAGCATGGTTCGGCTAAAAAGGGCGACGTGCTGGGGATCGCCCGCCTTGCTGCAATACAGGCCGCCAAACGGGCGGCCGACCTGATTCCCTTATGCCATCCCATCCCGCTGACCCGGGTGGCAGTGGAATTTTCCCTGGACCACGCCCAAGCTGCCGTCAGTTGCACCGTCACCACCGAAACTGTAGGCCGCACCGGCGTCGAAATGGAAGCCCTGACCGCGGTACAACTTGGCCTGCTGACCATTTACGACATGTGCAAGGCCGTAGATCGCGGCATGGTCATGGGTGACATCCACCTCCTGGAGAAATCTGGCGGAAAATCAGGCGATTGGAAAGCCGGCGCGTCCTGATTACAGAAGCCTGAGGGCTTCTTTGGCCGCCGCATGCCCCTCGTCCGCTGGCACGACCCAGACTTCCACCGCGCTCTCGCTGGCATGAATGGCCTCCACCTTGCCTTGCCGACCTGCCCGGTTCTTCAAAGGATCCAGCACCACGCCCAGATAGACCAGCCGCGCCGCCACGTCGCTACGCATCTGGGCATCATGTTCGCCAATTCCGCCGGTAAAAGCCAGCAGGTCCAGCCCACCCAAAACCGCTGCCATGGCCCCCGCTTCGTGCACCACCCTTGCCGTAAACAAGTCGATGGCGCATTTCGCCCGCTCATCGTGGGACGCCTCACGCAATACCCTAAGATCGGCGGATAAACCCGACACGCCCAGCAAACCGGATTGCCGGTAGAGCAAGGTCTCAAGGCGTTCCACGTCCCAACCCTGGCGCATGAGGTAGAGCAGCACTCCTGGATCAAGTGCGCCACAGCGCGTTCCCATCATCAACCCGTCCAGTGCCGTAAACCCCATGGTGCTGGCCATGCTGCGCCCCTCTCTTGCCGCGCACAGGCTTGCACCACTGCCAAGATGCGCCATCAGCAAGCGCCCTTCGGCTCGTGCACTCTGCAATTGCAGGGTGTCCCGAACATGCTGATAGGACAAACCATGAAAACCGTAGCGACGAATGCCTTTTTGAAACAGCGCCTCAGGCAGGGCAAAGCGTGTTTCCTGTGCTGTCATAGAGGCATGAAAAACCGTGTCGAAGCACGCAATCTGGGGAATTTCAGGCAATGCACGCCAAAACCGGCGAATGCCTTCCAGGTTATGCGGCTGATGTAACGGGGCAAGCGCATTCAATTGCGCCAGATCCTGCAGAACTGCCTCGGTGACGCGCACGCTGGTTTGAAATTTCGGCCCGCCGTGGACCACCCGATGTGCCACGGCACGAAGCCGCAGTGCCGGGGCGTCGTCGGTAAGCCGCCTGATCAGCGCATCCAGGGCAGCGGCAAAAGCGGATTCGCCTTGCTGCAGCCCTTCAATGGTTCCCACCTGGGTGGCGGCCCCCACCCCATCACTGGTCAGTGGATAGAGCGCAAACTTGAGCGTGGATGAGCCCACATTGACCGACAGAATGCCTTCTTGGACAAGAGGAGGACTCATCGGGAGTTACGGCCTGAATTTTCGATGATGGTGCGCAATCAATTGGGCCAGCAACGCCGAAGCGATACGTGCGTCAGCACCATCCGCCCGACTGGTCAGTGCCACGGGAACCCGTCCTCCCATCACCACTCCGCTGGCGGTGCCCCCGGCCAGATATTCCGGCTGTTTGGCCAGCATGTTTCCGGATTCCAGATCAGGAACCACCAGAATGTCAGCAACACCGGCTACGGACGAAGTGATCTGCTTGATGGCTGCCGCTTCTCCGGAAATGGCGCTGTCAAAGGCCAGGGGGCCATCCAGGACGGCATCGGTGATCTGCCCGCGATCAGCCATTTTGCAAAGCGCGGCTGCGTCGACCGTGGAGGGAATGGCGGGGTTGACCGTTTCGACCGCGGACAATATAGCCACCCGGGGAGTTTGAATATTCAGGATCCGGGCCAGTTCAATGGCGTTTTGCACGATATCCATCTTGTCCGCCAGGGTTGGCCTGATGTTGAGCGCCGCATCCGTAATCAATAAGGGCTTTTCATAAAGCGGCACTTCAAAGCGGAAGATGTGCGACATGCGCCGCTTGGTGCGGAAATCGCGATTTGTAAGTGCCGCATGCATGAGTTCGTCCGTATGCAGGCTCCCTTTCATGAGGGCTTCGACCCGTCCCTGGACAGCCATCTCCACTGCGATCTCGGCTGCTGCGTGACTATAGGGAGCCGGGATCAGTTCAATGCCGTTCAAATCGACGCCGATCTGGTCAGCCACTTCACTGATCCTGGCTTCTGGCCCGATCAGCACGGGAATAATCAACCCGGCCTGCCCCGCTTCCAGCGCGCCTTTCAGGGAGCCGGCCTCGCAAGGATGGACCACGGCACAACGTACCGGATCCAGCCCAGCGCTCATTGTCAGTAACGCTTTTAGCAGTTGCCTGTCGGTTTGCGTCATGCCATGCCCTCGCCAAGTGCCTCCATAAGCTTTAATATTAGCATTGCGACCGGTGATCCCGGTTGCCCGTCCATGTCAACAACCGCTGATCGCGAGGTATTTCGAATGTCCGCCCTGCCTGATAACGATAAACAAGAAACCCAAGAATGGCTGGACGCCCTGGAGAGCGTCCTGGAATTGGAGGGGCCCGAACGCGCCCATTTCATCCTGGAGCAGCTCATTGACAAGGCACGCCGCTCCGGTGCCTTCCTGCCCTACAGTGCCAACACTGCGTACATCAATACCATCCCGCCAGCGCTTGAAGTACCCATGCCGGGCAACCCCGAAATGGAACATCGCATCCGCTCGCTCATCCGCTGGAATGCCCTGGCCATGGTGGTGAGGGCCAATCGCTCGTCCAGCGAGCTTGGCGGACATATTGCAAGCTTCCAGTCTGCTGCAACCCTGTATGACGTGGGCTTCGACCACTTTTTTCACGCTCCTACTGCTGAACACGGCGGAGACCTGCTCTACATCCAGGGCCATTCTGCACCCGGGATTTATGCCCGCGCATTCCTGGAAGGCCGGATCAGTGAAGACCAGTTGAGCAAGTTTCGTCAGGAAGTGGACGGCGGTGGCTTGCCAAGCTACCCCCATCCCTGGCTCATGCCCGATTTCTGGCAAATGCCCACGGTGTCCATGGGTTTGGGGCCCCTGATGGCCATCTATCAGGCGCGCTTCATGAAATACCTGCAAAACCGGGGGCTCGCCAACGTGGAAAACCGCAAGGTGTGGGCGTTCATGGGGGACGGCGAAATGGACGAACCCGAATCCCTCGGCGCCATATCGCTTGCCACGCGCGAGCGTCTGGACAACCTGATTTTCGTCGTCAACTGCAACCTGCAACGTCTCGACGGTCCGGTTCGCGGCAATGGCAAGATCATCCAGGAACTGGAAGCCGACTTTCGGGGCGCCGGCTGGAACGTCATCAAGGTCATCTGGGGCAGTCAGTGGGATGCCTTGATTGCCAAGGACCGTAGCGGCCTGTTGCTGCAACGGATGATGGAAGCGGTGGATGGCGAATATCAAAGCATGAAGGCGCATGACGGCGCCTATGTGCGCAAGCACTTTTTTGGCAAGTACCCTGAACTAGCACGCCTCGTCGCCAACATGTCCGATGATGAAATCTGGCGACTTACCCGCGGGGGGCACGACCCGTTCAAGATGTACAATGCCTATCTCGCAGCGGTGCGCCACACCGGCCAACCCACGGTCATCCTGGCCAAGACCATCAAGGGTTACGGCATGGGCGAGTCCGGCGAAGGTCAGAACATCACGCACCAGCAAAAGAAAATGGGGGAAAACGCCCCCAAGCAATTCCGCGACCGCTTCCAGATTCCCATTTCCGATGAAGTCATTGCCGAAACGCCGTTTTATCGCCCCGCCGATGACAGTCCTGAAATCCAGTACCTCAGGACCCAGCGCGAAGCGCTGGGGGGCTACCTGCCGGTTCGGCATAGCAAAGTACCCTCGCTCAAGGTTCCCGAACTCTCCGCGTTCCAGGCGCTGCTGGAAAGCAGCGAAGAGCGCCAGCTGTCCACCACCATGGCTTTTGTCCGCGTACTGACGGCGTTGACCCGCGACAAGGAGATCGGCAAACTGATCGTCCCGATTGTGCCGGACGAATCCCGCACGTTTGGCATGGAAGGGATGTTCCGCAGCCTCGGCATCTATTCTTCCGTAGGCCAGCTCTACCAGCCGCAGGATCACGATCAGCTCATGTATTACCGTGAGGACGTCAACGGCCAGATCCTGCAGGAAGGCATCAACGAAGCCGGCGCTTTTTCCTCATGGATTGCCGCCGCCTCGGCATACTCCAGCCACGGCGTCACCACCATCCCGTTTTTCATCTTCTATTCGATGTTCGGTTTCCAGCGCGTGGGTGACCTGGCCTGGGCGGCAGGGGACATGCGCTGCCGCGGCTTCCTGATCGGTGGCACCGCCGGGCGGACCACGCTCAATGGCGAAGGATTGCAACACCAGGACGGCCATAGCCAGGTCCACGCCTCCTTCATTCCCAACTGCGTCTCCTATGACCCCACCTTTGCTTACGAAGTGGCGGTCATCATTCAGGACGGCCTGCGCCGGATGTACCAGAATCACGAAAACATTTTCTACTACATCACCACCATGAACGAGAATTACAGCCATCCTGCCTTGCCCGAAGGCGTGCAGGAGGGCATTATCAAGGGGATGTATTTGCTGCAGAAAGGAGAAAAGGCCAAGGGGCCCGTGGTGCAACTGATGGGTTCGGGCACCATCCTGCGCGAAGTGATCGCTGCAGCCGCGTTGCTGGAAAAGGACTGGGGAGTTTCAAGCAACGTCTGGAGCGCGCCCAGCATCAATGAACTGGCCCGCGAAGGCCAGGCCGCCCTGCGCTGGAACCGCCATCATCCCGACCAGCCCCAGCGCAAATCTCATGTGGAACAATGCCTGGAAAACACCAAAGGGCCCGTGATTGCGGCAACCGATTACATCAAGACCTTCACCGAACAGATTCGCGCTTTCGTGCCTCGTCGTTACGTGACGCTGGGTACGGACGGCTTTGGCCGTTCGGATACACGCGCCAAGCTTCGCGAATTTTTTGAGGTGGACCACCGCTACATCACCGTGGCTGCGTTGCAAGCCCTGGCCGCTGAAGGAACGATCCCGGCCGCACGCGTTGCGGAGGCCATCAAGAAATACGGCCTTGATCCGGAGAAGCCCCTCCCCACCAGCGTCTGATCATGATCCAAAATCTTGCCGGAAAGATTTCGGGGGTGCTGTTCGGCCCCCCGCGCGACCCCCTATCCCCAGAGACACGCCACAACATTGCGTTGGCTGCGTTTTTTGCCTGGGTGGGCCTGGGCGCCGACGGACTGTCCTCTTCGGCGTACGGTCCTGAAGAAGCCTTCAAGGCGCTAGGCACGCATACCCACCTCAGCCTGTACCTTGCTCTGGCCACGGCACTGACCGTATTTTTAATTTCCACAGCCTACAATCAGGTCATCGAACTGTTTCCCACGGGAGGCGGCGGCTACAAGGTGGCCACCCAGCTGATCGGCCCTTATGCGGGGCTTGTAAGCGGCGCCGCACTGATCGTGGATTATGTACTGACCATCGCCATTTCGGTGGCCAGTGGCGTGGATGCCGTATTCAGTTCGCTTCCGACGGATTGGCAGCCCTACAAGCTCATTACGGAACTTGGGCTCACGTTGCTGCTGATGTTTCTGAACCTGCGCGGCATGAAGGAAAGCATCAAGATCCTGACTCCGATTTTCATTGGTTTTGTCGTCACCCACGTGTTCATCATTATTTACGGCGTGGCGGTGCGCGGCTCGGAGCTGCCCGTGATCGTTTCCGAGACCTTGTCAGAAACCGGAGCACTGGCCGGCCAAATGGGCTGGGTCTTCGTGGCTTCACTGTTTTTGCGCGCCTATTCTCTCGGAGGCGGAACCTATACCGGGATTGAGGCCGTTTCCAACAACATCAACGCCCTCAAGGAGCCCCGAGTGCATACCGGCAAGCTGACCATGTTCTACATGGCCCTCTCGCTGGCATTCACGGCAGCCGGCATCATCCTTCTGTATCTGCTCTGGCAGGCCGTGCCGTCCCCCACAGGAGAAACGCTCAATGCCGTGGCTTTCCGTTCGGTTATCGGCTCACTGGGGCTTGGTTCAGGCACCTCCTACGTCCTGCTGACCATCGTCCTGCTCCTGGAAGGCGCGTTGCTCTACGTGGCCGCAAATACGGGATTGCTCGGTGGTCCCGCCGTACTGGCCAACATGGCCAATGATGGCTGGGCGCCCACACAGTTCAGCTCGCTTTCCAGCCGACTGGTCACCAAGTACGGCATCCTGATCATGGGTTTTGCCGCCATCCTGATCCTCATCTGGAGCCGCGGCCTGGTGGATCTGCTGGCCGTGCTCTACAGCATCAACGTATTCCTGACCTTCACCCTGTCTCTGCTGGGGCTGTCCATCTACTGGTGGAAACATCAAAAGGACCAGGCTCGCTGGCTGCAGCGTCTGACGCTTTCCCTGATTGGTTTCCTGGTCGCCAGCAGCATCCTGATCGTCACCCTGGTGGAAAAGTTTTTTGAAGGGGGCTGGATGACCACCCTGATCACAAGCTCGGTCATCGCCCTATGCCTGCTGATTCGCTGGCATTATCGAGAAACGGAAGCCCAAATGGCCAAGGCCGATGCCTTGCTGGCAGCCCTGCCCGCCGAGCCCGTGGCCAACCCGCCTTCGATCGATCCCAATGCCCAGACGGCCGTGTTCATGATCAGTCGCTCGCGCGGAGCGGGCATGCACACCATCCTCTGGGTACAGCGCCTGTTCCCCAATATTTTCAAGAATTTTGTATTCCTGAGCGTGGGCGCCGTGGACACCCAGAGCTATGGCGGTGAAGGGTCCATAGAGGGACTGCAGCAGGAAGTGCATTCCGCATGCGATTACTACGTCAACTTTTGCAACCGCAATGGCATTGCTGCCAAGTCCTACCAAGCCTATGGGACCGATCGGGTGGAAGAACTCACCAAACTTGCACTCAAGGTGCGCGATGAGTTTCCGAACTGCGTCTTCTTTGCCAGCAAGCTGATCTTCGTGCATGACAATTGGCTCACCCGGATCCTGCACAACCAGACTGCGCTCACAATGCAGCGCGTACTGCATCTGCAGGGCATGTTCATGGTGATTCTGCCCATGAAAGTGGATTAACGCGCATGGACGCCCAAAGTGGAGAAATCCATGTCCCGGTTCACCATGATCACGAAGGGGTAGCCCCGCTTGATGACGATTACCGGGCCCAAGGCCGCGTTCCCAGCAAAACCCACGGCAGCAGTGTTCACCAGGATCTGTCCTGCCGCGTCCCCAGCAAGTGAATTACCCGCCCCGCCGAGAATGGTGACCCCACCTTCCGGCGGCGAAATGATCCTGGCAAGCCCCGCCGTCATGAACTGCCCTCCTAAACGCGTCCAGAACCGATTGTCCACTTCATCCTTCATGCCGGACTGACCCGCCCGATCTGCAGCCTGCATGTCATCCAGGTTAAAACTCTCGCCACCGGGCAGAATCAAGCGATGAAACATGGCCATGATTCGCTCCTGCCCCGGGAGCACGCGCGTGTTGTATTCGCCGATCACCCGACTGCCTTTTGGTATGGCCAAATAATTGCCATGAATGGAATCGTAGACGTCTTCAGTGACCTGAGCCGTGAGCATGCCGGGCAAATCGCTGTTGACCTGGGTGAGCAACACCGCCGGAATCAGTGAACCCTCCATCACTTGCCGCTGGCTGCTGGGCTTGACGGGGACAATCGGGGTCTGGGCGCGTGCAGGTTTGGCAGGCGCTGCCGAATCTGAAGCCTCCCCAGTGCGGGCCCGGAGCGGATCGCGCAGTGCCAGTCCCGCTGGCAACGCAGAAATTCCCGGCGGCAATCGTCTGCTCAGAGACTCGGCAACGCCCGCCGTGTCGGACGATGCGCTGTCGCGCCCGCTGGAAGGAGACGCCACCGGTAGGGCCACATTTGAGGCGGGCGCGATTTCCGCGGACCGGTTGATGGCCAGCATCCGACTTCCGGCCACCAGTGCCTCGTGTTTTTCAGACTCGAGGCGCTCTATGTGCCGCGATTCCTGTACGGCTTCGGCTACCTGGCGCGCTGGCTCTGGTACCGATTCTGCCGATTGCTGTCGCAGCAATTCCTGGCGTAACCCACTCATGGAGGGCTCCTGCCCCAACACCACGGGATTGTCCTCCGGCAAGGATTGCGGGCCTGGATGGGCATCCACTTTGGAAAAGAGCGAACCCTGGATGGCAAACCCCACGATGACGCCCAATCCCAGTCCCCCTGCCACCATCCAGTGCAGGTTACGACGCACCTTGCCCATGGGGCGTTCTGGATACGCCTGATCTGATTCTTCCCACCCACCGCCCATCGTCATGACCTCTCACTACCCCATTGCCCAAGATTTGCGGCTTTCACTGTATGCCCAGAGAGCTGTCCGATCCTTCCTGCCTGCCCGATCTTTTGGCGTACTTTCGATTGATCACCCGAACCTCAACATTCCCAAGCTTGAGGAGGATTTCCTGCATCAGTCGCTGCACGACAAAGTATTCCCCTTTGATGATGTAATTGACCAGCACTGCCGCGCCATCATCCACCATGAACAGGGCGGGCAAGGCTTGCGGCGTGCGTACTTTGATCCAGGTAAAGCGTCCATTGTCAAAAACCGTAACAGGGCGAAAATCTCCTTCGCCTTCAATGTCGTACCCAAAATTCAGGCGGGCCGGATCCAGCGCATCGGCAGAGAGCCACTCGACGGCAAGTGGTGACCCAGGTGCGCCTTCGCCCGATTCTTTGCCCGCCGGGGCGTCGGTATTGCTCCAAGAGACTTTTTGAAGCCAGCGCCCCTGACTCGACGTACTTTTAAAGAGTAGTTGGTAAACGCGACGGTCGGTGACCAGGGTTCCTGCGGTAAATAAATCCACCTTGAGCGGCTTGATGAAAAGATGCCCCGGAAGTTCCTCTACCATCCACTGGAGCGTATCTCCCAGCGCCAATCCGGTGATCTTCTCATCGGGTGCCAATTGGATGTCCGTAGGCACCCCCGGGAGCGTCAGAATGGTGAATGTGGTATTGGCATCGTAGCGATACACCGCCATACGCGGATCGCTGGCGGGTGAAAGCACTTCGACGCCAGCGCGCGCAGGAGAGAAGGACAGCATCAGCCCGATCAAAACAAGCGCCACGAGCATCTCATCCCAGTGCCGCATGATCATTTCTCCAGATCGGTATTCACCAGGAAATGGGTCACAAAAAGCCCCACGGGGTTGCTGAGGAGTTCCTCTTCCGACTTGGGAGGCACCGTGGTGAAATGGATGGTCAGGACAAATTTTTCTCGATTGGCAATGGGATTGCCGGCATTGCGACGCTCTGCGGTCACCCGAACCAACGCCACCTGATCTTGAATCAGCGAAACACTGGAAATGGCCACCGCACGGGTAAGCGTGGGGTCACGCTTGAGTTCGGCCATGGGAGCCGCCCGCTGGATCCAGTCGGTGAACTCAACTGTGGCCTTGCCACGAGTAACCCGATAGGCCTCGGACAAATACTGCTCAGTCAGATGGGAGTCGAGCGTCAATAACTGCCGAGCCCATTGGGCAATGAAGTAGCGTTTTTCCGGAACGCCAGGTTGGTACTGTTGTGCCGCCATCGGGGCCGGGACCACTGCACCCTCCTCGACTTTCTCGAGCACAAACGGCACCACCGTCTTGAGCGGCGCCATCATTGCCAGGGCAATACAGGCTGCCGCCAAAGCCAATAGCAATCCCAGACAAATGATGAAGTAACGATTGCGTTCCACGACCGGAGCGCCTTGCGCTTCAAACCAAAGCCGTGCCGGCTTCACGTGCGCGAAGGGAGGCGCACCGGCAGGAGGCGTTTCATCTGTTGGGTCCTGGGCCTGGCGTCCTTTCGCAAGAAATCGGAAAACTCCCTTTGGCATAAACGAATCCTCCAATACGAGGCTTCATTTCAGCACGCAGGCATTGGCATGACTGCCTGAGAACAACAAACATTACCCGTTATTTGAATGCCATCGGGCAGCGTTGCCATCAATTTAGAATGTAAATATTTTTCATATGGTTATACGCATTTTAGAAACACTCCAATATCCGCAGCCAACTCTTTGTGGTATCTTTCCCTGTTGTCGATACTCACCTCTTGAGGAGAAAACAGGATGGAACACCAACTGCCCCCACTACCCTATGCCCTGGATGCTCTCGCCCCCCATATGAGCAAAGAGACGTTTGAATATCACTACGCCAAGCACCATAACGCCTACGTCGTAAACCTGAACAATTTGATCAAGGGCACGGAATTCGAATCCCTCGATCTCGAAACCATCGTCAAGAAGGCACCCGCTGGCGGCATCTACAACAATGCCGCACAAGTCTGGAACCACACCTTCTTTTGGAGCTGCATGAAGCCAAACGGCGGCGGCGCCCCCAGCGGCCCACTGGCGGAAGCCATCAACAGGAAATGGGGATCCATCGACGAATTCAAGAAGGCCTTCCAAACCTCCGCCGTCGGCAACTTTGGCTCGGGCTGGACCTGGCTGGTCAAAAAAGCGGATGGGGCCGTTGACATCGTCAACATGGGTGCCGCCGGCACCCCATTGACCACCGGTGACAAGGCGCTCTTATGCATCGACGTTTGGGAGCACGCTTACTACATCGACTACCGCAACCTGCGCCCCAAGTTTGTTGAAACTTTTCTGAGTCACCTCGTGAACTGGGATTTCGCCACAAGGAATTTTTCAGGTTAACCCGGAGACCGATGCAGATTCGATAATCCTGCCATGCAAATCCTGTTTCAATCGTTAGGCAGAACCATTGTTGCAGGGCTGGTGCTGCTATTACTCATCGTAATATTGGCTGGCAGTCCTGCGGTCAACCTGGAGTCGCACGCCTGGTGGATGTTCGCTTTCCGGTGGATGCACGTCACTGCAGCCATCATGTGGGTGGGACTGCTGTGGTACTTCAATTTCGTGCAGATCCCCTCCATGCCCAAGATTGCGGACGAACACAAGCCCGCAATCACCAGGGTGATCGCCCCCTGTGCCCTGCTCTGGTTTCGCTACGCTGCACTGGTCACGGTCGTTATGGGGTTGGGCCTGGCTTCCATGAACGGTTACATCATGCCCGCCCTGGCATTGATGGAACCGTTCGTGGCCATCGGCATCGGTATGTGGCTGGGTCTGATCATGGCATTTAACGTGTGGTTCATTATTTGGCCCATGCAGAAAAAGGCTCTGGGGCTCGTCCCGGTGGAAATTTCCGAAAAAGCACGGGCCGTCCGGCTCGCGATGATCACTTCGCGCATCAATACGATGCTGTCTATTCCGATGATTTACTGCATGGTCGCACAGCAGCACGGCGGACTGTAATCTCTGGCGCTGCTGCAGCACACACCTGTTTGAACCAGGCGCTGGCCTCCGGCTCCGCCCGTCCACTGACCACAAGCAACTGGCGGGCGCGCGTCAGCGCCACATAAAGCAGGTTGTGGTCTTCCCGCTGATCCAGGCGTTTTTCCTGTTCCAGTCGCAACAACCTCGCTGGGCCTAACTCATCCTTCGACGGAATCAGTGAAAAATGCTGGGGGCGATCCTCTCCAGGTGGCCAATCCACAAACCATTGCCCAGCGTCTGCACGTTTTCGATACTCACGTGGTTCAAGCAACCACACCACGGGGGCCTCCAGGCCCTTGGCTGCATGAATCGTCATGATGCGCACCGCATTACCCACTGCCCCCAAGCCACCTTCATCTGGCGCATCCTGCTCAAAGGCTTCGAGGTCATCGAGTTCCTGCAGAAACCTGGAAAGGCTGGGGTAGCGCCCGCTGTCCAGATTGAGCGCCTGCTCCAGGAACGCGTGAAGATTGGCCTCCACAGAGGCTTGCAATGCCGCAGGTACATGCCGCTGGTAGCGCTCCACCAAGTCTGATTCACCGAGAACTCGATCGAGCAGGTCATGCACCGGCAAGCGCGTGGCCCACAACATCCACTCCGACAACTGCCGTCGGGCCTCGCCCAATGCCATCGATTCATGCGGCTGTTGCAATGCAGACCACCAGTGGGGCCATTGCGCCAACACCAGCAAGTCTTCATCCCCAGCCCCAAAAATGGGGGAGCGCAACACCTGCGCCAGGGCCAGGTTATCCTGGGGATTTACCAGAAACCGCAGCAGCTGCCGCATGTCACGGACTTCCAGCGTCCCCAACAAGCCGCCTCGTTGCCGCGTCAGGTAGGGGATTCGCGCAGCGCGCAAGGCCCTCTCATAAGGCTCGAGAAGGACGCGGCGGCGCACCAGAACGATGATGTCCCCATACCGCGCAGGGCGCTTTCCGACATGCGGGTCTTGCACGATCAAACCATCGGGCCCCACCCATTGCGTAATCTGCTCGGCAAAAGCCTTTCCTTCCCAGGCTTCGCGGGTTTCTGCAGGCATGCTACGGGGGGTTTCCAGGGGATTGCGCATGCCCCCGGAAGGGCTGGAAACGCTTCCGGCTTCGGGGACTTCATCGGATTCGAGTAGCTCCACGGCATCGCGGGCAGCACCCGGAGCAACCTCATGCGGACTGAAATGCCCAAAATCTGGCAACCCGCCAAACAACCGATTGACGAGACCGATAATGGCGGGGCCGCTACGCCGCGACTGATTAAGCGAGACGCGCAGTGCGCCCCACTCTGCTTCGAGATAAGCCGCGGCCTCGTCAAACAGGCGCGGATCGGCCCGTCGAAAACGATAGATGGCCTGCTTTGGATCACCCACCAGGAATACCGTGGGCACATGTCCTGCATCGCGCGCGGCTTGCAGCCAGGTCTTCAGGGTACGCCATTGCAGCGGGCTGGTGTCCTGGAACTCATCCAGCAGCAAATGGCGATACCGGGCATCCAGGCGATATTGCAGATACTCGGCCTGTTCGGAAGACTCCAGCATGGTGCATACAGACCACTGGATGTCCTGAAACCCTGCTTCTCGTCGGTTTTGCATCAGCGTCATCAGGGTTTCGAGATAGGCTTGCCCGGTTCGGAACAGGTGATCGTTGGTACGCAACGAAACCTGTTCCAGTACCTGATGCCGTGCCCGTATCAACTGCTGCAGTACCAGGGTATGTGCAGCGAGTGCGTCATCGCCCGCAGCCCGGGCCGCTTTCAGGATGTTTTGGCGCGGCGTGCCCACGCGCACCAGCATCACATCTGCCAGCGCTTTGAGTGGATCGGCGGCAGAAACCGCCTCCAGCAACGCCACACCCACAGCGTTGAGCGCGGCACTGCCCTTGGACAGAACCTCCGCCAGCGTGCGGTGCGCAATGCCAAACCCGGGGTCAGCCAGCAGCCCTGCTGCCACGTCCTCTTCAGGATCCACCCCCAACTCATGCTGCAAGGCGCGCGTGGCATAGGTTACCGGATCAGACTGTCCTTCCGTGAAGGCCCACCACTCCGCGCGCCAGTCGGCAAAGGACAGTATCCAATTGCGAGTGTTGAATAAGCCTTCATGCCTGAACAGCCATTCCAGCGAAGCTCCCACGCTACCCGGATGCGCAGCCGCATTGCTGCGCAGCAACTGCTGCCATGCTTCCTGGCGCACCCTTTGCGAATCCGGACCGGGGGTGCTGTCGCGTCTCAAATTGCCGGACAAAGGCGCGTGCTGCAGCAGTCTCAGAAACCAGACGTCAAAGGTGCATAAGGTGACCGTGGGGCTGGCCAGCAAATATGTTTCAAACAAACCACGGGCCAGCGGCAGGGCTTGGCGCGATTCAGACTCGGAGAGGCCGCGCTCCCTCAGAAAGTCAACCACCGCCTCGTCCGGTTTCAGTGCCAGAAATTTCAACCAGTTCACAAGGCGTTCTTCCATCTCGCGTGCGGCAAGGCGCGTAAAGGTGATCGCCAGAATGTCGGCAGGCGGAATGCCGGCCAGCAGCAGGCGCAATATCCTCGAGACCAGCATCCATGTTTTTCCACTACCGGCGCAGGCCTCGACCACCGCGGAGACTTGGGGATGGAGTGCGGCGTTAGGACTCATGCGTTGATATCCCAATGATCGCGCCGACACAGTCCGCCATATTCACAGCGCAGGCAATCCTGATCCCCACCATGAGCAGGCAACGCCGCGCCCTCACGGAGCGACCGGAACAGCATCACCACACGCGCTGCCACGGCCTCGGCATTTTCCTGGGGATCAGGGCTCTCCACGAGACGAGGCACACCCTCCACGTCCAGCATCAAGTAAGCCGCCTGCGCAATGGGCTGATCGGCCAGAAGGGTATAGACGGCAAGCTGCACATCTTCGCCCTGTGCGATGTCCCTGGCGATTTTGCTGCTGAAGGATTTGAGCTTGTAATCCAGGATCGCCACTTCTTCTCCCTCGGGTCCGCCGCGCCGATCCATGCGATCGAGCTTTCCCTTGAGGACAACCTGGCCTGGCGTATGCGCCCCCAACAGGCGCTCTTGCATCACTTCTCCGCCCGTCCAGCGCCATCCATCCTGCTCCCAGGCAGTGGCCCAGGCCACATAGGAAGGAATTCTGGATTCCCAGCGCAGGCCCCAGGCACGCATCTCCCCATCAGGGATTTTTTTCCTGGCAAAGACGCTACGCGTCAGCGCCGTCAGCCGTCGGGAGGCTTCACCTAATGCCAATGCCGAAACCTGCGGCGTGGCCTGATGGAATCGATACAAAATTTCGTGAATGAGTTGCCCGTAATCTCGTTTGTCCACGGTTTCCTGAATGGTGCCGTCATCGTCAAGACGCAGCACGGCAGCAGCAAAAAACTGATAAGGGCAATCCAGCAGACGGTTATGCCCGCTTGCCGAAAGACTCAGGGGCACTTGAGTGGCTGCAAGCCGGGGGGCAGGCATCCCGGGAGCTTTGACCAAACCAGCTTCAATGTCTGGAAGGGCCGTTTGTGGTGTCAGCAACGGTTTGCCCCAGGCGCTTTGGTGAAACACATCCAGGCGCTGCAACAGCGGCGCGAGCGGATTGCGTTCTCCATTGATTTCGCTGCGCCAGGTCACCTTGACGGTGCCGGCGCGCGAGATCAGCTCAATGAGGTCGCGGCATGTTGCTTCGAGAATGTCCTGGCGCGTGGGCAAGCCCAGGGCAGCGCGAACCACGTCACCAAAATAGGCCTGTCGGGAGACGAAGGGAAGATGGTCTGCATCAGCACCCAAGACCAGTACTGCATCAAAGCTGCGCAAGCGCGTCATGCTCAACTGCGTCATGCATACCGGGCCTCGAGACTGCTTCTCCATAAAGCTGGCTGCTTCAAACTGCAGGTCCAATGCGCGCACCCATTCTGGCAGCGTAAGCTTTCCTGGAACCAGCTCGGCGTCCTCGCCGAGCTGGTTGAGAATTTCCAGCAGCTGACAACCCGCAGCATCCTGGGCAAGACCCATGGCGATGCCGCAGGTTTCCAGACTTTGCATCAAGCGTTCCAGCCATTGGGCAAAGCGAAGCGTTTGCGGTTGGAGCAGCTGGATTCCCCGCCGCAACCGATCCAGCATTTCGCGCGCGTGAGCCTCACCATCCCCCTGATTGCCAGCGGAGTCTTCGAAATGCTGCGCCAATAGGCCCAGATCCGAAATCCAGTTGGTACGCAGCATCAGGCCTTCCAATACGGAAACGGCCTGCTGCCGCTTTTCCACCGGCCAATCACCGCACAGATAGGGAGAATGCAACAAGTCCTGCAGGTGTCGGTAATAGCCTTCAGAACGCACCAGGTCCAGCCATCGCATCACCACAGTGCTGGCAGCGGTCGTGGAAAAAGTCCATCCCGATTCATCACGCACGGCAACGCCTTGCCGTTCCAGCATTGCACGCAAGCGTCGCGATGCCACGCGATCCTGAGCCACGATGGCAATGTTTCGGTAACCTGCCAACAACCATTGCATGATCTGGAGCGACCCTTCATGTGCTTCGCGCTCGATGCTTTCCATGCCTGCCAGAACCAGACGACCCTCAAACGGGCTCATGGGCATGTCACAGGCCAGTGCTTGCGCACGATCAGACAAGGTACCGCAAGCGGGATCCTCCCATGCGGTGCGCAGTGCGGTGGTACAGGCATCCCCTTCCCGGCCGGGCTGGGGGTTTTCAATTCGAACCAGCGTCATGCGTTCTGCAAGCACGGCGAGGCATTGGGACTCGGCGGGAGTCAGTCTTGCAGCTGCCACGAGATAGCAGGAACCTTGCCGCGGGAGCGTGGCAAGCTGAGCGAGCTGCCGCTGGTATGCCATGGCTGGCGATAATTCCAGTGGATTTTGGTTGAGCGCCCACCATAAGTCATGGACGAGGCGCGCTTCAAACTGCAGGGGCGTTGAACTGCGGGTGGCGTAGGCTTGCGCCAGTTGCCCGGCAAAGGATTCCGTATCCCGGGGCATCGCAAAGCCCCAGCGCGTCAATTCGTCTACCAGTACCAACGCTTCGCGCGCCAGCACCCAGCGGTCCTCTTGTTCAAACCAGCGCCGCTCACGCAGCGCATTGAATACCAAGGATAAACGTTCTATCTCAGGGATGATCCTGCCATTTGGAATCTGTTCGGCAGCCCAGCGCGACAGGGTGGTGATGCAAAGAGGGACTGAGCCGGGGAGACTTTCGGACAATTGCAGTTGAAACGAATCCACCAGAGCTGCGTGGGGCAGCAACACCATCACGGGTGATTCTGGTTTCTGGAGCGCATCTCCAACGATGCGCCTCAGCGCCACTTCAAGGACATCTTCCTCGCGAGAGGCGATCAATCAGCGTTCCAGGAGGTGAGCTTTATTCTTGACGTCCTTCCAGTCATCGGCATCGGCTGGCGCTTCTTTTCGCTCAGTAATGGGCTTCCAGAGTTTGCTCAACTCTGCATTCCTGGCGATAAAAGCACGCTGGTTTTCCGGAACGTCATCCTCGGCAAAAATCGCCTCGACCGGACACTCGGCGACGCACAGGGTGCAATCAATGCATTCATCCGGATCGATCACCAGAAAATTGGGGCCCTCGCGGAAACAATCCACGGGGCAGACATCCACGCAATCAGTGTACTTGCACTTGACACAAGATTCGGTGACGACATAGGTCATTCCGAAAACCTCCAACAAAGCGTATTCACGCGGGCAACGGCGCATTTTAGCAGGAAAATCGGCACGAATGCGAAGCCCCCCTTCCCATCCTTGGGCCATTTGGTTTAGGATAGATACCATTCACCTCCCGCAGCGGTCTGCTGCGACGCAAACCCAAACGTTTTACTGACTGAATTTTGAGGAACCCCCATGATCGAATCTATCCAGCACGTGACTGATCGTTCGTTTGAAACAGACGTACTGCAATCGCCCACCCCGGTCCTGCTGGACTTCTGGGCCGAATGGTGCGGCCCCTGCAAACTGATTGCCCCCATTCTGGAAGAAGTGTCGCGCGACTACAACGGGCGCCTCAAGATCGCCAAGCTCAACGTTGACGATAACCCCGAGATGGCTCGCAAGTACGGTGTCCGCGGCATTCCCACCCTGCTCCTGTTCAAAAATGGCAATGTGGAAGCCACCAAAGTGGGCGCCTTGTCAAAATCCCAACTCAGCGCCTTTATTGACAGCCACATCTGAACGCGTTACTCTGCGCCGCAGCTGTAAGGGCGGCGCTGTAATCCCACCGTCCCTTTCCCTGGTAAATCCCTGAATTCCACCTTTCCCTTTCGAATCCACAACTCCCCATGCATTTATCTGATCTCAAAACCCACCATGTGACCGAACTGGTGGAAATGGCCGTCAAAAATGAAATTGAAGGTGCCAACCGACTGCGCAAGCAGGAACTGATCTTTGCGCTGCTCAAAAACCAGGCCAAACGTGGCGAAAGCATCTATGGTGAAGGAACGCTGGAAGTTCTCCAGGATGGCTTCGGGTTTTTGCGCTCGCCAGAAACTTCCTATCTGGCCAGCCCTGACGACATTTACATCAGCCCCTCGCAGATTCGTCGATTCAACCTGCACACCGGCGACAGTATCGAAGGAGAAATCCGGACACCCAAGGAAGGTGAGCGCTACTTTGCCCTGGTCAAGGTGGACCTGGTCAACGGCGAACCCCCGGAAAACTCGAAAAACAAGATCCTGTTTGAGAACCTGACGCCGCTCTTCCCCAATGAGCCTTTGGTGCTGGAGCGTGACATCCGGGCAGAAGAAAACACCACCGGGCGCGTCATCGACATCATCGCCCCCATCGGCAAAGGCCAGCGCGGCCTGCTGGTGGCCAGCCCGAAAAGCGGCAAAACGGTCATGTTGCAACATATTGCACATTCCATCTCGGCCAACTCACCCAATGCCCACCTGATCGTGCTGCTAATCGACGAACGACCCGAGGAAGTGACTGAAATGCAACGATCCGTCAAGGGAGAGGTGGTTTCCTCCACCTTTGACGAACCGGCAACGCGCCATGTACAGGTGGCTGAAATGGTCATCGAAAAAGCCAAACGCCTGGTGGAGCATAAGCGCGACGTGGTCATCCTTCTCGACTCCATCACCCGCTTGGCCCGTGCCTACAACACGGTCGTTCCCGCGTCAGGCAAGGTCCTGACGGGCGGTGTGGATGCCAATGCCCTACAGCGCCCCAAACGATTCTTTGGTGCGGCCCGTAACATCGAAGAAGGTGGCTCGCTCACGATCATCGCCACGGCACTGGTGGATACCGGTTCGCGCATGGACGATGTGATCTATGAAGAGTTCAAGGGTACCGGCAATATGGAAATCCATCTGGACCGCCGCATGGCAGAAAAGCGGATCTACCCGGCCATCAACGTTAACCGCTCCGGCACGCGTCGCGAAGAAATGCTGATCAAGCCTGACGTTCTGCAGAAAATCTGGGTCCTGCGAAAGCTGCTCTACCCCATGGATGAGCTGGAGGCCATTGAATTCCTGCTGGATAAAATCAAGGCGACCAAGAACAATGCGGACTTTTTCGACTCAATGCGCCGCGGCTAGGCAGAAAAACTAAACGCCCGTCGCACTTGCAGAAAAATTCCTTTTGAATCATAATTAAGGGCTGTTCGTCGTATACCCCGGCGACTTATTCAGGAAAGGTCATGAAAGCTGATATTCACCCGAAATATGAAGAAGTTACCGTAACCTGCAGTTGCGGGAACAAGTTCGTCACCCGTTCAACGCTGGATAAGCCTGCGCTATCCGTGGAAGTTTGCTCGGCCTGCCATCCGTTCTATACGGGTAAGCAAAAGATTGTGGATACTGCGGGCCGCGTCGAAAAATTCCGCCAAAAATACGCACGCAAGTAGCCTCAATCACTGCATCATCTGGATGGGCAGCTTTGCGCTGCCTTTCTTTTTACGGGGGGTAGCACCGCTTGCGAACGCTCCTGTCGGCCGAAAAAAACCTGGATTTCGACGGTAAGGCCACCCCACTCAAGACTGCCCTGTTCCTTCTGGTCTGCCTGGCTTGGCTGCTCCCCGGACTGACTGGGCATACGCCCTGGAAGTACGACGAGGCGGTCAGCCAGGGCATTGTACACAGCCTGCTCCACGGCGGCAGCTGGCTGTCTCCTGACCTTGCCGGCGAACCTTACCTCGCGCACCCCCCCCTGTACTTCTGGGTCACGGCCAGCCTCACCGGCTGGCTACAGGGACTTCTGCCAGCCCACGACGCTGCGCGCCTGGCAAGTGGTTGCTTCATGGCCATCACCATGCTGGGCGTAGCCCTGGGGGCACGCGACCTGTTTGGCCCTCGAGCCATGCGCGTTTCCGTATTGATGCTGATCGGCAGCGTGGGCCTTGTGATCCGCGGCCATGAGATGAGCACCGATCTGGCCTGGCTGACCGGCATCACCTGGACCCTCATCGCCATACCCCTGGCGCGGACCCGCCCGGTGCTGTCCGGTATTTTTGGCGGTCTGGGGTTTGGCATTGCGTTCCTGTCGCAAGGTTCACTGGCACTGGGCCTGTTGTTGCCCATCGTGTTGCTTACCCCGTTCCTGGTGCCCGATTACCGGCCGCAGCATCCCCTTCGCCATGTACTGGTGTGGCTCCTGTCGGCCGCACCCTGTCTGGTGGTGTGGCCTTGGGCGCTGCACGAACATGCCCCACGCTTATTCAGTTTGTGGTGGTCGGTGCTGGCCAATCCGATTCTCCACCCTACCTTGTGGACCGCAAGCGATTGCATTCCCACATACTACTTCGGCGTGGCTGCCTGGTTTGCCTGGCCAGCGGCGCCGTTGGCTCTGGGGGCCTTATGGAACGGCGGCATGCGTGGACTGCGCACGCCTCAGTCGCGATTTTTGCTGCTTGCCCTGCTGGTAATGCTTCTGGTACTGGGGTTTTGCACTACCCCGCGCGAGAGCAATGCCTTACCCCTGTTGTTGCCTCTGGTACTGCTGGCCAGTGGCGGCATCGACACGATGCGACGCGGCGCTGCCAGCGCATTCGACTGGTTCGGCATGCTGACTTTTGGCCTCATTACCACAATGCTGTGGCTGGGCTGGGTTGCCCAGCTCACGGGTCAACCCGCCCGCATCGTCAATTATCTGGACGCCCAGCTCCCCGGTTATCACGCCACCTTCCAGCCCGCAGCTTTTGGTGTGGCGCTTGGCCTGACCCTGCTGTGGGTGGTCACCATCCTGCGCTCGCGTCAATCTGCACGACGCGCGCTCGTCAACTGGACCGTTGGCATGACCGTCTCCTGGATGCTTGTCATGACCCTCTGGCTGCCGTACGTTGAAGCGTCGCGCAGTTACCAGGGCATGATGCAATCGCTTGCCAAAGCCATTCCTCCCCACGCAGGCTGCATTGCCAGCACCGGACTGGGCGAGCCGCAGCGCGGGTTGCTCTACTACTTCCTGAATATCCGCACCCAGCGCCTCGAGCTGGGAACGCGCACTCATTGCCGCCTCTGGCTCGTACAGTCCCGTTCACAGGAGTCTTTTGCCGTACCCTCGGGCTGGCGCCTGCTGTGGACGGGTGCGCGCGTGGGGGACCGTTCCGAACGATTCCAGCTGTTTGAATATTGACCCGCCTGCCTCCCTCGTCGACGAAACATCAACTGACGGCGCGGACAGCTGCCGCACTGCGCCCCTCCTTCGATGGCACCCTGCCCATTCACGAATCTCAGGAAGTCTTATCACAGGCCATTCTTCAGAACCCTGTGGTCATTGTCTGTGGTGAAACCGGTTCGGGTAAGACCACGCAAATTCCCAAGTTTTGCCTCGCACTGGGGCGGGGCATCGCAGGCCTGATTGGCTGTACCCAACCGCGCCGCATCGCAGCACGCAGCGTCGCGGCCCGCCTGGCACAGGAGCTGCAGACCGAGGTGGGGGCCGCGGTAGGCTACCAGGTTCGCTTTCACGACAGGGTATCGGACCAAACCACGATCAAGGTCATGACGGACGGGATTTTGCTGTCTGAAATCCATCATGATCGCCTGCTGCGTCGCTACGATACGATCGTGGTGGACGAGGCGCACGAACGCAGTCTCAATATCGATTTTCTTCTGGGTTACCTCAAGCAGATACTGCCTCACCGCCCAGACCTCAAGGTCATCATCACCTCTGCCACCCTCGAATCCGACCGGCTTTCCAAACACTTTGATGATGCACCGGTCATCGAAGTATCCGGGCGCACTTATCCCGTAGAGGTGCGTTGGAGGCCAATTGCCGCCAACGATGCGGACGATGTGGATGATCGCGATGCGCGCACGGCGCTGCTCCATGCCGTGGATGAACTGGCTCAGGAATCGCGTGACGGGGATATCCTGGTTTTTCTTTCCGGTGAGCGTGACATTCGGGATGCCGCCGAGGCGCTGCGCAAGCACCATCCGCCGCACACGGAGATCCTGCCCCTGTTTGCCCGTCTTTCCTTTGCCGAACAGGATCGCGTCTTCAAGCCTTCGGGGGGACGCCGGATCGTGCTGTCCACCAACGTGGCGGAAACATCGCTGACGGTGCCGGGCATTCGTTACGTGGTGGACACGGGCCTCGCACGCATCAACCGCTACAGCTTGCGTAACAAGGTCACACAACTACAGGTTGAAAAGATTTCACAAGCCTCGGCGCGTCAACGCGCCGGGCGATGTGGCCGCGTGGCATCAGGAATCTGCATCAGACTGTACGATGAAAGGGATTTTGATGCGCGCCCACCCTATACCACCCCTGAAATCCTTCGCACTTCACTGGCTGCCGTGATTCTTAAAATGGAAGCCCTGGGGCTGGGCCGGGTGGAGGACTTTCCCTTTCTCGACCCGCCCAGCGCACGCGCCATAGATGATGGGTATCAGTTGCTGGGTGAACTGGGTGCCTTTGATTCGGACCGTGCCCTGACAGCCATCGGACGGGAACTGGCCAAGCTGCCGATCGACCCTCGCATTGGGCGCATGCTGCTGGCGGCCCGCCAGCAAGCGTGCCTGAACGAGATGCTCATTATCGCCTCAGCCTTGTCCGTGCAAGACCCAAGGGATCGCCCCATGGAGCACCGGCAGGCTGCCGATCAAAAGCATGCCCGATTTCAGGACGAGCATTCAGAATTTTTGTCGTATCTCACCCTGTGGCAATTTTTTGAAGAGGCCTTACAGCACAAGAAATCCAACAAAAAACTGGCCGAATTTTGCCACGAAGAATTCTTATCATTGACGCGGCTACGGGAGTGGCGTGACATCCACAGCCAACTGCACACCCTGGTGGCAGAAATGGGCCTGCACCTCAACAGTGCCCCAGCCACACACGAGCAAATTCATCGCGCCCTGTTGACCGGGTTGCTGGGGCACATTGGCCAGCGCGACCCTGAAGACGACAACTACCTGGGGCCCCGTGGCGTGCGCTTCTGGATCAACCCCGGCTCGCGCATGCAGAAGGGAAAACCACAATGGCTCATGGCTGCGGAGCTGACCGAAACCACGCGGTTGTATGCGCGCTGCGTTGCGCGCATACAACCCGAGTGGATCGAACCCGTTGCCGGACACCTGCTGCGTCGCAGCTACTTTGACCCGCATTGGGACCGCAAGGCAGCGCAGGCCAATGTCTACGAAAAGGTGACTTTATATGGCCTGACGATCGTGGCCAAAAGGCGCATCCGTTACGGTCCCATCGACCCTGTCGAAGCGCGGCGCCTTTTCATCCGTCACGCTTTGGTGCTGGGTGAATTTGAAACGCGTGCGCCCTTCTTTGAACATAACCAACGCCTGATCGAAGACATCGAGACCCTGGAGCATAAGGGCCGGCGCCAGGACGTCCTGGTGGACGAGGAGCGCCTGGCGCGGTTTTATGACGGCCTGCTGCCGGCCATGGTATGGAGCGGCGAGCGTTTTGAAAAATGGCGACGGGAGGCTGAGCGCGAGCACCCCCGCCAGCTGTTTCTGGAACGCTCCCAGATCATGCGCCACGATGCGCAGCACATCACCGAGGCGCTCTTTCCTGACGCCATCCTGTTGGGAGGGGTGGAACACCCCTTGTCTTACCGATTTGAGCCGGGGCACGTGCTGGATGGCGTCACCGTATCCATTCCCCTGGTCATGCTGGGCAATATCGAGCCCGAGCGCCTGGAGTGGCTGGTCCCCGGATTGATTCGGGACAAGATCACCACCCTGCTGAAAAAACTGCCGCAGCGCATTCGACGGGACCTCGTTCCCTTGCCTCCCTTCATCACGGCATTTCTGGAACGCTATGGTCCGCAATCCGGATCGCTGACACGTTGCCTTGCAGAATTCATCCGGATACGCACGGGAACCCTCCTTCATGCCGAAGACTGGAGCGAAGTTCCCGACCACTTACGAATGAATTTGCAACTGCTGGATCCTGCGGGAAATGAAGTTGGCAGCGGTCGGGACCTCAAGGCCTTGCGCGAGCAATGGGGCGCGGAGGCACGCACCGCGTTGCGAGAAACTCAGGACGTGAGCCTGACCCGCAGCGGCCTGATCCGCTGGGACATGGGCGATTTACCCGTCTCGCTGGTACTGGATCGGCGCGGCATAAATGTCCCCGTATTTCCGGCGGTGGTGGATGAGGTGGAAAGTGTGGCAGTGCGATTGGTGGAGAACGAGGCCGAAGCCAATCAGCTTACCCGCCTGGGAATTCTGCGCTTATGCCTGTTGGAGTTGCAACCACTGATCAAGGCCAGCACGCGTTCCATCAGCAGCTTGACCGCCATGGCCATGCAATATGCCCTACTTCCTGGAGATGCTGCCCAGGCCCCTTCCGAGGCCCTGAAAGGCGAGCTTGCGGAACGCGCCATGCTCGAGTTGATTCCCGAATCCAACGGGCTGATTCGCACCCAGGGCGCCTATGAAACCCTGCGCGATCAGGTGCGCGTGCTCTGGGTGTCCAAGCTCACCGAAACAGCACAGTTGGCGCTCCCGGCACTGAAAACATACCAGGAGGTCCGCAGTGCCCTCGACAAGGTTAGCAACGGCTCCCTCAAGGGCACCCTCACCGAAATCAGGCAGCATCTGGACCAACTCATGCACCGGGGGACATTGCGCTATACGCCCCTTGCGCAGTTAAAGCATTTTCCGCGTTATTTGAGGGCCATTCTGGCGCGCCTGGAAAAACTGCCGCACGATCGTGCCGGCGATGCCGAAAAGTCACGCCAGCTGCTGGGGTTGCAACAGCCCTGGGAGCACGCCCTGGATACCCATGGCCCTTCGGACGAGTTGGATGAGTTTCGCTGGATGCTGGAGGAACTACGGGTATCGCTGTTTGCCCAGGCCCTCAAAACACCCTATCCCGTCTCTGAAAAACGCCTGCAGAAGTACTGGGAGACGTTGATGCGAGGTGGGCCATCGCCAAATGGCAAGTTATAATGCGTTCACTTAGTGCAAGGAGACCTTTCATGAAATTGTTGTACTTCATTCTGATTGCCACTGCCCTTCTGGCACTTTCCCCACTGTCGCAGGCAGACACCACGCAAAAGCGAGCGCAAACCATGACACTGAACGGAATGACCCTGATTGACACCCAACTCGGCACAGGTGCCGTTGCCCATCCAGGCAATACCGTCGTCGTGCATTACACTGGTTGGCTATATGACCCTACCGCTCCCGAGTTCAAGGGGCAGAAGTTTGACAGCTCCGTGGATCGGGGCGAGCCCTTTTCGTTTCCGCTGGGTGCAGGACGCGTGATTCGCGGGTGGGATGAAGGCGTGGCCGGGATGAAAGTGGGGGGCAAGCGGACGCTGCTGATTCCCCCTGAATTGGGTTATGGCAGCCGCGGCGCCGGTCGGGTGATTCCTCCCAACGCCACGCTGATTTTTGACGTGGAATTACTGGAAGTCCGCTGATCCGTACAGCACCACATGGACCCGATAGGGTCCATGTGCACCGATCACGATGGTCTGTTCGATATCGGCGGTGCGCGATGGGCCCGATACGAAATTAATGGCACGTGGGGGCGCACCGCGCTCTGCTTTCATCAGGTCCCACGCTTCTTCCATGCCGGGGACAATGCGTTGCATTTCCACAATGGCGATATGCGTCTCCGGCAACAGACTGACCGCCGCCGGGGTGTCCTTTCCGGACAACAACATTAACGTGCCCGTTTCGGAAATTGCGCAGAACGCGCCGGTCACCCCAACCAGATCGTCGGGACGGGCCTCTCTGGTGGCGAAAGAAAGTCCCGCATCCTCCCATTCCAGGGACCTTAAGCCGGGCCACATCACACCATTTTGCGGTAGCGCCTTTTCCATGAGGTAGCGCGCCACCGCTGCTGGCACCTCAGACAACGTGGCCACGCGATCCACGGTGGTTCCGAGCTTCTCGGAGCGCTCCTGAAATCGGTCTGCATCATTATCCCACCGGTAAGCAGGTCGTGGGCCACGCTGATTTTTCCGGATATGCTCCTCCGTCAGGACACGCTCGGCGCCTGGCTTGTCCCCCGGCAGCCCCAAGCCCCGACGCACCCGCGCCAGAATGTTGTCACGCGCGCTCATGAACGCCTGTTCCGGTAGAGCTCACGAAAAGTCCTGCCCTGCGGCGCCGGCATGTCTCTACCCTCGGTCCAGCCATCCAGTCCCGGCAGGCGATGCAGCAATCCCTTCTTTCCACCCAGCATACTCAAGAGCCGCACTCCCACCTGAGTGAGCAGGGCGTACAGGCGGGGGTGGTTTGCAAAGCCGCGCCAAAGCCGGATGGACATGCGCTCGTACCAGGGCCGCAGCCCCCGTTCAAAAGATTTTTCACGCAACACCCGCATCAGCTCCGGCAGGGGGATCTTGACTGGGCAGACCACCTGACAGGCCCCGCACAGTGTGGAGGCTTGAGGTAGGTCGAGGGCGTTTTCAAGCCCCACATAGGACGGCGTCAGGATGGCGCCGATGGGTCCAGGGTAAACCCAGCCGTAGGCATGACCGCCAATGTTCTGATATACCGGACAGTGATTCATGCAGGCGCCGCAACGAATGCAGCGCAGCGCTTTTTGCATTTCCGTGCCGAGGAGACGCGATCGGCCACTGTCCACCAAGATGATGTGCGATTGCAGGGGCCCGTCCAGGTCGCCTTCCTGGCGCGGACCCGTCAGCATCGATACGTAGTTGGTGATGGATTGCCCGGTGGCAGAGCGGGTGAGCAGGCGCACGATGGTGGAGAAATCATTGAGCGTGGGCAATACCTTCTCGATGCCCGTAATGGCCACATGAATCCTGGGAAGGGTAGTCACCATGCGACCATTGCCTTCATTGGTGACGATCACCACCGACCCTGTTTCGGCAATCAGAAAATTGCCTCCGGAAATTCCCATGTCCGCCGACAGAAAATGCGGCCGCAACTGCTCCCGAGCCTCCCTGCACAGTGCAGGGATGTCCGTGCTACGCGGCGTATGGTGCTTTTCAGAAAACAGTTCCGCCACCTCCTCCACGCTCTTGTGAATGGCAGGGGCGATGATGTGGGAAGGAGGCTCGTGCGCGAGTTGCAGGATGTATTCGCCAAGATCCGTTTCGATGGCCTCCATGCCCGCCGCTTCCACGGCATCATTGAGTCCTGATTCTTCGCTCACCATGGACTTTGACTTGACGATTTTCCTGACGCCGCTGGCTTGCGCAATCCCGATCAGAATGCGGTTAACGTCCTGCGCGGTTTCGGCCCAGTGCACTTCAGTGCCCCGGGCGCGCGCTTTTTCCTCAAAGGTCAGGAGATAGCTATCCAGGTTGGCGAGACTGCGATCGCGAATGGCCGCTGCAGCAACCCTGATCTCCTCCAGGTTGCCCACTTCAGTCATCACTGCAGCGCGGGCTTCCACGAAACGCCCGCCAAAACGTTTCATGTTCCGCTGCAGCAGGGGATCGATCAGCTTGCGCCGCACATTGCTCTTGAAGGAAAACGAGGTAAGTTGCATCAGCTCTGATCCGCTTCTGGTCCTGCCAGCACTTCAGCCACATGAAGGACCCGGGTGGTTTCATCTCCCAAGCGCCGCAGGCGGCCTTCGATGTTGAGCAGGCAACCCAGGTCTCCGCCCACGATGGCATCGGCTTTTGTGGCCAAGGCATCCTGGCATTTGTTGTCCGCCATGCGCGTGGCGATCTCGCCTAGCTTGATGGAAAACGTACCGCCAAATCCGCAACAGATTTCCGCTTTGTCCATTTCCTGCAATCTGGCCCCAACCACTCGTCCGATCAACTGGCGTGGCTGTTGCTTGATGCCAAGCTCGCGCAGGCCGGAACAGGAATCGTGGTAGGTGATGCTGCCCTGGAAAGTGCTTTGAAATCGCTCCACTTTCAGCACATTGGCCAGAAAGTCGGTCAGCTCGTACGTGCGTACCGAGAGCGCGTCAAGACGCGATTGAAGCGCTGGATCTTCGGGAAAGAGTTCTGCGTAGTGGCACCGGACCATCCCGGTGCAGGAGCCGCTGGGTGCGACCACATAATCGAAAGATTCAAAATCAGCCAGGAATCGGCGCGCCATGAGGCGCCCGGATTCGCGATCACCAGAATTGAATCCGGGTTGACCACAACAGGTTTGGTGGCGGGGAACAACGACTTCACAACCCGCATCCTGCAGCAGCTTGAGCGTGGCAAACCCGATCCGCGGACGCATCATGTCCACGAGACAGGTGACAAAAAGACCCACACGCATAAGATGCCCTGACTTTGTTCAGAGTTGCCCGACTGTCACCTGACTATGTGCTTCCAGCCACTTGCGAACGCGGTTGGCGTCACCAATGCGGGCATGCTTGCCACGGGAATCGAGCAACACGATGACCATGGGATGGCCGCTGATGGTGGCTTGCATGACCAGGCACTGGCCAGATTCGTTGATGAACCCGGTCTTTGACAGTCCGATATCCCAGTCGGATTTGGCAACCAGGGGATTGGTATTGCGAAATACGACGGGCCGGCCGCGAAACCCAACGGGGACTGATACTGAGGCCGTTGTCGTGATTTCGTGGATGAGTGGATATTGCATGGCAGCCTGGACCAGAATGGCCAGGTCGTGCGCAGTGGAAACGTTATTGCCGTTCAGTCCGGAAGAGTCTTCAAAATGCGTGCTGGTCATTCCCAGGCGCACTGCTTCGGCATTCATGCGCTCGACGAAGGCATGAATGCCTCCCGGATACGAGCGACCCAACGCAGAAGCGGCCCTGTTCTCGGAAGCGATCAGTGCCATGCGCAGAAAATCCAGGCGGCTGGCATGAACGCCCACACGCAGATGGGAGCGGGTAAAGCGCAGGGTGTCCACATCCTCGTCCGTAACCGCAATCTGCTCATCGAGATCCTGTGCGGACTCCAGCACCACCAGTGCCGTCATGAGCTTGGTGATTGATGCGATGGGATGGATGGGATCGGGGTTTTTGGAGAAAACCACTTGCTGCGTGGTCTGATCGATGACCAGGGCTGTTGAAGACAGCAGCGCCATGGTGGAAGGATCGGATGCGGCGGCAGGGTGGTGAGAATGGTGGCGTGCGGCCTGCGCCGAAGGCACCAGCCCCACCAGCAGAATCCACAGGATCAATCCGTTCCGAATTGGGCCGTTGTTCGATCGACTCATCTTTCCCCTCGCGCCTCCGTAGTCGCAACGATACAAAAAATCAGCCGGTTACGCAACATTATTCTGCTTCTGCTGCAAGATCCACATGCGTGCATAAGCCCCATTGGCAGCCAACAACGCCTCATGCCGCCCGCGCTCGACGATGCGCCCGTCTTCCATCACCAAAATCTGGTCGGCGTCCACGATGGTGGACAGGCGATGCGCGATGACCAATGTTGTGTGATGGCGGGCAATGGAGGCGAGTTCAGCCTGGATGTCCTTTTCGGAACGCGAATCCAAAGCCGAAGTGGCTTCGTCGAAGACCAGAATTTGGGGGCGCTTCAAGAGCGTGCGGGCAATGGCTACCCGTTGTTTTTCGCCGCCAGACAGCTTGAGCCCCCGCTCTCCCACCAGCGTGTCATAGCCATCCGGCAATTTCAGGATGAAATCGTGGATATGCGCGGCCTGGGCCGCCCGGATCACTTCCTCCCTCGACGCGCCGGGGCGACCATAGGCGATGTTGTAGAAAACGGTGTCATTGAACAGCACTGTATCCTGGGGAACGATGCCAATGGCGGCACGCAGAGACTGCTGGTTCACGATGCGGATATCCTGCCCATTGATCAGGATGCGCCCCCCATTGACTTCATAAAATCGAAAAAGCAGCCGCGACAGGGTGGATTTGCCGGCGCCACTGGGGCCCACCACGGCCACTTTATGCCCCGTGGGAATTTCAAAATCCACCTGCTTGAGAATGGGTCGACGGACATCATATGAAAAATCCACCGATTCAAACCGGACTGAACCCTCGCCCACCACCAGATCAGGCGCGCCGGGCAAGTCAATAACTTCGGTGTTCACGGTCAGCAGACGAAACATGCGATCCATATCGGCCAGAGCCTGCTTGATTTCGCGATAGATGACCCCAAGAAAATTCAGCGGAATGTAGAGTTGCAGCAACAAGGCGTTGATCAGTACGAGATCACCCACGGTGAGTCGCCCCGCCTCCACCCCGTCCGCAGCCCGGGCCATCAACGCCACCGAGCCGATGCCGATGATCAGGCTCTGGGCAATGTTCAGCGCCGCAAGAGAAGTCTGGCTTTTGACCGACGCCTGCTCCCACTTGCGCAGATTTTCGTCATAGCGCTCCGTTTCCCATGCTTCGTTACCAAAATACTTCACCGTCTCATAGTTGATCAGGCTGTCGATGGCGCGCGTATTGGCCTTGGAATCCAGTTCGTTCATTCGACGCCGGAATGCGGTGCGCCACTCCGTAATCACGATCGTCATGGTAATGTAGATGACCAGGGTCACGAGCGTGATGAGCGCAAACCAGATATCGTATTTCCATCCCAGGATGCCTCCCACCAACAGCATTTCCACCAGGGTGGGCAGAATGCTGAACAGGGTGAAACGCATCAGGCTTTCAATGCCGCGCGTACCACGCTCGATGTCGCGCGACATCCCGCCGGTTTGGCGTTCCAGGTGGAAGCGCAGGTTGAGTGCATGCAGGTGCTGAAACACGGTCAGCGCAATGCGACGAATTGCGTTCTGTGTCACTTTCGCGAACACGCCGTCGCGCAATTCATTGAAGAAGGTCGTGGAGAACCGCAGTACCCCATAACCCAAAATCAGCATGGCCGGCACCGCGACCAGCGCGTGGGTGGGCTCCAATCGGTCGATGATGGCCTTGAGCGCCAGCGGTACGCCCACGTTCGCAAGCTTTGCCAGAAGAAGGCAGAAAAAGGCCACGGCCACCCTGCCCTTGAATGCCATTAAATAGGGCAGCAAGCTGCGAATGGCGCGCCAGTCACCGCCTGTAAATCGGTTGGGTGAGAGGGGGTCGGCGTGGCTTCCGGGGCGGGTACGCATGGTCGTTTTATTCGGTCATCAGACGGGTGGGGTGCAACCTGTGGTCGGGTGTGATCTCACA
>DAIBBI010000016.1:0-7039 GCA_027442615.1 Ferrovaceae bacterium | reverse complement strand
ACAGGGACATCGCGGGGTGCCTGCTGGGCGGTAGTGGCCACGAGTTTCTGCAGCAGGGATTGCCCCAGCCACACGCCGCCCTGCTGAACCGTCTGGGCCACCTGCTGCAGCACCTCGGGCGCGGCATAGCCGTTGCAATAGCCTGAAGCGCCTGCGCGCAGCGCCACCAACCCCTCTTCGTCGCGCGGTTCATCAGACAGGGCCACCACCGGCACCGACGGGGACAGACCCCAAAATGGGGTCTGTCCCCGTTTCAATATCCGTTGAACCACCGCGCCAATATCGCCCTCGTAGGGTAGTCGCAACCAGATGATGCCGGCCTTGCGAAGGTGTTTGGAGGCGCTCAGCGACTCCAGTTGCGCGTCGGGAAAGGCGGCAAGCCAGTTGGATCGGAGTGGTTCGTCCTCGGTTACGAAGACGTTTCTGGTTGACGTGGGCATGGCGTCATCGCTCGGTCAGCGCGCGCTGTCGGGCCCTGAGTACGGGTTTGAGCAGATAACTCAATACGGATTTTTCGCCAGTCTGGATATCCACTTCGGCGACCATGCCGGGAATGATGGGCAGGTTTCTGCCCAGGCGATTCTTGTCCGTTTTGACGCGCACCAGATAAAAGGCGTTGCCCTTGTCGTCCACCACGGTGTCCGCCCCGATGGATTCCAGGGTGCCCTGCAACCCGCCGTAAATGGAAAAGTCGTAGGCGTTAAAACGCACCATGGCCCGCAGGCCTGGACGCAGGAAACCAATGTCCTTGGGTTGCACGCGCACTTCCAGCAACAGGTTGTCGTCCAGCGGGACGATTTCCATGACATTTTCACCCGGACGGATCACACCACCGACCGTATTGACCAGCAAGCGCTTGACCGTGCCCCGCACGGGAGAGCGCATGATGGAGTGGGACACCTTGTCCGACAGGCCCACGTTGGCCTCATTGAGGCTGTTGAGCTTGGCCTGGGTTTCGGCGAGTTCTTTGCGCGCATCATTGCGAAAACTGTCCTCCACCTCGCGCACCTTGCCGGTGGACTCAATGATGGCCGCCTTGACGCGCTGGATCTGGGCAGAGGCCATGTCACGGTCGCCCTTGAAGCGGGCCACGTCACGATCGAGCTTGAGGATATCCACATCCGATACCGCGCCTGCCGCCAACAGGGGTTTGGTGAGCATCAGTTCTTTGTACGTAAGCTCCCAGGCCTTGGCTGCCTGGTCGCGCTTGGCCTCCAGTTCTGCCAGCTCATGCTGGCGCTGTTCCAGCTGACCGCGTGCAATGGCAATGGTGTTTTCCAGTTCGGAACGGCGCGACTCGTAGAGGCGGCGCTCTTCTTCGGCAGTGGCAGGGTCTTCCTGGGTCACTTCGTCGGGCATGATGAACTTGCTGTTTTCGGCCAGCGCGCGCAGCCGGGCCGCCTTGGCTTCCAGCGACAGCACCTGGGCGCGACTTTCCTTCAGGCTGGACAGAGAACGGGTATCATCGATGCGCATCACGATCTGGTCCTTCTGCACCACGTCCCCTTCATGCACGAGGATTTCCGAAACAATGCCGCCATCCAGGTTCTGGATCATCTGCACCTGACTGAAGGGAATGACCTTACCCTCGCCGCGGGTGACTTCGTTAACCTTGGTGATGATGGACCATACCAGGAAGAGCACCACCATCCAGAGCAACACTTTCAGCAGCACACGCGCCTGAGCCGGCTCCTGGGTCAGGATGGCGTAATCGGCGCTGGCCATGAAATCGTCGGCACCGGCATTTTCGAACTTGTTTTCGTTGCGCCGGAGCATCCAGTTGAGCAGGGGCTGCAGGCGGTTGCGGGAAGCCTCCAGGCGACGAGCTCCCCAACCCGTCAAGGGACGCACAGCATCAGGAGTACGCAACTCGCCACGTTCCACCTCTTGCTGCAAGCGCCGCGCGCGACGCTTGAGATAAAGCCGCCACCGGCGAATCATCCTGCTCTCCCCACGCGCCCTGCCTGCAAGTCGGCAACCACCTTTTCACGCGGGCCGTCTGCCACGATACAACCATGGTCCACCACGATGATGCGGTCTGCAAGATCCACGAGGCTGGATCGGTGCGTGGAAATCAGCAACGTTTTTCCGGGAGTGGAGCGTTTGACGAATCGTCCCAGTCGCACCTTGAATTCACTTTCGGTGGTGTAGTCCATGCCGCTGGTAGGTTCGTCCAGGAACAGCAGGGGCGGATCGGTCAGAAAGGCCCGCGCAATGGCCACTCCCTGACGCTGTCCGCCCGAGAGCGTGTCGCCGCGTTCGCCGATCTGCATATCGAAGCCGCGCGGATGGCGGTTGACCATCTCGAGCAGGCCCGCAATGCCTGCAGCAGCGAGAATGGACGAATCATCGGCGTAAGGTGCGCCAAAAACGATGTTGTCGCGAAGCGTGCCATAGAACAGGATGGATTCCTGGCTGACATAGCCCACGTTGCGCCGCAGGTCCGCCGGATCGATCTGGCGCAGGTCGATGCCATCCACCAGAACGGAGCCTGACTGCGGCTCATACAACCCCATCAGCATCTTGAGGATGGTGGACTTTCCTGACCCCACCTTGCCCAGCAAGATCACGGTCTCGCCCGGTTCAATTTTGAACGAAACGTGTTTCAGGACTGCATCGCTGCCGGGATACTTGAAAGTGACGTCGCGAAATTCGATTTTGCCGCTCAAGTCGGCACGGTGCACAAATGTGGATTCGGGGGGGCGCTCGATGGGCAACTCCATCAACCGGTTGAGCGGTTCGAGCGAGGTTCTGGCCCCCTGGTACTGAATCAGCAACCCGGCCAGTTGTCCCAGCGGCGCCATGGCGCGTCCCATCAGCATGGTGCTGGCAATCATGCCGCCTTGCGTCAGCATGTTCTCGTGAATCAGATACACACCGGCCACCAGCCCGGCAATGTTGACGAGCTGCTGCATGGTTTGCACGCTTTGTGTGGCCGAGAGCGACAGCACACGTTGCTGGTTGGAAACCTTGGTCAGAAACGCACTGGATTTTTCCCAATTGGCCTGGACATGGCTTTCAGCCCCCAGCGCCTTGATGGTTTCCATGGCCGACAAGCTTTCCACCAGGGTAGCGTTGCGCATGGCACCCGTTTTGTATGTGGTTTCAGCAAGCTCATGCATCTTGTGCTGCACGGCATATACATAAATGGCCACCAGCAGAAACCCCAGAGAGGGAATGAACACCAGAGGCCAGGCAATCCAGGCAATGGCCACATAAAACAGCAACGCAAAGGGGATGTCCACCAGGGTGGCCACGGTGGCCGAGGCAATGAAGTCGCGGACGACTTCGTACGACTTCATGGTGGCTGCAAAAGCCCCCACGGATTCGGGACGCGCCGTCATCTTGAGGCCAAGCACACGCTCCATCAGCACGGCGGAGAGTTGCAGGTCGATGCGGGCCGATGCCTGATCGATGAAATGTCCGCGCATCATGCGCAACACAAAATCCAGCGCCAGCAACAATAGCACGCTGGCTGCCAGTACCCACAAGGTATCCACCGCGTAATTGGGGACCACGCGGTCATACACATTCATGGAAAACAGCGGCAGGGCCAGCGCGAACAAGTTGATCAGCAGGGCCGCAACAAGGATGTCCCGATAGACGCGCCATTGTTGCGCAATGACACCCCAGAACCAGTGCTGGGCGCGCGGCTTGGTAATCTGTGGAATGCGCCGGTCATATTTGAAACGCGGGTGCAGTAAAATCGCAATGCTGGCATAGCGTGCGGCAAGCTCGGCACTTGGTATGAAGATGGATGACTGGCCGGTTCCAGGCAGCAACACTTCGGCCGAGTCCCCTTCTGCATTCCAGCCTAGCAGGACACAGGCCTCATTGCCCGCCAGCAGCAGAATGACGGGCAGCTGCGCCGATTCGATCTTGTTCAGCCCCTTGCGCACCACCCGGCAGTTCAACCCCGCCCTGTTAGCCGCCCGGGAAACCAGGGCTGGCGTCAAACGGCCATTTTGCAGGGGCAAGCCAGCCACGAGTGCTGCGCGCGTACTGGCCCGTCCGTGGATGCGCGCCACCTCGAGCAGACAATCCAGCAAGGGATCATGCAACAGAAGGTCTTCTCGCAGGCCGTGCTGGAGCGAGGGTCCGGCTTCGGCATGGGAGAACACAGATTTTTCGGGCGAACCGTTCATGAAATTTTTGATTATCTCACACCAGAGCCTGCTTTGCCGGCAGTCGGGGGCTGGGCGCTGTCCGGCCTGGTTTTATGCTTGCGCTTCTTCTTGTGTTTCTTTTTTGTGGCCTCAACCTTGGCTTTGGGCTTGGCTTGGGCTGCTGGCTTTGCTGTCGCTTTGGCTTCCGCCTTGGGAACGGGCACCTTGATGATTTCTGGGGCTGATGAGGTTGCCGCAGCCGCAGGTTCCAGCGGTGTCATATTGGGCACCGGCGTGTTGGCGATGGTGCTGGCATTGATAGGCTTTAATTGTTCGAGTGCGCTCTGGATCAACTCATCCTTGCGATCCTGCATGAAGGTGGAGACTTCGGCGGGGCATGCATCGGGCCGTTCGACACCCTCCACCGGTGCGTCACCCACATCCCCGGCATCGAGGCGGGTCAGCCCCAGAGTGCTGACGAGCTTGCCCGTACCTGCCAGCATCTTGGACACGTTGATGGCGCGATCGTAGACGGCGTTGATGTACGCCCGCTTGGCCTGGAAGAGTTCGTTTTCGGAATCGAGCAGATCCAGCAAGGAACGTTGCCCCAGGTCGAACTGCTTCTTGTAGGCATAGTGCGCCTTCTCGATGGCTTTCTGACGCTGCTCGAGATAACCCAGCTGTTCGGTCATGGTCCACACACCGTGGTAGGCCATGTCCACGGCCTGGCGCACATCGCGACAGACCTTGTCGCGCTTGGAACGTGCCGCCATGAGATGTTCCATGTATTGGTCGGAACGTGCAGCATCCGAGCCGCCATTGAAAAGATTCCAGCTCATGACCACCTGGGCCACGGCATCACGGTTTTCACCCAACACACCGCCCGCATTTTGCCCGCGCGATTGGGACAACACCAGATCGACGCGCGGTTGATACTTGCCGCGTCGCTCGTCCAGATCAGATTGCGCTGCTTTGACACTCTCCACCGCGGCCAGAACCGCAGGGTTGTTTTCTATGGCCGACGCCAGCTGTGCGACCGCTGCATTTTTGGGCACCAGCTTCACCATCTCGTCAGGACTGCCGGTAGCGTCCCTGGCAGACCCTTCATTGCTGGGCTCTTCATTGACGAGCCGCAACATACGGGCATTCATATCGTGCACATTGGCGTTGTCAGTCAGCAGATTGGATTCGCTGAGTGCAAGGCGTCCCTTGACCTGCTCCAGATCCACTGCTCGCCCCACGCCCGCTTTGACCTTGAGCTGGATTTGCTCGTACACCACGCGATGCGACATGAAGTTATCTTCGGAGAGGCGGTGGAGCGCCTTGTGACGCATCAGATCGAAATAGGCCTGCGATATTTCGAGGGCCGAATTTTCCATGGCATCCGACCACTCGAAGTAGCGGCTGAGCTGCACATGATTGAGTCGGCGCACTTCATCTCGTGTGATGAAGCCATCGTAGAGCATCTGCGTGAGGGTGACGGTGGTGGTGTCACGATAAAAGCTGGAACTGATGGGCTGGAACTGCGCCAGCGGCGTGGTGAGCTGTTCGTTGCCCGCGTTGCTGGAAAGATCCACCTTGGGGAAATAGCCCCCGCGCGCCACGCTGATTTCTTTTGTGGCGGCCTTGAAATCATGCCAGTGGGACAATACGTCGGGATTATTGACCATTGCCTTCTGCGCCAGCTCTTTCAGGAGCTCGTCAGCGGCGGAAAGGGGCCCCGATAGCCCCAATCCCAGGAGGCTTAAAATCAGGAGTCGCTTCGGCATCGCTTCAAAACCAAATCATCATCCTCGCCAAATCAACCAATCTTTATTGCAGTCAATGGGTTAGATCATACATTAAAAGTTGTAGGGAAAGTCAGTACAAAATGGAGAAAATTGCAGAAAAACAACAGAAAAGCGCCGTTTTCAGGAAAAACGGCAGCATTTGAACAAAAAAATCAATGAAAAACAGCGCCAGCCGGAGCCTCTATCTCGGTGGACTGCTCTGCCGATTCAAACCATGCTGGCCAGATATGGGCTGTATCCCAACCTGCATGCAAGTACCAGCCGTGGAGAATTCCCAACCACTGCCGCAAGAGCGCGCCGCCCATGGCAAAGCGCGCTTCGCAGAAGGAGGCCTTGAACACCAGTTCAATCCCTTCCGGCAACGGTACGATATCGATGGATTGCAACAGACACTGCCGGGAGTCGCTGGACACCGTAACAGGCTCTGAAGGCTCGAAGGCTGCACGTGCAAGCTGCTGCTCCCAGGCGAGCACAGCGCTGTTACCCGGGGTTTCAAGGCGCTGAAACAAGGCCGGCACCAGGCGATCGGCAAGACGCCGGGTCAACCAGAGCAGCAGCACTTCGTCATCCTCGCCCTGAGAAACCAGTTGCAACCGGTCCTCGGCCTCATGGTACGAGAGTGTCTGTTTGTGAATGATCTTCAACGCCAACCCCCTTCAACTGCAATGCGTCTATTCTTGCATGAATGAATTGTGAGATGATGAGCCCGCGTGATCACTCATGCCAACGATACCAAAAAAAAACCCTTCAAAAGAAGGGATAGCCTGAAAGGGTAAAAAGGCTTTAAAGAGGGGTAAATGGTCGCAAGTCCTGATGGGACCGCGACCATTTATCATTCTAAATAAGAGTTATTCTCAATACAAGTGTTTCAGCGGGCCGGACTGTCACAATTCCCCCTATTGCTTGACGACGGTCAAGTTTTCCCTCGAGGACCCCGCCGCCCCGGAAAATTCACTTCACCATGGCCAGTGCCTTTTCGAAACGGTCCTTGTTGATGAGCATTTTCGCGGATTCTGCGGCTGCAGCTTTTTTGGCTTCTTCCAGGTTGGTGGGCTTGCCCACCTGCACCACAGCCACCATGCCCATGGTGCGGTGTACCTGGCACACCACCAGATAGACACCCTCCCTCGTCATTTTGACGGA
>DAIBBI010000015.1:0-58349 GCA_027442615.1 Ferrovaceae bacterium | reverse complement strand
AGCTCGCACCGACCCTATCGCCCGGGGCAGAACATCGAACGAGCCCTGAAAGAGATCTCCGCCTATCGAGATGTAAAATACGACGCAACAGTAGTTGATGCCTGTCTCAACCTCTTTCTGGAAAAGGGTTATGGGCTACCTGAATGAGCTCACTTGTGTTTATTCACGGTTGGGGCATGGGGCCAGAACTCTGGTCCCCGATCATCAGCAGGTTGCCTGGAGTTACCCCACGGCTTGCAGACCTGGGATTTAGGGGGGCACCCGACAAGCCTGTCGTTAGCAATCCCCTGGTCATTGCCCACTCCCTGGGGGTCATGTGGGCAATACGCCACCTGCCCCTCCCCTGGGCCGGACTGGTGTCCATCAGCGGCTTTACCCGTTTTACACGTTCGGACCACTTTCCGGGTGTCGCACCCCTACTTCTGGAACAAATGAAATTCCGTTTGCGTGAGAACATGAACGGCGTTCTAGACCGTTTTTTGCGCCGCTGTGGCATGACCCATCCAATCATCCAAGGGTTTGACCAGGACATGCTCTCACAGGGACTGGAATGGTTGTCGGATTGGGATACGCGGGCACAATTTTCCCGTATGGATTGTCCGGTTTTAGCCATCTGCGGAGCATCGGACCCGATCATCACCGAATCCCACAGCCGTGCCTGCTTTTCCAGCAACCCACTGATCATCGTTAAGGGAGGCGGACATCTAATACCCCTAACACATGCGGATTGGTTAGCTTCCCATATTGCTGCGACACTCGAAGGAGATGGGTCGACATGATCAGACGAGAGCGCATTGCCCACAGTTTTAATCAGGCAAGTGTTACTTATGATAAATCTTCGGAGCTTCAGATGCGCGCTGCCCAATTACTGTCAGAGCGCATATTTAAATATGCTTGGAATCAGCCGAATGCCCTGGAAATCGGGTGTGGCACAGGTGGACTGACTCGCTTATTATTGCCCCATCTGCCCGGCAACTGGATAATCTCGGATATCGCTCCAGCCATGCTGGCTACTGCACACGCCCAATTCCCCACCGCCAACGCCGAGTTCCGCGTCATAGATGGCGAAGCCCCTGATCTGCCCGCAGGCAGTCTTGATCTGATTGTCTCGAATCTGGCAGCCCAATGGTTTGAGGATCTGCCCAGCGCGGTGAAACGAATGGCCGAGTGTCTAGCCCACAGTGGCCGTCTGCTCATCACCACTCTGGGCCAGACCAGCCTGACCGAATGGCGCGGTGCTGTAGCAGACGCGGGCTACCATGCAGGAACTCCCGATTACCCCACAGCACAAGCTCTGACAGATGTGTTGCCCCAGATGCTGGTTGGTTCACATCTCATCACCATGACCTACGACGATTCCAGAGCGTTTCTGAGATCCCTAAAAGCGATCGGTGCAGCCATCCCAGTCAGGGACTACAAGCAACTGCCCACTGCAGCCATGCGGAGAGCCATGAATTATTTGGGCACACCCTGCAATGTCAGCTATGAAATATTGATCCTGGATTGGAAAAAACCATGAACAGGGCGGCATCCATTGTCCGGCGCTTGGCAAACCCGCTGAAGACACGGTCGATTACTTGGCTAGTCATAGAAAAAATGAAACTTCATTGAATCGCAGTTTACGATGCTTGTTTAGCTTGAACATACCCCCCTCAGCTAAAGGTGGTGTTCAGGACATCATCGTATATTGTTGCACAACATAACTACTACTTTTACAAACGGTTTTATACGTTTTTGTCAGAACTAATATGGTTATGTATGTAAATACACTTATACTTCAATAAGTAATGCGGTCTAATAACAACCTCATAAACCATGTCAAGGTGGTGCAACCAGCTGAGCTACGCGCCTACGAAGCTGTGCATTCTACCGTTTAGCCGTACCGGGCGCAAGGAAACTTGGGCATCACTGCACGCGGAGCGCGTTTCCTCAAGTGCGCCAGCGCTGGCATTGCCTTTGCACGACTTCAGAATGCGACCCCGTATCCTGCCATTCCTTGCGAAGCAAAGCTGCATCACTGCGCAAGCCCATAACGTCCTGGCGTAGCGCGGCACAGGCCTCGTCGGCGCGAAGCAAAATGGCGTGAGGCTCAATTTTGTCGAATGTGGCCAGAATTTCTTCTGAAAGCGTTCGGTGCTCGTTGGATTGCGGATCCACATAAGCACCCTCATAGCCAAACCTGCAAGCCTGGAAGCGATTGAACGTATAGACCAGGTAGTCCTTTTCGCTCAGGGCAAATGGGCGCTCCAGGGTCAGGTAGCGCACGAGTGACTGAATAAATGCGGCCAACTGGGCAGCGCGCGCAATGGTCAGGGGCGTGTCCATAACCCGAACCTCAATGGTGCCGTACTCTGGCTTGGGCCGGATGTCCCAGTAAAAATCCTTCATGCTCGTGACGATGCCGGTAGCCGTCATCCCTTCGTAGTAACGGCAAAAATCCTCCCAGGTCTCCACAAAGGGAGCACGGCCGCTCAGAGGGAAAGCGAAAACGGAGTTCAAGCGCGCAGACTGAAACCCCGTATCGTGCCCCTGCACAAATGGAGAGGCTGCGCTCAGCGCAATAAAATGCGGAATGAATCGCGACAGGGCGTGCAGCGTATAAAGTGCCGAATCGGGGTCCGGACAGCCCACATGGACATGCTGGCCAAAAATGGTGAACTGCTTCGCGAGGTAACCATAAAGGTCTGAAATGTGATCAAACCGGGGGGTGGCGAAAATCTTGCGCTCACCCCAGTGCTGGAAGCCGTGGGTTCCACCACCACAGACCCCGACATTCAAACGGTCCGCACAGGCCACCATGCCATCGCGGATTTCGGCCAGCTGCTCCAGAACCTCGGCATGGCTAACACAGACCCCGGTGGCCATTTCAATCATGCTCATGGTGATTTCGGGTTTGACGTCCCAGGGCTGCTTCTTTTTTGAGAGCATGCGCAACAGGTCTGGAGCCGAAGAGACCAAGTCATAATCGTGTGTGTTAACGATTTGCATTTCAAGTTCGACACCCAGTGTCAGCGGTGGGGATGATGCGAATATGCCCAGCGTCACGAGGTTCGCTCCTTTCCAGTCTCACCGGTGAATCGAAGCACCCATTGCATCACGATGGGACTCACCAGCTCCATGACCGCAAGCATGCTCAGGACGATGGCACCTACCCTGTTCCCGAATTCAGGATAGAGCGACCTTAAGTCTTCCACCAGGAGAAAGGCCACCGCCGACATGGGGATCAGGGCCAATCCCAGACCCAGGGATTGGCGCAGGCTCAGGCCGCTGACGGGCCCGATCAGCATTACCCCGGCACTTTTGGCCAACCATCTGATGCCGAGCAACGTCAAGGCTACCCCACCCCCAGTAGCCACATCCCCCCAAGTCAGCGTTGCACCCGTCAAAACAAAAAGCATGATGATCAGAATGGTGCCCGCAGTCCCAAAATGCCTGGGCCACAGATGCGGGCGCGGATCAAGGTATTTCACCATCATGCCGCCCAGCAAGGGGGCCAGAACGACCGGCAAGGACAGGATTTCCAAAAATGACAGCACCAGCAGTAAAAGTCCAAACAGTACCGCAACGCCCTGCTCATCCGAGAGGGCAAACAGATTGCGCAGCAATTTGAACGATAACGCCAGCGCTGCCCCTACCCCAAGGGATCCCAGCAACAGATAGAGCGGATGAACCACGGCGATGAGCCAATCACCCTTGAATGCACCATGCAGCCCCCCAATCAACAGCTTGGATGCAACGACCGAATAGGTCATGTTAAGCGCACAAAGCACGAAGAGCCGTTGTGTCACCTGGCCCTGGGCCCGCATTTCTGCCACCACGCGCATGACGATGGCAGGTGACGTTCCAATGGCAATGGCTGCAACGCTGGCCGCCAATCTTGCGTCATTCCCGGTCAGGGTCAACATGGCAAAGACAGCACAGAAGGTCAGCGTGGATTCCAGCAGGCTGGAAATAATTACCCAGGGGTTATCCCGCAACCAGCGCAGATGCACATGAATCCCAAGCTCGAAAAGCAGCAAAGACAAGGCAAGATCAATCAGCACCTTGAAGTAGGAAAAATCCACCGAGCTGAACCAGCCCAGACCCAAGGGACCCAACACCAGTCCGGCCAATGCATGACCTGTGATGCGCGGAAGCCTTGCAAAATGCCAAAGGCCTTCGCCTGCCAGAGCTGCAAATAGCAGGGCCGTGGCGATGCGCATCAAAAATCCAAACTCAAAGGGTGTTGCCGGCTGAAAGCTGTGAATCATTGTGTCGATTCGCATTGACTCATAATGGGATGGGCCAATTGTAATCACACTTCGGAAGCCGACAAGGCCTGATGAGTCGCCAAATGGCGACGACCATGCGGATGTTCCAACCAAGCGGATTGATTCCCATAAGATTGACCGCGTCGCCAATTGGCAACAAAACGGCCAGGGGAAACATTTTTTTACAAGAACTTGCGACTCAGCCAGTAATTTCGGCGGGTCGGTCCTCAAAGTATGGGTAGAGCACGGGCAGAACCAGCAATGTCAGCGAGGTGGACGACAGCAAACCAAAGATCACTACTACGGCAAGGGGCCGCGTGACTTCCGAACCCGGGCCGCTGGAGAAAAGCATCGGCAACAGCGCCAGCATGGCCACACTGGCCGTCATCATCACAGGGCGAAAACGGCTCTGACACCCATGATATACGGCCTCTTCGGTGGACATACCCTCATCGCGCAACTGACGAATGAAGGACACGAGCACCACGCCGTTGAGCACTGCGATGCCCCATAGGTTGATGAAACCCACCGCCGCTGGCACGGACAGGTACTCGCCCATTGCAAACAAACCCAGAACGCCGCCAATGGATGCAAAGGGCAAGACAAGGATGATCAGCGTCCCCACCCTGATCGAGTTGAACAGCACAAAAAGCAGAAAGAAAATGGCCAGGATCGTGACCGGGATGATGATCATGAGTCGCGCCATGGCACGTTGCATGTTTTCGAATTGACCGCCCCAATCCAGGACATACCCTTGGGGAAGGCTCACCTGACTGGCGATTCTGTCCTGCGCCTCCTGGACGAACCCACCCAGGTCGCGGCCCTCCACGTTGACCCCCACCACCAGCCGTCGCTTGCCGGACTCCCTCGAGATTTGCGATGGCCCGTCCACTATCTTGATATCTGCCAGTTCCCTAAGGGGTACCAGAGCACCGCCGGGCGAGTTGAGCGTAATGCTTTCAAACGCTTCAATGCTGTCACGGTACGATGCGGGATAGCGCAGCACCAGGGGAAAACGCCGCTCCCCGTCATAGACCTGCGTTGCCACACGACCCCCATTGGCGATTTCGATGACGTTGTTGACGTCTTCCACGTTCAGGCCGTAACGCGCAATGGCCTCGCGGTCGATGACCAGCGTGAGGTAGTTCTGCCCCGTCACCTGCTCGATGCGCAAATCGGTGGCCCCGTGCATGCCACCCAGAACGCGTCCGATCTGGTTTCCCAATTGACGCAATTGGTTAATGTCATCTCCAAAAATCTTGACAGCGACCTGAGAGCGCACGCCAGAGACCATTTCGTCCACCCGTGCAGCAATGGGTTGTGAAATGGCCGTTTCAAGTCCGGGCAACGTGTGCAATGCGTTACGCACCTTGTCCGCAATCTGGTCCTGGCTGAATTCGCGTTGCTTTGCCGGTTTGAGCGAGACGATAGGATCCGATTCGTTGGGCTGACCCGGGTCGGCGGCCGATTGCCCTCGCCCAAGGCGGGAAACCACCATGTCGACGCCCGGAATCGCGGCAATGCGCCTGAGCGCTTCGAATTCCAGCTTCACCGACTCATCAAGGGTGATGTTGGCCGCGCGGGTGATGACTGGCGTAATGGCCCCCTCCTTCATGATGGGGATAAATGCTTTCCCCAGGAACTGAAAGAGGAACACGCTGATTGACAATGCCACAACGGCGAAGACAATCACCTGGCGCGGATGGCCGAGGGCCCACTTGAGGGTTTTCAGGTATGGCGTCTTAAGGCGCGCCACAAGGGGCGTGTCATGCTCACCGCCCCCCTTGAGAATGTATGAGCACAACACGGGGGAAAGGGTGAATGACAGGATGAGCGATATGCTCAATGCAATGCCTATGGTGATTGCAAGCGGAGCAAACATCTTGCCTTCCATCCCCTGCAGGGACAGCAGCGGCATGAACACCAGGATGATGATGCCTACGCCGAAAAGAACGGGTTTCCCCACTTCGGAGGCCGCATCCAGAATCACCCTGGCCTTGGAAGGCTTCTTCTCTGCAGGCTCTCCCAGCCGGGCAAAGGCGTTTTCCACGACGACCACGGATCCGTCCACCATGATGCCTATCGCGATGGCAAGCCCTCCCAGCGACATGAGGTTGGCGGTAAGGCCATACTGGTTCATGACGATGAAGGTCAGCAGGGGAGTCAGGACAAGCGTGGCCGTGACAATGATGGATGAGCGCACATCGCCGAGGTACACATAAAGCACGACGATCACCAGCAGGACGCCTTCGATGAGTACCTTGGCGATATTGGAAAGAGCCGCATCCACCAGGTTGGTCCGGTCATAGAAGGGGACAATCTGCAGACCGTCCGGGAGCAGATGGCGATTGTTGATATCGGCCACCTTCTCTTTGATGCGTGTCACGATTTCGCGAGCGTTGCCGCCGCGCTGCATCTGGATGATCCCCGCAACCGATTCCGTCACGCCATTCTTGACGACGGCGCCCTGACGCACCTCGGTCCCCAGTTTGACCTCAGCCACGTCATGCACAAAAATCGGCGTGCCCGCCACTTCCTTGAGCACGATGTTTTCAATGTCCTGCAGGCTGCTGATCAGGCCAACACCACGAATCAGGTAACGCTCGGCATAGACCGGGAGCTGCCCGCCGCCGGAGTTGGCATTGTTGCGCGCCAGGGCTGCATAAACATCCTGGAGTGAAATCCTGTGATGGCGCAATCGCTGGGGATCTGCCAGGACCTGATACTCGCGGACGTAGCCCCCCATGGTGTTGATTTCTGCAACCCCCGGGACGTTGCGCAACATGGGACGCACCACCCAATCCTGAATGATCCTGTGCTCCGTCAGTTCCTCCACAGTCAGCGGCCGATTGCCCGCCGAGGGATGTTCCAGCGTGTACTGATAAACCTCACCCAGGCCCGTCGAGACAGGCCCCAATACGGGGGTTACCCCCACCGGCATCTGGCCCATGACCTCGATAAGCCGCTCCAGGACAATCTGGCGCGCGAAGTAAACATCTGTCTTGTCGGTAAAGACCAGGGTCAGCACAGCGACACCGTTGCGATTGAGGGAGCGCATCTCGCTCAAACCTGGCAACCCCGTCATCGCGATCTCGATGGGGACAGTCACGAAGCGCTCGACTTCTTCTGGTGATCTGCCCGGGACTTCCGCTGCGATCTGGACCTGAACATTCGTCACATCGGGAAAGGCATCGACGGCCAGGCGATTCACGGCAATGATCCCGGCAATGAGCAATACAACCGCCAGCACGACAACGATCATGCGTTGTCCCAAAGCGGTGCGAACGATGGCACGAATCATTGCTGAAATGTTCCCTTAGCCGCCACCAAGGCGTTTTTTCCGCTCGTTGTTGAGGTGGTAGGCCTGGTCGGTCACGATCAACGTGCCTGGCTCCAACCCGGAAAGCACCGGCCGCACGCCATTGCTCTCGGGGCCGAGTTTGACCACGGTGAGGCGAAAACGGGTTGGAGACTCTGACACAAAAACGTGGTCATAGCCCTCCTCGCGCACCACGGCGCTTGCAGGAACGACCGGATGATCCGCCGGTTTTCCAAAAATCAGCATATTGGCCATCATGCCTGGTTTGAGTTGCCGATCCGCGTTATCCACGCTGGTTCGCGCCGGAACCGTTCTCGTATCGGCACTGACCAACTCGCCCACGTAAATCAACCGCCCCTTGAAATTGCGATTCTTCAGGCCAGGCACCTCAATCAGCATTTCCTGGCCCAGTCCCAGGAGGTAGGCTTCCTGCTCAGGCACCTGGGCGGTGACCCAAACCTCGGAAAGATCCGCCACCGTAAACAGCGCATCGGCAGGCTGGACCACCTGGCCCTGCACGATCCGGCGTTCAACCACCGTGCCAGTAATGCTGGAGATGACAGGCGCAATCGAATTAACGGAACCTGTTCTGCCGAGCACTTCGATCTGGTCGGCAGAGATGCCCAGCACGCGCAACTGGTCCGTCATGGCGCGTTGCTCTGCTTGCGCCGTCGCGGCCTCGCTTTCACGTCGCAGAAGATCTGCCTGGGCGATGACATTTTCCTTGAAGAGAATGCGTGCGCGATCATAGGCATTGCGGGCCAGTTCGTCAGATGCCCGTGCCTTCAAATAGGCAAGCTGCGCCTGCCCAAGCTCGGTTGAGTGAATGCGCGCCAGTACATTCCCGCGTTTCACAGACTCGCCTGGCGCGGCCAGGATTTCCGTCACGCGGCCGGTCACGGTCGCGCCAATCCGGGCCACCCGCTGCTCGTCAAAATCGACCTTGCCCGTCACACGCAACGTTTCGGCGAAAGGTTTGATTGCCACTGGCTCCACTGGAATGACCCAGGCTGGCGCGGCCTGATCCTTGCCGCCACCAGCAATGTCGATAATGAACGGATCCTGGGCGATGGCCCCCTGGGCCTGCGGTTTGGGCGCACCCAGCGGCAGAAATGACCACAGTCCGAACGCTGCAAGGGCCGCGATCGCCACCCCAGCCAGAACCATGACTTTCGTGCGGGAAGATAACGCCTGTATGGTTTTCAAGACATTCATGGCAACGTGGGGATCTGGGCGGGATGAGTGAGGGTCGCGGGCGTCGTGTTGAGGGCAGGCATGGAACGTAGCCTGTCAATCTCGATGGAGACTGCTGCAAGCTCATAGCGCGCGGTAATGAGCTCATTTCGGGCAGCACGGTAGGTTCTTTGCGCATTGAGCCATTCCAGGATACCGCGCTCACCGTAACGGTAGGCGGCCTCTGCAATGCGCTGCGCTTCAGCCGCCTGGGCCAGGAGCTGGTTTTCCAGCATGGACACCTGATTGCTGGCAATCTTGTACTGGTTGTAGCTGGCTTCAAGCGATTCACTGAGCATCAAGCGCCGCGATGCAGCCAGATTGCGCGAACGCGAAAGATCTGCCTGCGCCTGCGCCACTTGCCCGCTTCGCCAATCCCACAGGGGAATCGTCAGTGCCACCCCGGCCCGTGACGAAGCCAATGTAGGGTCCACGTCGTGCTGGGCCAGCAGTGATATCTTGGGCAGTCGTTGGGATTTTTCAAGGTCGAGGCGATGCTCGGCAACAGCGCGCTCGGCGTCTCCACGCTGCAGATCCGGATTGCGATCCACCAACTCCTGCTGCAACTCTGCAAGTGATGGAAGCACGACGATCCTGGGTAACTCTCCCCTGATTTCAACCCCCTCGGGAAGCGCCCTGCCCACTGCCATGCGAAGATTGGCCCGCACCTGCTGAACGCGCAGCATGGCGGCATCATGCGTTTTTCGAGCATTGAGCAGTTCGGTTTCTGCAGTGATGAGATCGAATTTTGGGGACTCGCCCACGCCATGGCGCAGGGCAACCCGATCGCGGATTTGTTGTGTCAGCTGCAGGTCTTCCAGTGCAGCGCCCTCTTCGGCCTGGCGCCTCAGCAGATCGTAGTAAGCCAGCTTGATGCGGGCCGCTGCCTCGTCCTCAAATGCCTGGCGTCCTGCATCCACGGACAGTACATTGGCTTCTGCCGCATCAATGCGCGCATTTCTGACTGTGGGATATTCAATGGGCTGGTTGAGGCTGATGGAATAAACCGAACCCGAAAGGGGGGTTAGCGTATCCCTCTCCTGGCCGTGCCCGCTTTGCCCGGTGATTTCAGGGTTGGGATAGGCTCGGGCTATTTCGGCATTGCCCCGCGCGGCTTCCACCTGATCACGGGCCGCAAGTACGGACGGATTCTCGCTCAGCCCGATACGCAGGAGGTCATTCAACCCCAGCTCGGGGGCGGCAGACAAGGCGGTTGGAAATGTCCAGACGACGAGGCATGTAACCATCAACAGACCACGCAACCGCCCTTGCTGCGAGGATGGGTGTTGTTTTTGTTGGGTCGGCATCGTGTTCATGCGTGAACAATATCAGACCAGTATTATGGGAGGCTTAACGGACGCAGACAGCCCTTTTCCTACATCCTACACGCTTTGCCCTGATACGGTGCAAACGATGAAGACCGCAGTCCTCAATCCTGCTTTACACAATCCACATAAAAGCGGGACTCGCCGTTGGCCCCGGTCTTGGACAGGCCATGAATGTCCGTTTCGAACCCGGGGAATCGGCCATTGAAGTCGCGGGCAAACTTGAGATAACGCACGATGGTGGCGTTGAAGCGCTCGCCGGGAATCAACAGCGGAATGCCCGGCGGATAGGGCGTCAGCAAGACCGAAGTAATCCTTCCCTCCAGTTCATCGATCTCGACCCGTTCCGTTTCGCGATGCGCCATGCGGGCAAAAGCGTCTGCGGGCTTCATGGCAGGCACCATGTCGGAAAGATACATCTCGGTAGTAAGCCGTGCCACGTCGTTGGTGCGGTACACCTCGTGAATCTGGTCTGAGAGCTGCTTCAGGCCCCAGGTTTCATAGCGCGGATACTTGGCCACGAATTCGGGCAACACGCGCCACAGCGGCTGGTTCTTGTCGTAATCGTCCTTGAACTGCTGCAGCTCTGTCACCAGCGTGTTCCATCGCCCTTTGGTGATACCGATGGTAAACATGATGAAAAACGAATACAGCCCCGTTTTTTCCACGACTACTCCATGTTCGGCCAGGTACTTGGTCACCACGGCTGCAGGAATGCCCATGTCGTGAAAGTCGCCATCCACGTCGAGTCCAGGCGTAATAACCGTCGCCTTGATGGGGTCGAGCATGTTGAAACCCGGGGCAAGATTACCGAAACCATGCCAACGCTCGCCGGGTTTGAGCATCCAGTCCTCGCGGCTACCGATGCCCTCCTCGGCCAGGTACTCGGGGCCCCAGACCTTGAACCACCAATCGGCCCCCCATTCCTCATCCACTTTGCGCATGGCGCGTCTGAAATCCAGCGCTTCGTTGATGGACTCTTCCACGAGTGCCGTGCCACCCGGCGGTTCCATCATGGCCGCTGCCACGTCGCAGGATGCGATGATGGCGTATTGGGGACTCGTGGAAGTGTGCATCAGGTAGGCTTCGTTGAAACAGTCACGGTCCAGCTTGCGGGTTTTACTGTCCTGAATCAGGATTTGCGAAGCCTGGCTCAACCCGGCCAGCAGTTTGTGCGTGGATTGGGTGGACATGACCATGCTTTCCTTACAGTTTGGACGATCGCGTCCGATGGCATGCATGTCCTTGTAGAAGTCGCTGAAAGTGGCGTGAGGCAACCAGGCCTCATCGAAATGCAGGGTATCAATTTCGCCGTCCAGCATTCCCTTGATGGTCTCCACGTTGTACAGGATGCCGTCATAGGTGCTTTGGGTGATGGTCAGCACGCGGGGCTGCAGGGTGCTGCCCTGGGCAAAGGGGTTGGCAGCAATCTTGCGCCGGATGTTTTCCGGGCTGAATTCGCTCAGCGGAATGGGGCCAATGATGCCGTAGTGGATGCGCGTGGGCATCATGAAAACCGGAATGGCCCCGGTCATCATGATGGCGTGGAGCACCGATTTATGGCAGTTTCGATCCACCACCACCACATCACCAGAGGCCACGGTGGAATGCCAGACGATCTTGTTGGAAGTGGAAGTGCCGTTGGTGACGAAAAACAGGTGGTCCGCGTTGAAAATGCGCGCCGCATTGCGTTCAGAAGCGGCCACCGGACCAGTGTGATCCAGCAACTGGCCGAGTTCATCTACCGCATTGCAGACGTCAGCGCGCAGCATGTTCTCCCCAAAAAACTGATGAAACATCTGCCCCACCGGGCTTTTGAGAAAAGCCACCCCGCCCGAATGGCCCGGGCAATGCCAGGAATAGGAACCGTCGGAGGCATAGTGGGTTAGCGCCCGGAAAAAAGGCGGGGCGAGCGAGTCCAGGTAGACCCTGGCTTCGCGCGCAATATGCCGTGCCACAAACTCAGGGGTATCCTCATACATGTGAATGAAACCGTGCAGTTCCTTTAGCACATCATTCGGAATATGGCGCGAGGTGCGGGTTTCGCCGTACAGGAAAATGGGGATGTCGGCATTGCGCCAACGGATTTCCTGCACAAACGCCCGCAGGTGCTTGAGCGCAGACTCCATTTCGCTGGGCGATCCCCCTCCGAATTCCTCGTCGTCAATGGACAGGATAAAGGTGGAAGCCCGGCTTTGCTGCTGGGCGAATGAGGCCATGTCGCCAAAACTCGTCACCCCCAGCACTTCCAGCCCTTCCTTCTCGATGGCGTCAGCCAGCGCCCGAACCCCCAGACCACTGGTGTTTTCTGAGCGGAAATCCTCGTCAATGATGACGACTGGAAAGCGAAATTTCATGGGGTTCTCCCTGCAAGAAGGGCGGAATTATAGACCCCTTTGGGCCCGCAGCGCGGCTTTATTCAACTTGCCCGTGGCGGTGTGGGGCAAGCCCTCCACAAACTCGATTTGCTCCGGAATCCACCATTTTGCGACGCGCTGCTCCAGGTAGCCGCGCAACTCCTCGGCCGTGACCCCTTCCCCTTGTCTTTTAACAGCCAGAAGGAGGGGCCGTTCACCCCAGTGCGGGTGGTGAATCCCGATGACGGCAGCCTCCTGGATGGCGGGGTGCCCGCTGGCCACCAGTTCGAGTTCGATCGAGCTGATCCATTCACCTCCACTCTTGATCATGTCCTTGGCCCGGTCGGTGATCTGCATGAAGCCCTCCTCATCGATCACTGCCACGTCGCCCGTGGGAAACCAGCCCTCCTGCAAGGGGTCTGAGGGGTCCTTGTAGTATCCGTTGCAAACCCAATGGCCCTGCACCATCAGATGTCCGAAAGTATGCCCATCATGGGGCAATGGCCAACCTTCGTCGTCCACCACTTCCAGGTCCACCCCGAACAATGCACGACCCGAGCGGGCAAGCCAGTCGCGCCGGGCCTGGCCCTGAAGGCCTGCCTGGCCTGACTTGGGCAGGGTCAAGGCCGCCACCGGACTGGTTTCCGTCATACCCCACCCCGGCAGCACGTTGACCTTCTGTACGTCTTCAAAATAGCTCACGATGGTCTTTGGACAGGCCGCCCCGCCCACGCCCAGCCGTTTGAGATGGTGCAGTTGGCGCCCCCCGACTTGCAGGTATTGCATCAGATTGTTCCAGACCGTGGGGACCCCCGCGGTCAACGTGACCTTTTCGGACTCCAGCAGCTGGTACAGGTTGGGGCCATCCAGAAGCGGTCCAGGAAGCACCAACTTGGCGCCCACCAGGGCGGCGGCATAGGGAAAGCCCCAGGCGTTGGCGTGGAACAGGGGTACGACGGGCAGTACTGTGTCGCACGCCGAAAAGGACAGGGAATCCGGCAGGGACACCGCCCAGGCATGCAACAGCGTAGACCGGTGGGTGTAGAGAACGCCTTTGGGCTTGCCGGTCGTGCCGGAGGTATAACACAGGGCCGCTGCCGTCAGCTCGTCCATCTCCGGCCATTCATAGTCGCTGGAAGCCTGTTCCAGAAGCTGCTCGTAAGCCAGGAGAGGCAGCACCGGCGATGACGGGGTCACGCCAGGTTCGTCCATCAGGATGACCTGGGTCACGCTGGTCAAATCGGCTGCCAGGGATTCCAGCAGGGGCAAGAACATGGGATCGACCAGAAGGATCTTGTCCCCTGCGTGCTGGATGATGCCTGCAATCTGCTCGGGGAACAGGCGTGGATTGATGGTATGGCAAACGGCGCCCATGCCCGAAACGGCGTAATACGCCTCCAGGTGGCGATGGTGGTTCCAGCCCAGCGTCCCCACCCGGTCTCCAGGGACCACACCCAGGGCTTGCAGCGCGTTGGCGAGCTTTCGGCAACGTTCGTGCGTGCTGCGCCAGGACCCGCGGTAGAGCGTGCCATCCGCGTTGCGGGAAACAATCTGCGTGTGGCCATGGTGCCGGTCCGCGTGCTCAATCAGGGATGAAACCAGCAGCGGACGATGCATCATCAAACCAAGCATGGGGGACTTCTCCGTGAAATTTTCCTGATCCTATCGTAATCCAACTGTGACAGGACAGTTATAATGCAAGACCAGCTATCATGAAAACCACTCTGCCCTGCTTGCAAGATGCCCTGGGCCGCCCCCTTCAGGATCTGAGGATCTCGGTGACGGATCGGTGCAACTTTCGCTGTACCTACTGCATGCCAAGAGAAATCTTCGGCCCGGACCACGCCTTTCTGCCTCGCCCCGCATTGCTCACTTTTGAGGAAATCACGCGGGTCGCGCGACTCTTCGGCACGCTGGGGGTTCACAAGATCCGCCTCACCGGTGGCGAGCCGCTCCTGCGCAAACAGGTGGAAACACTGGTGGCGCAGCTCGCGCAAATTCCGGGGACAGACCTCACCCTCACCACCAATGGCGCCATCCTTGCCAAAAAAGCGCGAGCCCTCAGGGACGCCGGGCTGCAACGCATTACCGTGAGCCTCGATGCCCTGGATGACCCCACCTTCAAACGCATGAACGATGCCGATTTTACGGTAAATCAGGTGCTGGATGGCATCGAAGCCGCCCAACGCGCGGGCTTGAAGCCCGTCAAGGTCAATGCCGTCATCCAGCGCGGTGTCAACGAACACGCCATTGTGGAACTGGCACGGCATTTTCGCGGCAGCGGCGTGATCCTGCGCTTCATCGAATTCATGGATGTAGGGGCCACCAATGGCTGGCGCCTGGACGACGTGGTGTCCGCTGCCGAAATCCAGCAGCGCATTGCCACCCACTGGCCTGTGGAACCTCTGGAACCCACGGCTCCTGGCGAAGTGGCGGAGCGCTATCGATACAGTGACGGTGCCGGAGAAATCGGCATCATCGCCTCTGTCACACGGCCATTTTGCCGCAACTGTTCACGCATTCGACTTTCCACGGATGGCAGCCTGTTTACCTGCCTCTTTGCCAGTCAGGGCTTTGACCTCAAGACCCCTTTGCGGTCCGGCGCAGATGACGCCGCACTGTTGCAGTCCATAACCAGCCTGTGGCAACACCGGACGGACCGCTATTCCGAGATTCGTTCCGAGGCCACGCAGGGTCAGCGCAAAATTGAAATGTCCTACATTGGAGGATGATGATGACAATTGCCGGTTGCATTCTGGCAGGCGGGGCCAGCACCCGCATGGGAGGACAGGATAAAGGGCTGTTGTCCTGGCATGGGCACCCCCTCGTCGAAGCCGTCATGGCGCGCTTTTCCCCCCAGGTGGATGCCCTGATCATCAGCGCCAATCGCCACCTTGAACAGTACGGCCGCTACGGACATGCCGTGCTCTCCGATGAAGAACAAGGCTACGCCGGCCCCCTGGCCGGCATCGAACGGGCTTTGGCACACGTCCATGCCACGCACGAACTGGTGGCCATTGTCCCCTGCGATGCCCCCCTCCTGCCGCTTGATCTCGTGTCCCGGCTGCAGGCCACCCTGCGCGCCGAGGATGCCGACATTGCCTACGCCGTCACGGTAGGGGGGGACCAGCCGGTATTTGCCCTCATCAAGACCGCACTGTTGCCCAGCCTCTCCGAGTACCTGCGGGAAGGGGAACGCAAGGTCCAACGATGGTATGCACGCTGTGCCACGGTTACCGTGCCCTTTGATGACGTGCCGCATGCCTTTACCAACATCAACACACCCGAGATGCTGCATAGCGTAAAACCAGGTCCCCAATGAACAAGATCATGAACGACTACGACCCCCAGTCCATGACGGTGGATCAGGCCCGGGCGGTGATTGCCCGCCACCTCAAACCCATGGAGGGCACCATGCGCGTGCCGGTGCGCGCCGCTTTGAACCGCATCCTCGCAGAAGACATTCTTTCACCGGTAGACGTTCCCGCTCACGTGAATGCAGCGATGGACGGATACGCCGTGCGTTTTACCGATCTGGCTGCCATCGGCGAAACGGATCTTATCGTCAGCGCCACCATCCTGGCCGGAGATGCCCCGCCCCCTCCCCTCGCTCCGGGACAGGCCGTGCGCATCATGACCGGGGCTGCCATCCCTGAAAACGCCGACACGGTGGTCATGCAGGAGCATGCTCGCCGCGAAGGTGATCGCGTGTGGATTCAACCAGGGCAGCACAATGGGCAACATGTGCGCATGGCCGGAGAAGACCTGCACAAGGGCGCCACCGCTTTGCGCCGTGGAAAAAGACTGCGCGCCGCCGAACTGGGCCTGATCGCTTCTCTGGGCATTGGCGAAGTGAGCATATTCCGGCCTTTGCGCGTTGCCTTTTTTTCAACCGGCGATGAACTCGCTTCCATCGGGCAACCCCTGGCTGAAGGGCAAATCTATGACAGCAATCGCTACACCCTCCACGGCATGCTGACGGCACTTGGTTTTGATTGCTTTGACCTGGGCGTGGTGCGGGACCATCCCGTGGCCGTCGAAAACGCCTTCGAGGAAGCCTCCAAAATGGCCGACGTGGTCATCACCAGCGGTGGCGTATCGGTGGGAGAAGCCGATTTCATCAAGCCGCTGTTGGCCAGGATGGGCGAAGTTGTTTTCTGGAAAATCGCCATGAAACCGGGCCGGCCCCTGGCTTACGGGCATTTGGGCCCTTGTCATTTTTTTGGCCTGCCCGGCAATCCGGTGGCCGTCATGGTGACCTTTTATGCTTTCGTGCGCGATGCCCTGCTGACCCTGGCGGGGGCCAACCCTCTGCCTGTTGTGCCGAGATTTACCGTGCGCACCACCACCCAGCTCAAAAAGGCACCCGGGCGGACCGAATATCAGCGCGGCATCCTCAGCCAAAACGCCGAGGGCGAATGGACCGTACGCTCCACTGGAAACCAGGGATCGGGTATCCTGCGATCCATGACCGAAGCCAACTGCTTTATCGTGCTCTCCCAGGACCGGGGCTCTGTGGAAGCCGGAGCCGAGGTGGAAATCCAAATGTTTGAGGGGTTGGTCTGATTCCATGACGCGTCTGCACGATTTACCGCTACGCAATCTTCAGTTCTACGCCACGGCACCCTACCCGTGCAGCTATCTGCCCGGGCTCGAGGCGCGCTCCCAGGTGGTGACTCCGGGCTACCTGATCGACCAAACGCTTTACAGCGCCCTGGTGGATTCGGGTTTTCGGCGCAGTGGTGCATTTACCTATCGCCCACATTGTGATCGTTGCAACGCTTGTGTCCCGGTGCGCGTGGACGTCAATGCGTTTCAGCCGAATCGCTCCCAGCGCCGCGCCTGGAATCGCCATGACCATCTCACGGCGCACCAGCAACCCCTGCGCTTCAGCGCAGAACACTACGCGCTCTACACCCGCTATCAATTGTCGCGCCACCTGGAGCGGGACATCGACCAGGACAGCCAGGAACAGTACATCCACTTCCTGCTGCAATCCACCATTCCAAGCCACCTGGTGGAATTTCGGGAGGCGGGGGTGCTGCGCATGGTCAGCATCATCGATGAACTGCGGCAAGGGCTCTCGTCCGTCTATACTTTCTACGAACCCGATCTACCCAAGGCGAGCCTGGGCACTTACAACATCCTGTGGCAAATCGAACAATGCAGAAGCCAAAACTTGCCCTGGTTGTACCTGGGCTATTGGATCCGCCACAGTCAAAAAATGGCTTACAAAATTCACTTTCAGCCCCTTCAGGGTCTGGTCGGCCCGCATTGGACGCCGCTGCCACTTCCTGACGCGGAGACCCGTTAATGCTCTATCCCCTGGCAAAAAGCCTCCTGTTCCAGATGGATGCGGAACAAGCTCATACCCTCACCCTCAAGGCACTGACGCGGGCGGCCCGCTGCGGACTCGTCCAGCCTGGCAAGGCGCGCATCGTCCTGCCTCGCACCGTCATGGGAATACCCTTTCCAAATCCGCTGGGCATTGCCGCGGGCATGGATAAAAATGCGGAGTATCTCGATGGTCTGGGCGCACTGGGCGTCGGCTTCGTTGAAGTGGGCACCGTTACGCCGCGCCCGCAACCTGGCAACCCCAAACCGCGCGTATTTCGCCTGCCGGAGGTTGAAGGCGTCATCAACCGGCTGGGGTTCAACAACGACGGTGTGGACCATCTACTCCAGGCGGTCGCCCACGCGCGTTACCGCGGCATCCTGGGCATCAACATCGGCAAGAATTTCGACACGCCCATGGAAAATGCCGTGGACGATTATGTAAACGCGCTGCGCCGGGTTTACCCCCACGCCCACTACGTCACGGTCAACATTTCCTCGCCCAACACGCGCAACCTGCGCGAACTGCAAGGCAGTGACGAGCTGACGCGCCTGCTCACCGCCATCAAGACCACGCAACGCGAAATGGCGGACCAGAGCGGGCGTTATGTTCCCATCGCCCTCAAAATTGCCCCGGACCTCGAGCCTGCCCAAATCGAGAGCATTGCCAAACTGTTGATTGCCCATGGCATGGACGGCGTCATTGCCACCAACACCACCATCAGCCGCACCGCCATTGCCGCGCATCCGCTGGCCCGGGAAACGGGCGGGTTAAGCGGTGCCCCCCTGCATGAAATGTCGCTTGCCGTGGTGCGAAAGCTCGCGCATGCGCTGGACGGCGCGCTTCCCATCATCGGCGTGGGGGGCATCAACAGCGCTGCCCGCGCCAGGGCCATGCTGGAAGCGGGCGCCTCCCTGATCCAGCTTTACACCGGAATGATCTACAAGGGGCCGGGACTGATTGACGAAATCCTGCAAGGGCTTGCATGAGCACAGCGGTTGCGCTGCCCACCCTCTCCAATCGCACGCAGGTTGCGCTGATCCGGGAAGAGGAATGCATCGGCTGTTTTCGCTGCGTCAAGGCCTGCCCTGAAAACGCCATCCTGGGGGCGTCGCGCTGGATGCACACCGTGCTGCACGATCTGTGCACCGGCTGTGAAAGCTGCCTGCCCCCCTGCCCTGTGGACTGCATCGACCTCATCCCCGCAACGCCCCTATGAAACCCGCCGATCGCATCGCGCTGTTTACACGGCTGCAATCGGCCAACCCGCATCCCACCACGGAATTACATTACGCCAACCCGTTTCAGTTGCTGGTGGCCGTCATCCTGTCAGCGCAGGCCACTGACAAGAGCGTCAATCTCGCCACCGCACCGCTCTTCAAAACCATTCACACGCCCGCTGCGCTGCTGGCCCTGGGGCAGGAGCGCTTTGAGCGGGCCATCAAAACCATCGGGCTGTACCGCACCAAAGCGCGCAACGTGATGGCCACGGCACGGATCCTGGAGGAACAGCATGGTGGCGAGGTCCCCAACCGGCGCGAAGCCCTGGAAGCCCTCCCCGGCGTGGGTCGCAAAACCGCCAACGTGGTGCTCAACACCGCTTTTGGCCAGCCCACCATTGCCGTGGACACGCACATCTTTCGGGTGGCCAACCGTACCGGCCTTGCCCCGGGCAAAACGCCGCTGGAAGTGGAAATGAAGCTGCTCAAGGTCGTTCCTGCCGCATTCATGCAGGATGCGCACCATTGGCTGATCCTGCACGGACGGTATGTGTGCAAGGCCCGTCAACCCGACTGCACCCACTGCATCATCCTGGACCTGTGCGCCTACGGAGCCAAGCATGTTTAATCCTTCGCGGGATGAGGCGCGCCAGTTCTTTTTTGAGGTCTGGCGCAAGCAGCAAGACAAAACGCTGATGACTCCCCTGGAGAGCGTAGCCTGGGAAATCATCAGCCACCACCCCGAATATCACGACCTCCTGGCACACCCTGAAGCAGCGCTGGAACGCGAATGGTTTCCGGAACAGGGCGAGACCAACCCGTTCCTGCACCTGGGGTTGCACCTTGCCGTGGAAGAACAGCTTGCCATTGACCAGCCTCCCGGAATCAGGTCGGCCTACGAGGGGCTTTGTGCCCGCCTCAAAGACGAACACGCCGCACGCCACCATGTGCTGGAGTGCCTGGCCGAAGTGGTTTGGGAGGCCCAGCGTCACGGCACCCCGCTGGATGGGGCGCGCTATCTGGAACTGCTCAGGAAGTAGATAGCGCCTTTTTCCAGAGACATTGGCCCTTGCTGGCCTGGTCTATTTTTTCAAGCTGCTGCATGTGCCCGTCCAGTTCGTCGAGGCTGGCGTACTGCACCCGCAGGGGTTTAGCAGGACGCTGGAGCGTGGTTCGCGCAGGTCCCGAGGAATGACCCGGGTCCTCCATCATCAGCGCTTCCTGCCCACGAGTCATGGCAAGGTACACATCACCCAGCAGCTCGGCATCCAACAGTGCACCGTGGAAGGTGCGCCTGGAGTTGTCGATGCCGTAGCGTTCGCACAGGGCATCCAGGGTATTGCGCTTGCCCGGGTGCAATTCACGCGCCACCATCAGGGTATCCACCACCTGGGGACAGCAAGCCGAGAGGGGTTCGCGGCCCAATCGCCTGAGTTCGTGGTTGAGAAAGCCTATGTCGAAAGCGGCGTTATGTATGACCAGTTCAGCGCCACCCACAAATTCCAGAAACTCCTCCACCACTTCTGCAAAACGGGGCTTGTCAGCCAGAAATTCAGTGGTTAATCCGTGCTTTTGCAAGGCGCCAGGATCGCTATCGCGGTCCGGATTGAGATATTTGTGAAAATGCTTTCCTGTGCGGCGCCGCTGAACGACCTCCACCAATCCAATTTCAACAACGCGGTGCCCTTTGGCGGGTTCGAGTCCGGTGGTTTCCGTATCCAGGATAATCTGTCTCATGGCGCAAGCCCTGCAAGGCCCCGATTGGCCAGTTCGTCCGCACGTTCATTGCCTGGATTGCCAGCATGCCCCTTCACCCAGCGCCAGTCAATCTGGTGCTTCGGCGTTTCCTGAACCAGCATCATCCACAGGTCGGCATTCTTGACGGGCTGCCTGCTGGCTGTTTTCCAGCCATTGCGCTGCCATCCCTTGATCCACTCCGTAATGCCTTTCTGAACATATTGAGAGTCGGTGTGGAGGATGACCTGGCAAGGCCGCTTCAAGGCCTTGAGCGCCTCGATGACGGCAGTCAGCTCCATGCGGTTGTTGGTGGTCTGTGCTGCGCCGCCGCTCAGTTCCCGTCGCACGCCCTGGCAGTCCAGCAAGGCACCCCACCCTCCTGGGCCGGGATTTCCCTTGCATGCACCATCGGTATAAATTTCTACGATATTACTTGAATTTTTTATCACGACTGATTGTTTTATATATGTATATTATTTTGGTATGGCCTTGGCATCAAGACGCGTTGCTTTTATGGGGGGTGCACTGCGGATCAAACGCACCACTTTGTTTTCGGGATATTCCGTGCGTCGCACCGCAGAACGCACGGCGCTGATCAAGGCCCTATCCGCGGGGGCACGGTTCCAGCGCGGCGTAATGAGGCGCACGCCCTGGACCCGCTTGATCGCCTCCAGCATGTAAACCCCGCCTCCCACGCCCCACCATCGGTCTCCTGCCGGCTCAAGGAAGCGAAAACGTCTCAGCCAGCGCTCGCTGGCGACGGGGGGCGCATAAGCCCAGAAGCGCCCGCCGTTCACCTCAAACCCCAGCAGCGCCAGCCAGTCCTTGAGGCGCGACAATGAAATGAAATGGCCACACCAGGGGTAGGAATACCTGCCACGTGAAAAAATCTGACGCATGCCCCAAAGGCTATTGGGATTGAAACCGGTAATGATGAGCCGCCCTTCGGGCATCATGACGCGGTCGATCTCGCGCAGAATGACGTGGGGGTTGCTCGAGAACTCCAGCGCATGAGGCAACACTGCCAGATCAATGCTTTGCGTGGCCACCGGCAAAGCCTCGGGGTTGGCGCGCAGGCACGATGCGGCATCACGGCTGACGGTGATCTTGTTGGGGATGCGATTGGCACGCAATGCCTCCAGCTCCGGCAAAAAAACCTGCAGCGCATTGAAACCAAATACGTTGGAAACAGCCTCATCCAGGACGGATTGCTCCCGTTGGAGCACATAAGTCCCCAAGGGCGTTTGAAGCCAGTCGTGCAAGGTTGCGTCAGCCATGCCAGAATTGTAGTCCAAACCGGTTCATTAAGAGCAATCCATGCCAAACAGAATCCAGGTCAGCGGGATTCCCGCCTTCAAGGACAACTACATCTGGATCATCCACGATGATCGCCATGCCGCCGTGGTGGATCCGGGTGATGCCGCCCCCGTTCTGCGGTTTCTGCAGGATCGGCAATTAACCCTTGCCGCCATACTGATCACCCACCACCATTCCGATCACGTGGACGGCCTTTCCCAATTGCGGGAGCTGGCTGCAGTCCCTGTCTTCGGACCGCGCAATGAGGACATCGAGTACGTGACGCAACGACTGGGTGAGCCCGATTCCATTACGCTTCCTCATCTGGGCATGGTCCTGCGGGTCATCGACGTGCCCGGGCATACAGCGGGGCATATCGCCTATTTTGGGGAAGACCGGCTGTTTTGCGGAGACACCCTGTTTGCCTGCGGATGCGGTCGGGTTTTTGAAGGAACGCCTGCGCAAATGTTCGATTCATTGGACAAGCTCGCTGCACTTCCGGAGAATACGGCGGTTTACTGTGCCCACGAGTACACCTTGTCCAACATTGCATTTGCCCAGGCCGTAGAACCTGATAATCTTCAACTGTATCAACGCGCCATTGCCGCCACCGATACCCGCCGCCAGGGAAAACCGACCGTACCCAGCACGCTTGCCCTGGAAAAAACGACCAATCCCTTCCTGCGCTGCAGGGTTCCTGCCATCGCTCAGGCCATCGAGTCCCACACAGGAACGCACCCTGCCGACGCCATTGCCGTGTTCGCAGCCCTGCGGCAATGGAAAAACACATTCTGACCCTACACTTGAAACTGCCGCAACTTCTCACGACCAGCTTGCTGATGGTGCTGCCGCTGTTCTGCGCTGCAGAAACGGTGACCACAGCAAAAGCTGCGCCCTCAGAAACCGAGCCCGTATTGGTTGCGCCCGCCGTCCCTGCTGCCGGGGCAACGCAGGGGACAACGCAGGGCGCTACGTCTGCCCAACTTTTGGCCGAGCGCACCCTGCCCATCACGCCTTTCGATTTGTGGGATCGCATTCGCGATGGCTTTGCAATGGATCCGCTCCCCGACGACCGCCTGGTCTATCGACAAGTGGCCTGGTTTGCAGCGCGTCCTGACTATGTGGAGCGTACCGTGGAACGCAGCCGCCGCTACCTCTACTTCATCGTGGAAGAGGTACAACGACGCGGCATGCCCATGGAAATTGCCCTGCTGCCCATTGTGGAAAGTGCGTTCAATCCCCATGCCCTGTCCCGCAGCCAGGCTTCGGGCATGTGGCAATTCATTCCCTCCACCGGCCGCATCTTTGGCCTGCAACAGGACTGGTGGTACGACGGACGCAAGGACGTAGTGGCAGCCACTTACAGCGCACTGGATTACCTGCAAAAGCTCTACGACGAGTTTGGTTCCTGGGAACTCGCCCTTGCCGGTTATAACTGTGGCGAAGGAAAAATCCGGCGGGAAATAGCCTATAACATCGCCCATAACCGCCCCACTGATTACCAAAGCCTCAACTTGCCGGACGAGACCCGCAACTACGTGCCCAAGCTACTGGCAGCCAAGGCCATTGTCCTGGAACCCGAGCGTTATGGCCTGAGTTTGGCTCCCGTTCCGGATGAACCCTACTTCGCAGCAGTGACCACGCGCAAGAAACTCGACACCAAGATTGCCGCCCAATTTGCAGAAATGAGCTCGGAAGAATTCCTGATGCTCAATCCCGGATTCAATCGCCCCGTCATCAGTCTGGACTTCAATCGGGAAAAAACCATTTTGGTACCTGCCGGCGTTGCTGACCGGTTCGTAGCGCGCCTGGAAGATCCCAACGTCAAGCTGCTGTCCTGGAAGACCCATCACCTGCGGCGCGGTGAACCACTCGACAAGGTGGCAAGCCAGTACGGACTTTCCAGTGAAGAGCTCAAACGCATCAATGGCATTGCCAGCAACAAGAAAGTGGCCGGGGGTGGCACCATTCTGGTTCCGGACAAATCAGGCGCTCCGAGCGGGCCCCTTGAACTGGACGGCAAGCCAGAGTCCGACTTTTCTCCCCCGGCGCCACCCGCGCGTTCCAGGCATTCCAGGAAGGGAAACCACAAGTCCAAGGCGGCAAAGCCCGGCGGTAAAGCCAAGGCATCGACCACTGCCCATTCGGCAAAGAAGCCCGCCGCAAAGAAACCGTCCCAGCCCCAGCAGAAGTAATCAGACGCCTCTGGGAATGGCCGACAACAACCGGCGGGTATAGGGATGTTGCGGATGTGCGTATATCCCGTCCGCATCGCCCGATTCCACCACGGCCCCGTCATGCATGACCAGCACCTGATCCGACATGTAATGGACTACGGCGAGATCGTGGGAAATGAACAGATAACTCATCTGAAATTCGTCTTGCAAGTCCTGCAGCAGGTTGAGCACCTGGGCTTGCACTGAAACATCGAGCGCCGACACGGATTCATCGCAAATCAGGATTTCCGGTTTCACCGTAAGGCAACGGGCGATGGCAATGCGCTGACGCTGACCGCCCGAAAACTCATGGGGATAACGCTGCAGGGCGTCCTGGGGCAACCCCACCCGCTGCAGCAGGTCGCGCGCCAGGGCCAAGCGTGCAGCGGCATTGCGTCCAATACCATGCAGCAACAGGGGCTCTGTCAGAATATCACCCACTGTAAATCGTGGATTGAGGGAAGCGTAAGGATTCTGGAACACGATCTGGATGCGCCGCCTCAAAGCCATGGAATCCACGCTGCCGGGCTGACACAGGTTGTGACCTGAAAAAATGATCTCGCCGCCATCAGCACCGAGCAACCCGGCAATAGTGAGTCCCAGGGTGGTTTTCCCGGAGCCGGACTCGCCCACGATACCCACCGTCTTGCCCCTCGCAAGGCGCAATGATGCGCCCTTAACCGCATGAAATGGACGCTTGTGCCAAAAGCCCTCGTTTATCATGAAGTCCTTGCATAGGTCACGCACCTCCAGAATGATCTCATCCTCGGGGCTGACCCCGCGTTTGCGAACCTTGCGCTCTACACCATCGTGGCCTTCTCCCATGAAATCCTCGATGACCCGCAGCCGATGCGGCCGCTCGCCCAAAGGCGGGCGGCAGGCCAACAAGGCTCGAGTGTAGGCGTCCTGAGGTGCGTCAAAGACCTGTCGCAGCGGACCCGCCTCGCGAACCACACCTTGTTTCATCACCACGATTTGGGTGGCTATTTCAGACACCAGTGCAAGATCATGGGTGATGAACAGCACAGCCATGGAATGGCGATGCTGAAGGTCGGCAATCAAATCCAGGATCTGGCGCTGAATGGTCACGTCCAGGGCCGTGGTGGGTTCATCGGCAATCAGGAGGCGCGGCTGACAGCTGATGGCCATGGCAATCATGACACGTTGCTGCTGACCGCCAGAGAGCTGGTGCGGATAGTCGTTCAGTCGGCGCTCCGGGTTTGCTATACCTACCTCCGCAAGCAGTTCGAGCGCACGATGACGCGCCTGTCGACGCGACAATCCAAAGTGCAGGCGCAATCCCTCCATCAACTGCATACCAATGGAAAGCACCGGGTTGAGCGAACTCATGGGCTCCTGAAAAATGATGCCGATTTCCTTGCCGCGCAAGGTGCGCAGTCGGGTATCATCAAAACCCAGGATATTCTGATCGTTCCACAGAATACTGCTGCCAGGGGCCACATGCGCCAGCGACTTCGGTAAAAGCCCCAGAATGGAGAGCGCCGTCACCGACTTGCCGCTACCCGACTCGCCCACGAGCGCCAGGGTGGTGCGCTCGGGTAAATCAAAGCTGACTCCGTTCACCGCGGTGAATCGCTCCTCACGGCTGACCTGAAAATCGATTCGCAAATCGCTAACACTGAGCAGCATCGGGCCTCCTCGCGCTCAGTACCTGAGCTTGGGATCGAGCGCGTCGCGCAACGCGTCGGTCAGCATGCTAAAGGCCGTGACGAGAATCGCCATGGCCACCCCGGCTGCGGCAAGCTGCCACCATTTTCCCAAAATCAGTTCATTCTGGGCTTCGTTGAGCATGCTGCCCCATGAGACCACATCCACCGGCACGCCAAATCCCAGAAAACTCAAGATGACCTCGGACTTGATAAATCCGACCACGTTCTGGGAAAGCTGCACCAGGATGACATGACTTGTGTTGGGGAGGATATGGATGAACATGCGCCGCGCATGTGACGCGCCCATGGCACCAGCAGCCAGCACGTACTCGCGGGTTTTGTGTTTGAGATACTCGGCCCGCACCAGGCGAAACACCCCCGTCCAGCCCGTCAGCCCCAGAATCAGAACGAGGGTCACAACCCCCTTTTGCTGCAGCACAGCCGCGATGGCAAATACCAGCAACAGATACGGTATGGCCGTAAATACGCCGTACAACCAGTTGAGGGCATCATCCATCCAGCGCCCGAAGTACCCTGCCACCGCCCCCATCACGGTCCCCAACAGGGTGGCGAGCACCGCGGCCACCAATCCCACCAGAATCGAGGTTTCACTGCCCTTGATGACCTTGGTCAATACGTCATGCCCCCATTTGTCGCCGCCCAGGGGCAGTGACAACCGGCGCGGCGCCTCGGTAAAAACCTGTGCGCCCGGATGCCGCGCCCGAATGGCAGCAAGCTCTGCAGCCAGGGGATCCTGCAACCCATAAAGCGGTATCGGACCCGAGGGGCCTTGCTCAACCCGCGAAGGCTGCGCAGTCTCGTCCTGGTCATCAGCCATAAACACCGGAGGGGCATAATTCACGCCCACCTCCCGGGTCCAATCGGTGGCCACCCAACCCATGAGCGCCAGGAGCACCACAAGCAGGTAGCAGCCCACCACGATGAGCGCCGTCATGCCCACCCGGTCGCGCTGCAACCGCCTCCAGGCCAGCGTCCAGAGCCCCGCGGAAGGTTCAGGGGTCATGGCGCTCATTCGAAATGGACCCTCGGATCAAGCGCCCGATAGAGGAGATCTCCCAACAGATTGGCCAGCAACGTGGCCATGGCCACATAGACGGTGGCCGCCTTGATGATGGGAAAGTCGCTGCGCTCCACCGCCATGATGATTTCCCGACCAATGCCTGGAATGGCAAAAAAACGCTCCAGCAGAAAAGCGCCAGTCAACAGCGCGGGCAGCCCCATCAATACGTTGGTGACGATGGGAATGGCGGCATTGCGCAGCACATGGACCAACAGGATGCGTCGCTCAGAAAGTCCCTTGGCGCGGGCCGTGCGCACATAATCCTGGCCAACCTCATCCAGGATAAAGGTACGGTAGAGCCGTACCGAGGGTGCGACGCTCACCATCAGCCCCAACAGGATGGGCAGGACAGCGTAGGTGGTGAGGTTGCGCCACAGATGGTCGCTCCACCCCTTGACGGGAAACCATCCCAGCAGTGAGGCGAACACGTATTGCCCCACGATGATGTAGATGAGAAGGCTGATGGACATCATCACCGTGCTCGTCACCATCAAGGTGCGGTCCAGTACCGAGCCGCGCAGCGCCGCCACGGCAAGAGCCACCACGATGGCCACGAACGTTTCCAGCACCAGCATCGGCACCAGCAGCACCAGCGATGGACCGAGGCGCGTCCTGAAAATTTCGGAGACGGGTTCGCGCGTGGCCCAACTGTTGCCAAAATCACCTGTTACGATCTGGCGCACAAATATCAGCAACTGTTCCCAGAGGGGGCGATCCACTCCCAACTGGTGCCGGATGTTGGCGATGTCATCCGGGTTGGCCATTTTGCCAGCCAGAACATAGGCCGGGTCGCCGCCTACCCAGTTGAACAGCAAGAACACCAGCAGGACTACGCCCAGCATGGTTGGAATCATTTGCCACAAGCGCCGGAAGAGAAATGCCGCAAGGTTCATGGCTGGGGCACCCTGTTGACGTCGATATCCAGCAGTGACCACACCGAGGGCAGGATGGGATGAGCCTTGAATCCGATCACCCACGGCTGGAACAGCACGTTGCGAATATGCGTGGTGCTGACCTTGGTAACGCCGTTCAGTTCCAGCAAACGCGCGAGTTGGTGATAGATCGCATCACGCTCTGGCGAGTCTGGCATGGTCAGCGATTTTTCATAAAGGCGGTCCCACACCGGATCCTGATAGCATGAACCGTTGTTTTCATGAGTATGCGGACCATACCAAAGCTGCATGAAGTTATCGCCATCGGGATAGTCCGCAATCCAGGCAGACAGACGGATCTGCACCCTGCACTGACGCTCCGCCTTGAGGATTTCCGGAAACTTGAGCTTCTCGCTTTCAAACCGGATCGACAGGCGATCCAGGGCCTTTTTCATCATCTCGTCAAGTTCCCGATCCTGGGATGACAGGCTCGAAGTGTAGCGCACCGCAAGCGGACTGCCATCCGGCTGGCGTCGGTATCCGTCCGCACCTTTGGCGTACCCCATGCGGTCGAGCAGGAGGTTGGCCTCACCCGGATTAAAGTCGAGCAGGCTTCTGTAACCGGGGTCGGCACCTGCCACTCCTTCGGGGATTGGGTAGGCATTTCGCACGGCTTGCCCTTTGTGAATCACCCGAATCATCTCCTCATCGTTCTGTGCCATGAATATGGCACGGCGCAGAGCGATCCTTTCCTTGCTCATGCCCCCCAACTGCGGATCCTGCTGGTTGATGAAGTAGTAGGCAATCGAAGGATCGCTGATGCGGTCGAGGCGGATGCCGCGTTGCGCAAGCGCGGGTTTGAGGCGGGCACCATGCAGCGCTATGGGGGCAAACTGGCCGGCAAGGCCGATCATGTCGAGCTCTCCCTTGCCGAAACTGAGCCAGGCAGATTGTGATTCCTCGATGACCTGAATCTCGACCCTGTCAATTTGGGGAATGGTCTTGCCTCGCATCTGTGCCACAATGCGCTGGCTTTCAGGGTCGGAGCCTGGATCAAAGTCCCAGATCTCGTGCCTGAAATTGGGATTGCGCTCCAGCACCATCAAGGACGAGCGGGTCCAGCGCGCCAGACGGTAGGGGCCGGTGCCCACGGGATGCGAGGCCGTGTCACCCGCATAGCCCTCGATGACTTCGCGCGCCACGATACCGTACATGGGCTGCGCCATGGCATGGGAAAAATTGTAATCCGTGGTTTTGAGGCGAATCTTCAGGGTATAACGATCCAGGACTTCGAGCCCGGGAATTTTGGCATCGTAATTGAAGTGCCCTGTACTGCGGGCGGCCTCTCCCAACTCGTCGAGGCCCATGATCCTGCCCTCCACCAGAAACTTATAGGGCGAGCGATTTTTGGGATCCATGAAGCGCATCAGGGTGTACACCACATCCTGCGCCGTGACCTCACGCTTCTGACCCTTAAACACCGGATCGGGTGAAAAATAGACCCCGCGCTTCAAGCCAAACACCCAGGTCCTGCCCTGGTCCGTGACGGTGGGCATGGCTGCGGCAAGGCGGGGGATCAGTTTGACCGGACGGGCCAGGTAGTCATAGGTCAACAAGGATTCAAACAGTTGTTGCTCGATGGAGGCCGTGTTGAGGTCGGAGGTCATGACGGGATCAAACCCGGTTTCAGCAGCGGAAAGCTCCAGATGCAGAACCTTTTCGGGCGTGGCTGCCCCGGCACCCAACATCCACAAACTCAACAGAAATAAGAGGAGTCGCCCCATATGGTTTATCATACCGGGCAAATCAAAAGGAGACCTCATGGGATTTCTTGCCAACAAAAATATTTTGATCGCCGGGCTCTTGAGCAACCGTTCCATTGCCTGGGGCATTGCCAAGGCCATGCAACGCGAGGGCGCCACGCTTGCCCTGACCTATCAAGGTGAGGCTGTGCGGGTACGGGTTGAGAAGCTGGCCGAAGAACTGGACGTCAAGCTCGTTCTGCCCTGCGACGTCTCGAGCGATGCCGAAATCGATGCATTGTTCAAGTCCCTGGGCCAGGCCTGGGAGGGTCTGGATGGCATCGTCCACTCCATTGCCTTTGCGCCTCGCGAGGCACTGTCCGGAGAATACCTCGACGCCGTCACCCGGGAAAGTTTCAGGATTGCCCACGACGTGAGCTCCTACAGTTTTGCCGCGTTGGCCAAAGCGGGGGCACCCCTAATGACCGGACGCAAGGGCGCGCTCGTCACCCTGTCCTACCTGGGCGCCGAAAAATCGGTCACAAACTACAATGTCATGGGTCTTGCCAAAGCAAGCCTTGAAGCCAACGTGCGCTACATGGCCCATAGCCTGGGGCCCCGCGGCATTCGCGTCAACGGCATCTCCGCCGGCCCCATCAAAACACTGGCTGCCGCCGGCATTGGCGAGTTTGGAAAGATCCTGAATTATGTGGAGGCCACCTCCCCCATGCGCCGCAACGTCACTATCGACGAAGTGGGCAATGTGGCGGCCTTTCTGTGCAGCGACCTCGCCTCCGGCATTACGGGCGAAATCGTCCATGTGGACTCCGGCTTCTCAACCACCGTGCCCGGAATGGCAGGCTAATTATTGTTTTTGTTGCCTTCCAGCACCGCTTTGTTGATTAGCCGAACATCGGCGGTCTTCCGCAACCCGGCCATGAAGCCCGACATGGTGGCGTCGCCGTAGGCGCGCGTGAGGCCTGCCTCGGCCTGTTTACGCTTGGTGGCATCCTCAGGATTTCCAGGGGTCACCTGCGTCACGCGCACCAGGATGTAACTACCAGAGGGAATCGCGGCCCCGGTATAGGCCGGCAAGTGGGTGGCGCTCACTTGGAATGCCGGCGTCACCACCATGGGTGACAAGCCACTGGCCAAAGCCACCTGGCGCGTCAGCTGCCGTGTCGGGGACCAGGGCATTGCTACCGTTTTACCCGCCCTGAGGTCTGCAAGGCGCGCCTCACCATCCTGGCGCGCCCGCTTGGCCGCCTCTTCCCGCTGCAACATCTGCCCAATCGCATCCTTGACCTCGGCGTAGGGTCGGGCAACAGCAGGCTCATGGGCCACCACATGCGCCGCTACCAGGGTGCCGGGAGCCACTTCGATGGCCTGGGTATTACGCCCATCCTGAATCGATTCCGTGGCAAACAGGGCATTCAACAATTTCGGGTTGTTGAGTAACGGTGCGTCCACTGCCCCGCCACGAGTGATCCAGCCGGAATCCTTGATCGTCAGTTTCAGTTTATCGGCCGCAGGTTTCAGCGACGTGGATTGCTCATAGACCAGATTGCTGAAACTTTCGGCTGCCTCGGCAAAGCGTTGCGCCGCACGCTGCTTGCGAAGCTCCTGCGTCAATTGCGGCGTGGCTTCGGCAAGGGTACGCCCTTTGGCAGCTTTGACGTCGGTGAGCTTGATGATGTGGAAACCGAATTCGGTTTCCACCGGCCCCTGGATGGCGCCCGGCTTCATGCCGAAAACAGCTGTCTCGAAAGGCGCCGCCATGGCCCCTCGCCCAAAATACCCAAGGTCACCCCCCTGGGGGGCTGAACCTGGATCTTGCGAATATTGTTTGGCAAGTGCGGCGAACTGGTCCGGATGGGCCTGGACCTGCTCCAGTAACTTTTGCGCCTGCTCCCGAGCTGCGCTGCGCTGTGCATCGCTGGCCTTGGGAGGTACGGTGATCAGGATATGGCTGGCCCGGCGTGTTTCGGCTCCGCTCCAGCGGGCCTGATTGGCGGGGTCAGAATAGGCCTTGGCGATCTCCTCCGGGGTCACCACGACGTCCTGGGCAAGCGGATCGGTTGCGAGTACCAGGTACTGCACTTTGACGCGCTCTGGCACCGTGAAGCGATCCTGGTGGGCATCGTAGTACTGCCTGATTGTGCTGTCATCGATCTTGACCTGCCCCAGGAAGGCACTCAAGGGAATTTCGGCCACGGACAATTCGCGTGTTTGGTCGTTGAGGGTCAGGAAGGCATCCACCGCAACCTGGGGTACCCATTGAGTGGTGGCGAGCGATTCCTGTACCAACTGGACCTTGAGATCGTCCCGCAAGCGGGATTCAAAAACCGCAGGTGTCAGCCCCCTGGAGCGCAGGATTTCTTCGTAGCGTGCCTGGGAGAACTTGCCGTCGTCCTGAAAAGCCTCCACCTGGGAAATTTCATTGACCAGCAAGTTGTCTGGAACAGTCAGCCTGACCCGATCGGCATAAGCCGCAAGCAAATGGCGGTTGACCAAGCCTGCCAGCGCTTCGCGACGCAACTCGGGCGTTTCAAGCGCCGCAGGATCGATTCGCGCATCGCGCAGGCCCGCCTGCATTCGCTCCAGCTGGTTGCGCAGGTTTTCGGCGAACTCGGCCTGGGTGATGGCGTAGCCATCCACCTTGGCGACCGTGTCGGCTCCCCCACTGGACTGGCGAAAGTAATATTCCAGGCCAAAGAGGGCAAATGGAATGGTGATGAGCGCCAGAATGACCTTGGCCACCCAGGTTTGTGACATGACACGGAATTTTTCAAGCATGACGGGCCACCATCAAAAAAACGTCGTGAAGTCTAACATGTCCTGGGGTGGAGCATGAATCGTGCGCATAAGAAAAAAGCCGTTGATTTCTCAACGGCTTCCAAATGATTGGCGGAGTGGACGGGACTCGAACCCGCGACCCCCGGCGTGACAGGCCGGTATTCTAACCAACTGAACTACCACTCCAGAACTGCTTACTGCACGAATACCTGCCCTGAGGGCTTTTTGCACTGGTGGGTGCTGAGGGGTTCGAACCCCCGACATTCGCCTTGTAAGGGCGACGCTCTACCAACTGAGCTAAGCACCCAACAAAGTCCGCTAGTTTATCGCATCCTTGAGCGCTTTACCAGCACGGAACTTCGGAACTTTTGCTGCCTTGATCTTGATTGTGGCACCAGTACGGGGATTGCGACCGCTACGGGCGGCACGCTTGCCCACATAGAATGTACCAAAACCCACCAGGGTCACTTGGCCGCCCTTTTTCAGTGCGGTCTTCACAGCAGCGATCGCCCCATCCAAGGCACGACCCGCAGCTGCTTTGGAAATATCTGCTGCATCAGCAATTTGATCAATTAGTTCAGTCTTGTTCACCTGGATTCCCCTTGTTTTAGTTGGTGCAAAGACGAGTAAACACTCGTCCGAAAATCGACGCGTGTGGCAAGATTTCGACGCGCGTCGCTCTTTATAAGAGGCAAAGGATTCGGTGTCAACCACTTTTTGACGCTGAAAGCCCCGCTAATGCTTGATCGGCGAGCCGGTCGTTGCATCGGCAATCGGTGCAGGCAACTTGGCCACTTCAAGCGGGTCTGCGGGCGTCGGCATGCGTTCGAGTGCAAAGGTCAGCACCTGGTCGATCCACTTCACTGGATGCAAATCCAGTTTGTTCTTGATGTTCTCAGGAATTTCAACGAGATCCTTGGTGTTCTCTTCAGGGATCAAGACCGTTTTAATGCCACCACGATGCGCTGCCAGCAGTTTTTCCTTCAATCCACCGATGGGCAGAACCTCGCCTCGCAGCGTGATTTCACCGGTCATGGCCACATCAGCCCGCACTGGAATGCCGGTGAGGACGGAAACCATGGCCGTTGCAATGGCGATGCCTGCACTGGGGCCATCCTTGGGCGTGGCGCCTTCAGGCAGGTGAATATGGATGTCGGACTTCTCGTAAAAATCGTCCGCAATACCGAGGTTTCGGGCACGACTTCGCACCACACTCAGCGCTGCCTGGATAGATTCCTGCATCACATCCCCCAGTTTGCCCGTTGTGGTCATCTTGCCCTTGCCTGGCAGCTTGGCCGCCTCGATGGTCAGCAATTCGCCGCCCACCTCCGTCCAGGCCAGGCCTGTAACCTGCCCCACCTGATTGGTCTTTTCGGCGATGCCAAAGGTGTAACGACGCACACCCAGATACTTTTCCAGATTGCGCGACGACACCGTCACTTTGGCAGGCTTATTGGAAAGCAGCAGTGCCTTGACCACCTTGCGACAGATCTTGGCAATTTCGCGATCCATGGCCCGCACCCCCGCTTCGCGCGTGTAATACTGCACAACGTCACGCAGGGCCGACTCGGTAACCGAGATTTCATTGTCCTTGAGCCCGTTGGCCTTCAGCTGTTTGGGCAGCAGGTACTGCCGGGCAATGTTGATCTTCTCGTCTTCGGTGTAGCCTGCCAGGCGAATTACTTCCATCCGGTCCAGAAGCGGCGCCGGGATGTTCAAGGTATTGGCCGTGGCCACAAACATCACGTCCGAGAGGTCGTATTCAACCTCTACATAGTGGTCGATGAAGGTGTGGTTTTGTTCGGGATCGAGTACCTCCAGCAGGGCTGAAGACGGATCGCCGCGAAAATCCTGGCCGAGCTTGTCCACTTCGTCCAGCAGGAAGAGCGGGTTGCGCACGCCCACCTTGGTCATGTTTTGAAGGATCTTGCCGGGCATGGAACCGATGTAAGTGCGACGGTGACCGCGAATCTCTGCCTCATCGCGCACGCCACCCAGGGCCATGCGCACAAACTTGCGGTTGGTCGCACGCGCAATGGATTGGCCAAGCGAGGTCTTGCCCACCCCAGGCGGGCCTACCAGACACAGGATCGGTGCCTTGACCTTCTCGACACGGCTTTGCACTGCGAGATATTCGACGATGCGTTCCTTGACCTTGTCGAGCCCGTAGTGATCTTCGTCAAGAATGCGTTCGCAGGCACCCAGATCGTTGCTGACCCGGGTTTTCTTCTTCCAGGGCAGCCCCACCAGGGCATCGATATAGTTGCGCACCACCGTAGCTTCGGCCGACATGGGTGACATCAGGCGCAGCTTCTTGAATTCTGCATCAGCCTTGGTTCTGGCCTCCTTGGGCATGTGCGCGTTTTTGATCTTTTTTTCAAGCTCTTCAAGGTCGGCGCCCTCTTCGCTGTCGCCCAATTCCTTCTGGATGGCCTTGACCTGTTCGTTGAGGTAGTACTCGCGCTGGCTCTTCTCCATCTGGCGCTTCACACGCCCACGGATGCGCTTCTCCACCTGGAGAATGTCGATTTCACTTTCGAGGACAGCGAGCAGATGCTCAAACCGTTCCTTGACGTCGAACATTTCCAGAATCTGCTGCTTCTGTTCCAACTTGAGTGGCAGGTGGGCGGCGATGGTGTCGGCCAGACGACCCGCGTCGTCGATGTTGGAAAAGGAAGTCAGCACTTCCGGAGGGATTTTTTTGTTGAGTTTGACGAACTGGTCAAACTGGGTCAGCAGGGTGCGTCGCATGGCCTCGATTTCAGGATGCGTACTGCCAGGAGACGGAATGCCTTCCGCATCGCCCACAAAATGGGTTTTAACGTCGGCAACGCTGACGATTTTTGCTCGTTCAGAACCTTCCACAAGGACTTTGACGGTGCCATCGGGCAGTTTGAGCATCTGCAGGATACTGGCCACGCTGCCCACCCCATACAACTCTTCGGGCTTGGGTTCGTCGTTGGCCGCAGACTTCTGGGCCACCAACAGGATGTTCTTCCCCGTCTCCATCGCGGTTTCCAGTGCCTTGATGGATTTTTGACGCCCCACGAAGAGCGGAATCACCATGTGCGGAAACACCACGACGTCCCGCAGCGGCAGCAGGGGCAATTGCACAGGTTCTTGGTTTGATTCGAAAATTGAGGTCATGAGGGGTCTCGCAAAATTGGGGTTGCTGCTTATGTGGGGCCTTTTTCCAGGATTTCAATGGAGAAAGGCCCCCCGACCTCAAACGCCGGCAACCTTGTGCTGATCGGCGTAAATCAACAGTGGCGGTGCCTCGGCGGTAATACAACCTTCGTCAATGACCACTTTGGTCACGTTTTGCAAGGAGGGCAGCTCAAACATGGTGTTGAGCAGCACATGCTCGATGATGGAACGCAGTCCCCGAGCGCCGGTCTTGCGGGCCAATGCTTTTTTGGCGATGGCACGCAAGGCATTTGGACGGAACTCGAGTTCGACATTTTCCATGGAAAAGAGTTTCTGATACTGGCGCGTCAGTGCATTGCGCGGCTCCGTGAGAATTCGCACCAAAGCATCTTCATGGAGCTCTTCCAGCGTGGCCACCACCGGCAGTCGTCCCACAAATTCCGGGATCAAACCAAACTTGATCAAGTCTTCGGGTTCGACGCCCGATAGCACCTGGTTGGCATCGCGACCATCCCGGCTGACCACCTCAGCGCCAAAGCCGATGCCACCGCGATCGGAACGATCGCGGATGACCTTGTCGAGCCCGCCAAAAGCGCCACCGCAAATAAAGAGAATATTGGTGGTGTCTACCTGGACAAACTCCTGATTGGGATGCTTGCGCCCGCCCTGGGGAGGCACGGAAGCCACGGTGCCTTCGATCAGCTTGAGCAGCGCCTGCTGCACCCCTTCACCAGAGACGTCACGGGTGATGGAGGGGTTATCCGACTTGCGAGAAATCTTGTCGATTTCGTCAATGTACACGATGCCGCGCTGCGCCTTCTCCACATCGTAGTCGCACTTCTGTAACAGCTTCTGGATGATGTTTTCCACATCCTCACCCACATAACCCGCCTCGGTCAGGGTGGTAGCATCAGCTATTACGAAAGGCACATTGAGCAAGCGCGCCAGCGTCTGTGCCAGCAGCGTTTTTCCAGACCCCGTGGGGCCGATCAGGAGGATATTGCTCTTGGCAAGCTCTATGTCCCGATCCTTGCTTTGATTGCGCAGGCGCTTGTAGTGATTGTAGACCGCAACAGCCAGTATCTTTTTGGCTTGGGTCTGGTCGATCACATACTGATCGAGGATTTCGGCAATTTCCTGGGGCGAAGGCAGTTCGGTTTTGACATTCTTGACTTCAGCACCCTGAATTTCTTCACGGATGATGTCATTACACAGTTCGATGCACTCGTCACAAATGAAGACCGAGGGGCCCGCAATCAGCTTGCGAACTTCATGCTGGCTTTTTCCACAGAAGGAACAATAGAGCAACTTCTCGTTGCTGGCTTTTTCTGTCATGGACACGATTCCTTCAAACAAACACCTGACAAACAAACACCCGAATTTCCGATCCTACGGGGTCAGTTTAACCCTTTCTGCCCCAGACATCACGATGCGGCTTCGGCGCGCGTCGTCAGCACCCGGTCGATCAAACCGTACTGGCGCGCTTCCTCTGCACTCATGAAATTATCGCGGTCGGTATCCTTCTCAATGATTTCTATGGGTTGACCCGTATGACGGCTCATCATCTCGTTGAGTTGCCGGCGCAGGTAAAGAATTTCCTTGGCCTGGATCTCGATGTCCGAGGCCTGTCCGGAAGCGCCACCAGAGGGTTGGTGAATCATGACGCGGGAGTTGGGCAACGAGTAACGCTTGCCCTTGGCTCCGGCAGAAAGCAGAAATGCCCCCATGCTGGCAGCAATGCCGATGCAGGTGGTGCTGACGTCAGCCTTGATGAACTGCATGGTGTCATAAATGGCAAGGCCGGCAGAAACCGAACCTCCCGGCGAATTGATGTACAGGCTGATGTCCTTGTCAGGATTTTCAGACTCCAGAAACAGCAACTGGGCAACCACCAGATTGGCCGTATCTTCCGTAACGGGTCCCACCAGGAAAATGACCCGTTCTTTCAGGAGGCGCGAGAAAATATCGTAGGCACGCTCGCCCCGCCCGCTCTGCTCCACCACCATGGGAACGAGCCCCAGGTTTTGCGGATCCATCTTCCACTGTGCATTCATGTGCATTCCTTTTAGCGTTGACCCGCCAGTTGTTCAAACGGGGTAGGCAAATCTTCGGTTTTGGCGCGTGCGCAAACCCACTCCACCACATTGTCTTCCAGAACCAGCGATTCGACCTCACGCAGCCGCTGGGGCTGCTGGTAGTACCAACGAACGATCTCTTCAGGATGTTCGTAGGCGCCGGACATATCTTCTATAACGGCACGAATTTGATCAGGCTGAGCCGTCAGTTTCTCCTTCATGACCAATTCGGACAAAATAAGCCCCAGCGCCACCCGGCGGCGGGCCTGTTCTTCAAACAACTGATCAGGCAGGGTCATGTCGGGCTGCTGCCCAGCGCGGGAGGCAAACTCCCGAATAGCCGAATCACGCATGCGGCTGATTTCCTGGGCCACCAGGGCTCGGGGCAGCGCCACTTCCGTCGCGCCCAACAGCACCTCCATGACCCGCTCCTTGACCTGCGACTTGATGCGCTGGCGCATTTCGCGTTCCAGGTTTTGGCGCAGTTCAACGCGCAGCGTGTCGAGGTTGCCATCCTTCACCCCCACCGAACGGGCAAACTCGGCATCCACTTCAGGCAGGACGGGCGTCTGCACCTGATGAAGCATGACATCAAAACGAACGGTCTTGCCCGCCATGTCTGCGGAATGATAGTCCGCGGGGAAGGTCAGTTCGAAGGATTTGGTAGCTCCGGCCTCCATCCCCACCACATGCGACTCAAAGTCGGGCAAAAACTGCCCCTGGCCCAACACCAGCCGATGCGACTTGGCCTGCCCACCGGGAAAAGGCTGGCCGTCGAGCAAGCCGTCGAAGTCGAGCGTCACCTGGTCATCGTTTTGTGCAGGCCGTTCCGCCTCTACATACTGCGTGCGCTGGCGTCGCAGGATGTCGATGGTCCGATTCACATCCGCATCGGTGACTTCGGTCACTGGACGCTGGATCACTGCACCCGAAACGTCGCCCAGGGTGATTTCAGGGTAAATTTCGAAGGTGGCCGTAAATTCGAAAGTGCCCTCTGCCGGAGCGGCCTTGGGCTCAAATCGCGGCATGCCGGCAACGCGCAGGCCCTGGTCGCGAACGGCATCTCCAAAGCTGTGCTGGGCCAGTTCATTCAGCGCATCCTGCTCAACCTGCCAGCCATATTGCTGAATCAGCATTTTCATGGGAACCTTGCCGGGTCTGAACCCCTGCATTTTAGCCGTCCTGGAAAGCTTGTTCAGGCGTGCCTTCACTTCGGTGTCCACTTTGGACAGGGGCACCGCGAGTTGCAGCGAACGTTCCAGCGAATTAGATTGCGTAGTTTCCATTGCCAAGCCCTATGAAGAACATCAAAAGAATATGTTAAACCGAGCATTATACAAAATTGGACGCATTTCGGGTATGCTCGCCGCTTGTCTCATGCGAACGACGGTATGACAGCGCCTGCCCGCGACACAATCCTGGAAACCCGCAATCTCAGCAAAAGCTTTAAGGGCTTCGTGGCAGTTTCCGGAGTCCATTTAAAAGTCGAGCGCGGCACCATTCATGCCCTGATCGGCCCCAATGGCGCCGGCAAGACCACCTGCTTCAACTTGCTGACCAAGTTTCTGGAACCCACCTCCGGCCAGATTTTTTACAACGGCACCGATATCACCGCCGAAACCCCGGTTGAAGTGGCACGACGCGGCATGGTGCGCTCGTTCCAGATTTCAGCCGTTTTTCCCCATTTGACGGTTCTGGACAACGTCCGCATTGCCCTGCAGCGCATGCTGGGCACCAGCTTTCATTTCTGGCGCTCCCAGAAATCCCTGGACGCCCTCAATCCCCGTGCTCTGGAACTGTTGTCCCAGGTGGGTCTTGAAGCCTACTCCAGGCGCCTCGCCGTGGAGCTGCCCTATGGACAGAAACGCGCGCTGGAAATTGCCACCACGCTGGCCCAGGATCCGGAACTGATGTTGCTGGACGAACCCACCCAGGGCATGGGCCATGAAGACGTGGACCATGTCATGGCCTTGATCAAATCCGTCTCGGCCCAACGCACCATCCTGATGGTGGAACATAACATGAAAGTGGTTTCGCAAATTTCGGACCGCATCACGGTCCTGGCCCGGGGCGCCATCCTGGCGGAAGGGCACTACAGTGAAATCTCAAACCATCCCGAAGTGATCACGGCCTACATGGGAACGGCCGCATGAGCGGCGTGGAATACCTGCGGGTGACCGGGTTGCACGCTTTTTATGGGGAATCGCACATTCTTCACGGGATGGATTTCACAGTCAACCGGGGCGAGTGCCTCTCGCTGCTGGGGCGCAACGGCGCAGGCCGTACCACCACGCTACGGGCCATCATGGGGCTGACCAGCCGGCGCACCGGCTCGATCATGGTCAATGGGGTGGAAACCATCCGTATGGCACCGCACCGGATTGCCCAGGTCGGAATTGGCTACTGCCCCGAGGAGCGCGGCATCTACGCTTCGCTCACCTGCGAGGAAAACCTGCTGATGCCCCCCACGGTGGCCAGCGGCGGCATGACCCTCGATGACATCTATACGCTCTTTCCCAACCTCAAGGAGCGGCGCCATAGCCAGGGCACGCGCATGTCCGGGGGTGAGCAGCAGATGCTGGCCATGGCGCGCATCCTGCGCACGGGTGCCCGGCTATTGTTGCTGGACGAAATTTCCGAAGGTCTCGCCCCGGTCATCGTACAACGCCTGGCCGAAGTGATTACCCTGCTCAAATCCCAGGGATACACGATCGTGCTGGTGGAACAGAATTTCCGGTTTGCCGCCCCCCTGGCGGACCGCATGGTCGTGGTGGAACATGGGCGGCCCTGCATGGAAATTGCGCAGCATGAATTATCCGAAAAGAGTGAAGCGCTGCATCGACTGTTGGGTGTCTGAGCCCATAACCTGCTGGAGGAGCCTTTCAATGAAAACAACCAAAACCAACCGATTCCAGATTCGCCCCATTGCAGCCATTGCGGCCATGGCGCTTGCCATGGCCTGCGGTGCCGCGCACGCTGAAATCTCCGACAACGTGGTGCGCATCGGCGTCCTGACGGACATGTCGGGTGCCTACTCCGACCTCGCCGGTCCCGGCGCCGTGACGGCGGCCAACATGGCTGTGGAGGATTTCATCGCCAAGCAAAAGCCTTCATTCAAAGTCGAACTTGTTTCGGCAGACCACCAGAACAAGGGCGACATTGCCTCCAACAAGGCGCGCGAATGGTTTGATCGCGGCCAGGTGGACGTGGTCACCGAGCTGGTGACAAGTTCCACCGCCCTTGCAGTCATGAAAGTGGCCAAGGAAAAAAACCGCATCGCCCTCATCACCGGGGCTGGGTCCTCGCGCATCACCAACGAAGATTGCAACGACGTCAGCGTGCATTGGGCCTATGACACCTACGCCACGGGCAACGGCACGGGCAAGGCAGTGGTCAAGCAAGGCGGCAAAACCTGGTACTTCCTGACGGCTGACTATGCCTTTGGACAATCCCTGGAGAAAGATACGACGGCCGTCATTGTGGCCAACGGCGGCAAGGTATTAGGTTCGGTCAGGCACCCCTTTCCCAGCACCGACCTCTCCTCCTACCTGTTGAAGGCACAAGCCTCGGGCGCCGAGGTCATCGGGCTGGCCAACGCCGGAGCCGATACCATCAACTCGGTCAAACAAGCCTCGGAATTTGGCATCACCCCAAAACAGACGCTGGCTGGCCTTTTGATGTTCATTACCGACATCAACAGCCTGGGGCTGAAAGCCACGCAAGGCATGTATCTGACCGAAGCGTTCTATTGGGACATGAATCCTGAAACCCGGGCCTGGTCCAAGCGCTTTTACGAACGCCAAAAGAAAATGCCCACCATGGTGCAAGCGGGCCTCTATTCCGCCATCACCCATTACCTGGAAGCTGTGAAGGCTATCAATTCCGACGACACGCAAAAGGTCATGGCGCAAATGAAGAAAGTGCCGGTCAATGACTTCTTTGCCAAAAACGGCAAGATTCGGAATGATGGCCTGATGGAGCATGACATGTTTCTGATGCAGGTCAAGAAACCTGCCGACTCGCATTACCCCTGGGACTACTACAACGTGCGCGCCACCATTCCCGGTGCCGAGGCGTTTGAACCTCTCAGCCAGTCCCGCTGCCCCCTCATCAAGAAATGACCGAGGTTTTTGGCGTTCCCCTGCTGGCCCTCCTGGGCCAGCTGGTGCTGGGCTTGGTCAACGGCTCGTTCTACGCGCTGTTGAGCCTGGGGCTGGCCATCATTTTTGGCATGCTCAACATCATCAACTTTGCCCATGGGGCCCTCTACATGATGGGTGCCTTCGCCTCCTGGATGCTGTTGACCTATTTCGGGGTGGGCTATTTTGGCGCCCTGCTGCTGGCCCCCCTGCTTGTGGGTGCCTTTGGCATCATCATCGAACGCCTGTTGCTGCAACGCCTGTATCGTCTGGACCACCTGTACGGTTTGCTGCTGACCTTTGGTCTTGCCCTCATCATAGAAGGGCTTTTTCGGGACCAGTTTGGCGTGAGCGGCGAAACCTACGAAGTGCCTGAAGTCCTGACGGGGGCCATCAACCTGGGATTCATGTCCTTGCCCAAGTACCGGGTGTGGGTGATCGGAGCGTCCACCCTGGTCTGTTTTGCCACCTGGCTGGTCATCGAAAAAACCCGTCTGGGCTCCTATCTGCGCGCCGCCACCGAAAACCCGCAGTTGACTCAGGCCTTTGGCGTCAACGTGCCGCTCATGATCATGCTGACCTACGGCTTTGGTGTCGCGCTTGCCGCACTCGCCGGCGTCATGGCCGCACCTATTTTTCAGGTAAGCCCCCTGATGGGGTCAAACCTCATCATCGTGGTATTTGCCGTGGTGGTAATTGGCGGCATGGGCTCCATCCTGGGGGCCATCGTTACCGGGCTGATGCTGGGACTGGTTGAGGGCCTGGCCAAAGTGTTTTATCCGGAAGCCTCCGCCACCGTGGTATTCGTGATCATGGCCATTGTGCTGATCATCCGCCCGGCTGGCCTTTTTGGACGGGAAAAATGATGCGCCGATTGATGTTCGGACTGGTGCTGTTGGCCTTCATCGTGGCCCCCACCGTGCTCTATCCCGTGTTGCTGATGAAAGTGTTGTGCTTTGTCATTTTCGCCAGCGCCTTCAATTTGCTGCTGGGCTACACGGGGCTGCTGTCCTTCGGTCATGCCGCGTTCTTTGGCAGTGCCGCCTACGTGGCGGGTTACCTCATTCGCGACATGACCTGGCCGGTATGGGCTGCGCTCCTGGCCGGCACGCTGGGTGCAGCCCTGATGGGCAGCATCGTGGGCCTGCTGGCCATTCGCCGCCAGGGCATCTACTTTGCGATGATCACGCTGGCCATGGCGCAGATGGTGTATTTCATCTGCCTGCAACTGCCCCAGACGGGGGGCGAAGATGGCCTGCAGGGCGTACCGCGCGGGACTTTTGCCGGCCTCGACCTCTCCGATGACCTCACGCTCTACTACGTCATCCTGGGGTTTTCCGTACTGGCCTTTGCCCTGATCTACCGCACCATTCACTCCCCCTTCGGGCAGGTGTTGAAGGCCATTCGCGAAAACGAGCCGCGCGCCATTTCGCTGGGGTACGACGTGGCACGCTACAAGCTGCTGGCGTTCGTGCTGTCCACGGGCCTGGCCGGGCTGGCGGGGGCCCTCAAGATGCTGGTGTTCAAGTTTGCCTCGCTTACCGACGCGCACTGGCACATGTCCGGCGAAGTGGTGCTGATGACCATCCTGGGCGGCATCGGTACCGTGCTGGGCCCCATCGTGGGTTCCTCCATCATCGTGGTGCTGGAGGACCAGCTGGCCGACAAGGTGGGCTCCCTCGTCACCGTCATCATGGGCGGGATTTTTGTGGTGTGCGTGCTGCTGTTCCGGCGCGGCATCGTGGGCGAAGCTGCGGCGTTTTACCAGCGCCTGTTGGGCAACCGCAGCAAATAACCCGGAGAATTGATCTAGCGCAAAGGAAGCTTTCGGGGCTGCCCTATACTCGCGATTTTGTGAGCACAGCACGCCCCCATGGCCTACGCCGATTTGCGCGACTTTCTGCGCGATCTTGAACAACAAGGTCAGTTGCTGCGGGTCACCGAGGATGTGGACCCGCATCTTGAAAGCACCACACTCTGCCAGAAAAGCCTCTGCGCCGGCGGTCCGGCACTGCTGTTCACCCAACCGCGCCATTCCCGCATGCCGCTCCTGGGCAATCTCTTTGGCACCCCCCAACGCATTCACGCCGCCCTGCACCGTCGTGCCATCCGCTCCTTCCGCGAACTAGGAGAGTTGCTGGCGGCACTGAAGGAGCCCCGCATTCCCCGTGGCATGAAGGGCTGGCTGCAAGCCTGGCCGGAGTATGCCCAGCTGGCCTACGCGCGCCCCAGCGAGGCGGCCCAGGCCGCCTTTGAGGAAGTGGTCCTGGAAGGGCCTGACGTGGACCTCGGCCTTCTTCCCATCCAGCACTGCTGGCCCGAAGATGCAGGAAAACTCATCACCTTTGGCCTCGTGGTCACCCGGGGACTGCGCCAGGAACGCCAGAACGTGGCCATCTACCGCCAGCAGGTGATTGGCCGCAATCGCGTGATCATGCGCTGGCTGGCGCACCGCGGTGGCGCGCTGGATTACGCCGACTGGCTGGCGCGCCACCCTGACAAACCCTTTCCGGTGATGGTGGTGATCGGGGCCGACCCCTGCACCCTGCTGGCCGCCGTGGCCCCCGTTCCAGACACGCTGTCCGAATATGAATTTGCCGGATTGCTGCGCGGGGAATCCACCCTGCTGCGCCAGGGACGCCTGACGCACCTCGATGCGCCTGCCGGCGCCGAAATCGTCCTGGAAGGGTTCATCCATCCGCACGACCGGGCGCTGGAAGGCCCCTTTGGCGATCACACCGGCTATTACAACAGCCAGGCAGAGTTTCCGGTGTTTACCATCGAGCGCATGAGCATGCGCCACTATGCCCTCTATCACGGCAGCTACATGGGGCGCGCGCCCCTGGACGAACCCTCGGTGCTGGCGCACGAACTCAACGACATCTTCGTGCCGATCCTGACCCGGGTCTTTCCCGAAATCCGCGACTTCTACCTGCCGCCCGAAGCCTGTTCCTATCGCATCGCCGTGGTGAGCCTTTCCAAGCAATATCCCGGACACGCACGGCGCATCATGATGGGCATCTGGTCCTGGCTGCGGCAGTTTACCTACACCAAGTTCGTGATCGTGGTGGATGACGACATCAACATCCGCAACTGGTCCGAAGTCCTCTGGGCCCTGTCCACGCGCATGGACCCCGTGCGCGATTGCCTGCTTCTGGAAAACACGCCCATCGACTACCTGGATTTTGCAAGCCCAGAGGTGGGTCTGGGCGGCAAGATGGGACTGGATGCCACCAACAAATGGGCGGGCGAAACCCATCGCGAATGGGGACGCCCCATCGTACCGGACCAGGCAGTCTCTGCCCGCATGGAAGCCCTCTGGCAACGCATTTTCAGGAAGGAAACATCATGAGCATGGAACTGGTTTGCCCGGCTGGCAGCCCTGCCGCCTTCATTGCTGCCCTCCAGCAAGGGGCGGACGCCATCTACGTGGGGCTGCGCAATGCCACCAACGCACGCGCTTTTCCCGGCCTCAACTTTACCCCGGACACCCTGCGCGAAGCCGTGCGGACCGCCCATGCTCACGGCCGGAAAGTGTATCTGGCCCTCAACACCTATCCCACCTCCGACCACATGGCGCTGTGGAAATCCAGCATCGATGCGGCAGCAGAGGCCGGCGTGGATGCCCTCATCATGGCCGAGACCTCCCTTCTCGACCACGCCAACCGCCATCATCCGGACACGCCCCGCCACCTGTCGGTGCAGGGCTCGGCCACCAGCCCCGCGGCCCTGCGCTTTTTTCATGAACAATTCGGCATCAGCCGGGCCGTGCTGCCGCGCGTGCTGTCGCTGTCGCAGGTTGAACGCGTGTGCGAAAAGTCCCCCGTGGGCATCGAAGTCTTTGCCTTTGGCAGCCTGTGCATCATGGTGGAAGGCCGATGCCAGTTGTCGAGTTTTGTCACCGGAAAATCGCCCAACTGCCACGGGGTGTGTTCCCCGGCGGAATATGTGCACTGGGAGGAGCTGCCCGGCGGACGGCGGCGCGTACGCCTGGACACCGTCCTGATCGACGAATTCGATGCCGGCGAGCCGGCCAGCTACCCCACGGTGTGCAAGGGGCGCTACCGCATCGATGGCGCCCCCTTCTACGCCCTGGAGGAACCCACCAGCCTCAACACGCTCGAATTGTTGCCAAGGCTTGCCCAGGCCGGTGTCGTGGCCCTCAAGATCGAGGGGCGTCAGCGCGGACCTGCCTATGTTGGAAGCGTCACCCGCGTCTGGCGCGAGGCGCTCGATGCGCTGGGCCGTGAAGAAAACTTTGTAGTGCGCCCGGAATGGCAAGAGGCGCTTGCCCATGTGGCGGAAGGACACCAGACCACTCTGGGACCCTACCATCGGTCATGGCATTAACCCTGGAGCCTTTCATGAAAATCAGCCTGGGCCCCCTGCAGTATTTCTGGAAAAAATCCGAAGTCACGGGTTTCTATCGCGAGGCCGCACGCTGGCCCGTGGACACCTTCTACCTGGGCGAGACCGTGTGCAGCAAGCGCAGGGAGATGCGCCTCAATGACTGGCTGGAACTTGGCCACATGCTGGCAGACCAGGGCCACGAAGTGATCCTGTCCACCCTGGCCCTGATCGAAGCCGAGTCCGAACTGGCCGCCCTGCAGCGCATCGTGGATCACCCCACCTTTGGCGTGGAGGCCAACGACCTCTCCGCAGTCCAGCTGTGCCGAGAAAACGGCATCCCCTTCGTGGCGGGCCCCGGTCTCAACATCTACAACCATGAAACGCTTGCCCTGCTGCAACGCAGTGGTCTGACCCGCTTCGTGCTGGGCGCGGACCAGGGTGCGCAGCAGGTGGAAGCCCTGCAGCGACAGGCCCGCCTTGCGGGGCACATGTTTCCGGAACTGGAAGTCCAGGTCTGGGGCCGGTTGCCCCTGGCCTACTCAGCGCGCTGCTTTACCGCACGCGCCCGGGACCTTCAGAAGGACGACTGTGGCTTTTGCTGCCTGGAATACCCGGAGGGACTGCCGATACAGACGCGCGAAGGACAGCCTTTTCTCACCATCAACGGCATCCAGGTGCAAAGCACCCAATGTTGCGACCTGGGTCCGGAACTGTTCGAGCTGTCGTCGCTTGGCGTGGACATTCTGCGCATTGCGCCCCAACGGGACGGCACCGCAGACGTGGTACGGCGCTTTGCCGAAGCGGTGGCGCAACAGCACCCCTTGCAACGCCATGGCGATTGCAATGGCTACTGGCATGGTGAAGCGGGCATGGTGCAGCGCGCATGAACACCATGAACCTATCCAACCTCATGCTGCACCTGCTGCCCCCTCCCCAGGCACTGAAGCATGGGCTGCGCCTCATTCCCCACCCGTGGCAAGGCCGTATCCTGACGAGGCTCATGAACGGCCTGGTGGTCAGCGCCCTGCCTGCGGAATCCCTGGCATTTCTGGAGCAGCGCCGAATGGCCATCGAAGTGGAAGACCTGGGATTGCGTTGGGTGTTTATGGGATCAGGAGGAACACTGCACGCACTTCCCCCGGAGACGGCGGCCGAGGCCACCATCCGGGGCAAGACGCTTGATCTGCTCTTGCTGGGAAGCCAGCTTGAGGATGCGGACACCCTGTTCTTTCAACGCCGCCTGACCATGACGGGAGATACGGCGCTGGGGCTGGAAACCCGCAACGCGCTGGATCAATTGCCCTGGGAACGACTGACGCCAGGACTGCGCATTGCGCTCAACCGCATTGCCCGCGTGGCGCAGGCAGCACATGACATCCAGCTTCGCCGCCCCAAAGGCGGCTGATCAGGAGGCTGGCCTGTCCTGAACACCCGCTGGTCCAGAAACGCGCTTCCCCTGGGTCCTGGCGGGTCGTTGCAATGCCGCTGGATTCCAATCGCTGACGCAGGCGGCTGGCCACCGCCGCCCCCGTATCAACGAGGGCCATCCGCCCGCCGACCCTCTGCTCGATTACCGGGCGCAGAAAAGGATAATGGGTGCAGCCCAGCACCAGCGTATCGGCGCCCTGCTCCAGCATGGGCGCGAGATATTCTTCCAACAGGCCCTTCACCTCAGCACCGTCCAGGTCCCCCCGCTCCACGCATTCCACCAGGCCCTCGCCGGCCCTGGCGATGATCCGGACCCCTGCGCCATACCTTTCCAGCAGTGCTGCGAACCGGGCGCTCTTGAGCGTGCCGCCAGTCGCCAGCACGCCAATGATTCCGTTTTGTGTGGTCTCGACTGCCGGCTTGACTGCGGGCTCCATGGCCACGATGGGCAGGGCATAACGCTCCCGCAGCAGCGCTGCTGCCGATGCCGTCGCCGTATTGCAGGCCACCACGAGGGCCTTGGCGCCCTGGCCTACCAGGAATTCTGCAAGGGCAAGGGAACGCGCCTGGATTTCGTCCGGGGAAAGGGAGCCGTAAGGCGCATGGGCGGAATCGGCCACATAGAGCAGGTTTTCGTGCGGCAACTGATCACGAACATGCCGGAGCACCGACAGCCCACCGACTCCGGAGTCGAATACGCCAATTGGGGAATCGTTTCTAGCAGACACAACCATCCTGCCAGTATACTTGTGTCTGCTTGGCCATTGGAACGGCACACTCTGCTATAATGCGCCCGCGGCAATGCTTCAGCCTCTATTGTCCGCCACCGATTCCGGTTTGTTATTTTCTCCGTCTGCCTAAGACTGACGCCCCCAGGGCGGCAGGCCGATGTAATTCATGAAGGTTACCATGTCATTTGCAACTCTCGGCTTGTCCGACGAAATTCTCCGAGCCGTTTCCGAGCGAGGATATACCGAGCCTACGCCCATCCAGGCGCAGGCCATCCCTGCGGTACTCTCCGGCGGCGACCTGATGGCAGGCGCGCAGACCGGTACCGGCAAGACCGCCGGCTTCGTCCTTCCCCTCCTGCACCGGCTTTCAGACAAATCCGTGAAGGGTCCTTCCTCGGGCCGGGCACCGGTGCGTGCCCTGATCCTTACCCCGACGCGTGAGCTGGCGGCACAGGTTGAGGAGTCGGCGCGACTTTATGGCAAGTACACCAAGCTGAGTTCCATGGCCATGTTTGGCGGTGTCAGCATCAATCCACAGATCCTGCGCCTGCGCAGCCGGGTCGACATCCTGGTTGCCACCCCCGGGCGGCTGCTCGATCATGTGCAGCAGAAAACGCTGGACCTCTCGCAAATCCAGATTCTGGTGCTGGACGAGGCCGACCGCATGCTGGACATGGGCTTCATCCGCGACATTCGAAAGATCCTCGCCCTGCTGCCAAAACAGCGTCAGAACCTGTTGTTCTCGGCCACCTTCTCGGACGAGATCAAGGCCCTGGCCGACGGCCTGCTGAACAAGCCAGCGCTGATCGAGGTTGCGCGACGCAACGCCACCGCCGATACCATTGCCCAGAAGGTTTATTCGGTGGACCGGGACAAGAAGCGCCAGGTGCTTGCCCACCTGATCAAGACAAACCAGTGGTTTCAGATTCTGGTCTTCACCCGCACCAAGCATGGCGCCAACCACCTGGCCGAACAACTGAACAAGGACGACATTCCGGCCCTGGCCATCCATGGCAACAAGAGCCAGGGCGCACGCACCCGGGCTCTGTCCGAGTTCAAGAGCGGCAAGCTGCAGGTTCTGGTTGCCACCGACATCGCGGCACGCGGCATCGACATCAGCGAGCTGCCCCACGTGGTCAACTACGAACTGCCCAACATCCCCGAGGACTATGTGCATCGCATCGGCCGCACCGGACGGGCCGGCAGCGATGGCGAGGCCATCTCCCTGGTCTGCGTGGATGAGCTGGACTATCTGAAGAGCATCGAGCGCCTGATCAAGCGACAGATTCCCAAGGAGATCGTCCCCGGCTTCGAACCCAACCCCAACGCGAAACCGGAGCCGATTCTACAGCGTAGCCGTGGGCCCCGCCGTGACCAGGGCAAGCTGGCCTCGTCACAACCCAGGGCGCGTTCGGGTGGACGTCATCGCTGACACGGCCCATGCTCTGGGCTATCGTGAGTTCTTTCTGTCGGTGAGGCAGCTATTTGTGGGTGCCGGCCGTTAATCAAAAAACTCTGCGATCCTTCCGCTTCAGAATTCGACGATTGCCCCAACGATAAACTGAGGGGGAAAATGGATCCTGCCAGGGGAGGACACGTCATGGCTAAAGGTGGTGCCAACGAGAAGGTAGTGGAAATCAACTGGCTTCCAGACGTGGAAGAGCAGGACTACCCTGCCGCGGAATCCTACCTTCTTATTATCTACATGCCGGATAGAGTTGCTGAAATGGTAGCTGCGTTGAGAAACGCATCCCAGGTGAAATTCAAAGCCAAAGACATTTTCCGTGCTGCGCAGTTGTCATTATTGGGCGTAAGCAATTCACACGTTGAGAAGGATCGCGCAAAGATTCTTGCTGGGAAAGGTCTATCCCCCCTACTTCTAGTAAGGGATCCGCAGAATGGCAAGGTGGTTATCGCGGATGGCTATCATCGCCTTTGTGCCATTTATGGGTTTAACGAAGACGCATTGATCCGATGCAAGATCGTTTGAGCCGATCGCAACGGTCATCTCAAACTGCCATGAATTGAATTTGCAGCGGGTCGGCATGGCCAGCCGGCTTTCGGCCATTGCTATCGGTCGCGTTTACTCAGTTGAATGCCCGGTGTTGCGCTGGTTGCCGGAATTAAACTGGCTCTTGGTCAGAATAACGATTTTTTCACTGGCAATGGACAGCACCGTTCCCATTCTCACCAGACAGCTTTGTAAATTCGCGGCCCGAAAGCTGCCACTCAAGTCATGCGGCAGCCGATCCGTTTCAGGCAGTCGCTACCTTGTCGTCGGAAGGTCGTTCCTGCGAAGAAAGCATTCAATCAAGGTAGACAGAAGGACTAACACATTAGCCCACCGGGTCTGCGCGACATGCCGCGCAAACCGGTGAATTCAGACAATGAACAATGAGCAAAGGTCATGAATTATGAATTATTTTGAAGACGCAATAAGAGTCGTAACGAAGAGAGATGTAATGATTGCAATAATATTCCTCGTCATCGGCATAGTTTCTAGCTGGGAGATTTCAAGCTATTTTTATGAAAAGTCCTATGCGGATTCAAAAGCTAGTACGTCGGAAGCGGAAAGAGTAAATCAACTTATTCTTCATGGCATAGAGAGCGTCGGAACAATAAAGTATTCTCATGACAATTCTGGAAAAATCGTGGGTGTAAAAATTGAGCTGAGCGGCAAGGCTATACAAAACACTACAGCAAAAGGTACTTTGACAGCTGCACCATAATAAATGCAACTATCTAAAGCATTGCTCAAAGGGATGTTCAGCTTCGCTGTTCTGCCCTTAGCTCAATGCCGATGATCTCGAATGCAATAGGTTTTCAACCCGCCTAGCGATTGCCAAAGTAGCTAAGCAACCCAGGAGCAATCGTGACATCCATCGGCAAAAATTGGTTTGATAAAGGCGGGCAGGCCTACTCAGCCTTTAGACCGGAATATCCATCTGATATCGCACAATATCTGGCCTTACTGGTGGCTGATACTAGCCTAGCGGTAGATGTGGGGTGTGGCACAGGCCAATTGACTCAACTGCTCGTTCCCTACTTCGATACGGTAATTGGACTAGACCCCAGCGCTGACCAAATAGCCAACAGCCTTAGATCCTTAGGCGTTCACTATCAATGCGCACCGGCAGAAGACCTGCCGCTTCAAAATGCGAGTGCGGGCCTCATTACGGCAGCACAAGCCGCACACTGGTTTGATTTGCCAAAGTTCTATGCGGAGGTGCGGCGTGTTGGTATAGCAGGGGGGGTTCTCGCCCTCATTAGCTACGGTGTACTGACGCTTGAACCATCGTTGAATGATCGGTTTGAGCATTTCTATTGGGATGAAATCGGTATGTTTTGGCCCCCCGAACGAAAATTGGTTGATACGGGTTATGCGACTATAGACTTCCCCTTTGCCGAACTTTCCCCCCCATCCATGGAAATACGACTTGAATGGGATTTGTCAGAGTTCCTTGGCTATCTCTCAACTTGGTCGGCAGTACGCAACGCCAAGGAAGTTGGTCATGAAAATGTGCTTCAATCTTTTGCTGCTGACATTGCAAAGGCTTGGGGTGATCCTAATACCAAGCGTCCTATCGTTTGGCCTATCAACATGCGGATTGGGAAAATATGACCAACCCTGAAGCTGACCCACATAATTCGATATCCTACCCAGTCTTTAGGTGGGGAAAAACTGGAAAAAATATTGACTAGCGCGCCTGAGAGGTTCAGCATCAAATGATCTATTTCTCTGAGGTTTTCAGTGGACGTTTGCCTTAGTTGCTTCGTTTTCTAGCCAGCGGACTGCCGGAAAAGCCTTGCCTTATCCCGCCATCCGCTGAATTGCGGATGGTTTCGCTGGATTTAAGTGTGAATTAATATACCAGTCGGCCATCTCCACCTCGTCAATTCAAGCCTCTACTCAACAGCCATTATAGGAATGAGGTCATGACTATTGGGGGTAAAAATGGGGAGTACCATTCTGCTTGACTTGGTTGGAGGGGTATCCCTGCTGCTTTGGGGCCTGCACATGGTTCACAGCGGCATCATGCGCGCGTACGGAACCAGAATCAAAAAGCTGCTAGCCACGGTACTTAAAAATCGATTTCAGGCGCTTTTTGCAGGCATCGGGGTGACTGTTCTCCTTCAGAGCAGCACCGCAACCGCACTAATGCTTTCATCCTTTTCGGCGTCCGGCTTGGTGGATCTAGGCCCTGCCCTGGCAGTCATGCTAGGGGCGAACGTGGGGACAGCCCTTATCGTTCAACTACTATCCTTCAATACGTCGTTGATATCTCCCTTTTTACTTTTTCTGGGTGTCCTTGCTTTCAGGCGAGGTTCGAAAACTATCACTCGCGATTTGGGACGAGTAGCCATCGGGCTTGGTTTGATGCTGCTGTCGCTTCACATGCTTCTAGACAGCTTGGCACCGGCCGAAAATGCCCCGCTGGTGATGGAAATACTTAGTACGATGACGGGAAACCCGTTTCTCAACCTGCTTACCGGCACCTTGTTGTCTTGGGCAGCCCACTCCAGCGTGGCCACCGTGCTGCTGGTCATGTCTCTTGGGTACTCTCACTTCATTACGCCTCAGGCTGCGCTTGCCCTGGTTTTAGGTGCCAACCTGGGAAGCGCGCTGAACCCCTTGTGGGAGGGGGCTTCACGGCAAAATCCGGCACAATGGCGCCTGCCTGTGGGAAATCTGGTCAATCGCGTGGTGGGATGCATGATGTTTCTGCCATGGCTTGACCAGATCGCTGGCTTGCTTCAATCCTTGGATCCAAACCCTGTTCGCATGGTTGCGGACTTCCACATCATTTTCAATTTGTTACTGGCAGCGGCCTTCATTTTCCCCATTGGTCTTCTGGCGAATAAATTAAAAGCAATATTTCCTGAACGGAAAGTGCAAGGCAGTTTGGCAACTCCTTTATACCTGGATGAAAGTGTGTTGCAGATACCCTCCATGGCTCTGTCCTGTGCCGTACGAGAAACTCTGCGCATGGGCGATATTGTGGAATCCATGTTGCGTCAGTCCATGGTGGCCTTGCTCCACAACGACCGAAAAATCATGACCGATGTGTCGCGACTGGATAATGCCGTTGACAGTTTGCATGAGGCGATCAAGCTGTATGTTGTGAAGTTGACTCGCGACAGTCTGGACGAGCAGGAAGGGCGTAGAACCTTGGAGATTATGGCGCTCTCAATTAACCTGGAGCATATCGGCGACATTGTGGATAAAAACTTGATGGAGCTTGCCAATAAAAAAATTAAGCGGCAATCCCAATTCTCGCCCGAGGGAGCAAAGGAACTCGAAGAATTTCACCGTATTGTGACCGACAATCTCAAACTTGCAATGAGTGTGTTTGTTACGGGCGACGTCCGCCTTGCACGGCAGCTGCTCAAGGAAAAAGTCCTGATCAGGAATCTTGAGATTACAGCTGCAGAGAACCACTTTTCAAGATTAAGGGAAGGCAGGGTTGAAAGCATTGACACCAGCTCTTTGCACTTGGACGTGTTGCGGGATCTGAAACGCATTCACTCACACATATGTGCCGGAGCCTACCCTGCCTTGGAAGCCGCAGGGGAGCTGAGCCCCACCCGCCTCAAGGACAATGCAGCGGAGCCAACGATCGGAAGCCTAAGTATCGAATAGCCGAACAGAAAACAGATACGCTACCCGTGCGTGTGTCCAGGTCTGTGATGTGGCACGAACCAGATGAATGCACAAGTAGGGCCGACCGACTGCAAAGGCCAAAGCCCGGTCATCGGCCAGAGCAGCCGGTGGCGTCGATCTATTTGAATGACCGAAGTTGTGCAAGTTGCCGACATTGATGCTGTGCAGTACTTGAATAGCAGATTCGCTATCCTCGTATGACGGCACCTGCCGAAAATCAGACGATTGACGCACCGCCTGGAAACCGAAAACTAGCCCTGTCTGCATTTATCTCTTGATAACTGGACACTGCCAGGATAGTCTTTTCATCATATAACAAGCTAGAGTTATACTGAGGAGGTGTCCATATAATTAACGATAACTCGGCATTTCTGCTTCTGAATAACTGGTAGGGAACAAGAGCAACTATGCCTACAGAGATTCGTGATGGTTATCTGGATACGCTAGCTCACATCGACTCGGCCTATGTCAAGGTGATAGGTCAGGTTGGAAGAGGACGCCTCTTCGTATTTCCGGATATACACAAGCTTTCTGAAGGGCTCTTCCTAAGCGCATGGACTTACTGGGAAGGTTTTTTAGCTGATCTGTTGTGGACCGATCTAGCCACGGATCCGAGAGGACTCCTCCGAAAAGATGTTTCAAGGTTCAAAAGGACGAACGCACCATATCGCTTGGCAGACCTAATGCTGACTCATCCAGATCACCCTCAAAAGTTCGTTGACTGGTCGGATTACAACCGGGTTGTGGAAAGAGCGAATGTGTTTCTTGGCGCTGGCCATCGATTTTCTGTCGCGCTTCCGCAGGCCGAAGACATCAAGAAATTGAAGCGTTTGCGAAATGCCATTGCCCATAGGTCAGATAATGCGTGGGACAGTTTCATGTCGCTGGTAGGCGCCCCACCATTTTCGTTGCCCCCCGCGCAACGGCGAGGTCTTACACCGGGGCGGTTCCTGTATGCGCATCAATGGAATGGAACGAAAGTAATGCAAAACTCCCTCACCATATTGAGGGGCGCGGCCCGTACACTTGTTCCTTAAATATCCCGTTCGAGGAAACGATTCGCCAATCGGAAGCGCGCCCCTCAACTTCACGTTAAAACACTATGCCTCATTCGCCTGACATTACCGCCTATGTGGCGATAATGAAAGAGATAAAACGAAGAACAGCAGTTGTTCATGACCTGCTGAGTGAGCGGCTGACAGTCATGTACCCTGTTACGCAAGTTGAGACGATGGTGCTTCAAGTTCGAATGATCCTCGAACTAATTGCGCTCGCGTCATTAGCCGCCAATAAGACGATATTCGAGGAACAGGCTAAGAAGTTTGATAAACACTGGCACCCAGCAAAGATATTAAAAGATATTGAAGGGTTGAATCCTGGCTTCTTTCCACACCCGATAAAGGAGGCTGCATCACAGCAACCGGGAGTCGTTAATGCTCTTGTGGAGGTTAAGGAGGGATATCTAACGCGCAGGGAGTTGATAGAAACTCATGGAAGGTGCGGCGATATTCTGCATGCAAAAAATCCTTACGGAACGTCTGGTAACTACAAGCAGTTTCGCGACCAAGTATCCGTCTGGATCGGGCGAATCATTGCTCTTCTCAATACGCATCAAATCAGGCTTCTGAATCATCCGGAGTTCTATCTTATCGTACTATGATGTCGGTGATGTGGTACGAGGTTCAGGTGGTTGTCGAAAAGTTAGATGGTCTCGCAAAGGAACAGGCAAAAGTGGCGGCGTTCGCGTGATTTACTACAACATGCTTGAGGATGAAACAATCTGGCTGTTGCCGATCTATGCGAAGAATGAGCATGAAAACATACCCGCTCATATATTGAAGGCTGTGAAAGAGGAAATTACATGTCCATGACTGCTAAAGAACTGCAAAAACGTGATGCGAAACGGGATCTTGGTGGCGAATTGTTGGAATCTGTTCGCCAAATGAAGTCCAGTCGCGCAGGAAAAGTCCACAAGGTGGCTGTATCCCCTGTTGTCTCTGCCCGCATGAAGTCTGGTTTGTCTCAATCCGCTTTTGCGAAATTGCTGGGCGTTTCTGTGCGCACTTTGCAGGATTGGGAACAAGGTCGCCGTGAGCCCAGTGGTGCGGCCAAGACACTCATTAGTATCGCTGAGCGCAGACCAAAAGTTCTTCGGGAAGCCGCTGCCTAGCAATTGTTGCTCAGGAAATCCATGCACGAATCAAGTAACCGACAGAAATCGGTCAGTCACAACGAATTGGAGTGGATGTATGATGGCCTTAATCTTTCTGTAATCGGTGAGAAAGGTGCGAGCTCGCAAGCCGGCCCCTCGGTCCGCCGATAATCTGTGTCATCGGAGATGTCGATGAATCCCGAATACCTGAACAGCATAATAACGCTGATAGTCGGCTCCGTTGCCTATGTTGTGTATCGGCTGACCAAGAGGGCTGAAAAGAAAAATGCGGCGATGATTGTGCTTATGGACATAAGGCATGCAGAACAGGTCGTGCTATCAATTTTAGAAAAGGGGGCGGTCGACACATTCGTTAAGAACATCATTTTCGAGAACAACTGGGGAAAGTATAAACATTTGTTCGCAGCAGACTTTTCCCAAGATGATTTTTCAGCTTTTAATAGGTTCTTCAATGCATGTATAGAGATTTCTGAGGCAAGGCGATGGATGCTGGAAATATTTAATGCGAACCTACGCGCAAAGGCGGAGACCTCGCAGCAAATGCTGCTAGCAATTGATCAGACCGATATGTCTGAATACCAAGAGAATCGCCAGAAAGTAATCAATAAAATATGCGCCGAGACCTGGGTCTTCGACCCTGATGACCCTAAGGCAAGAATATTTAGAAGTCTTCAACTGATGGGGCGTCTATCAAATACGATTGCTTTTGAAAAACTCAAAGTAATTGCTGGTGTTGAGGCATAACAAATCGTTCGTTCTGATACAGGGGGAAGGGTGCTACTTCATCGACGCTATCGACCAAGAGCCGCCTGTCGCGGTTGCGATTCTATTTACAAAGTAGCACGATGCTCCAATGAAGAGGCTGGATGCCCCTGTTGACCCTCAACGAGTTTTTCTACAACCTCGTTAGAAGTCTTGACCCGGGTACAAAACCTGTAGCCATATTAACTGTAAGATCATGCAGGACTGGAAAGCTGGGGCATCATCTGGAGAAAAGCAAGCGGCCTGCTGTGTGGTGCTCACCGATTTCCGGGGGTAACGAGCGCTGAGGCTTTTGAATTTCCTGTACAATGTGTGAAGTTTTCACATATTGCAAAAAGGGGATTTACAAAGGAGTATGCCCATGCCGACAGACTGGATCACCCTGTTCATGACAGCCTTCTATCCCTTGTTAATCGTCAGTGGCATCATTTTCCTTTCGTTGACGACGATTCAACGGCGAAGGAACATGGAAAAACTGAAGGAAAACGTCAACAAGAAGCTTGCAGCCAATGTCAGCATGTCGGCCAAAGACATTATTCATATTGGCAGGGGGTTTGATCTCTCCCCCAAGAGCAGCAGCGACGTCATCTATAAACTCTATACCGACGCCAACGATCCCACGTCTTACGCAATCCTGAAAACCCTGGTTTCGGATTTTGAAAAAGAGGAAGCGTTTGACGACCTTCCTGATGAGGTCAAGCCTTCCCTGACCCGCATCGTCAAGCTCATTGATCACACCAACGATCCCGCCGACAAACACATTCTTTTGCCTATCACGACCACGTTGAACAAATACGTCGAACTCAAGGCTGAACAGGAAAAGGCAAAAAGGCAGACAAATCGGGCCTACATCATCACGATCATCAGCTTCGTGGTAGGCGCAACGAGCTTTTACTTCACACTCAAGTCCCCTTCTGCGGATGACATCAAAAAAACCGTGGAACAGGTCCTCAGCGAGAAATCGGCAGGAAGTCCCCTGGGGAAATAGCGGCCAGCGCCGCCACGCCAGCGGATATCGTTTTTGCGAAAGTAGATCCCGCCTTGCCGCCTCCCATGCATGAATCGCATGTAATGACCCAGCAGTTTCTGCACAGGTCAGGCTGCTAATGCAAATGCTTGTGCCAGCGTTTTCATACCCAAAGCCTGATGAGACCGGCGGTTGTTATAAAACCCAACCCAGTCTCCAATAACCCGACTGGCATGTTGCAAGGTTTCGAATCGGTAGCGATGCGCACATTGCTCCTTCAAGGTCCGAATCACTCGTTCAACCATGCCATTTTGTTCTGGTGTGTGCGACGTCCCCCCGGATTTGAGTAGCGCCTGATTTTGGAGTCCAATCTCAAACTCGGAGGTTGGACATGAAAAAACGGTTCGCGGAAGAACAGATCATTGGGTTTTTGAAGGAAGCAGAAGCAGGGGTTCCTGCGGTTGAG
>DAIBBI010000013.1:0-46474 GCA_027442615.1 Ferrovaceae bacterium | reverse complement strand
GTGTGCGACACCAGAACCGGAAGCCCTGCAGGGGCCACTCCCTCCATGACCTTGCCGTTGAAGCGTCCTCCCAGCTCATTCCAAATCCGGGTAAATGCTGCTAAAATGTAGCTATCGTTCGATAAAATATTGTAAGAAAGCATTTTTTTACCGCAACTGGCAACATAGCCTCCGCGCAGTTCGATATGCGCCACGCGCCCGTCATCGCGGACCCTGCGTTCGAAAGTGGATTTCCAGTCTTCCGGGCAGGGCCCGGCATCCAGCGACAGCCCGTTTTCAATGACAACCCCCGGCAGTTCAAAATTGGGGCTTGCCAGGACCCGATCCCCTACACCCTCCAGCGTCAGCGTGATTGCCTTGAAACCCACCTGAAGCGCTTCTGGCATGGTGTTATAGGCCCTGTACCCCTGGTGGTCGAAATCGTTGGGATCCTGCCCCGCCTGCACGAAGCCGCTGGTATCCAGCACCAGATTGCCGCGAATCTCACGAATCCCGCGGATGCGGAGTGCCCGCAGCAAAGCTTGCCACTGTTCCAGCGTCAATCCGGGATCCCCTGCGCCCGCGATGTAGAGGTTGCCCTCCAGAATGCCATCCACGGGCTCCCGGCCACGGATTGAGGTCTCCCAGGTTTTCGCTGGTCCCAGGGTCAATAGTGCAGAGTAAGTGGTCACCAACTTCATCAAAGAAGCGGGGTTTCTGGGAATGTCCGCATTCCAGCCAAGCCAGCGCTCCTGCGTCTGCACGTCCTGCACGACAATGGAAACGGCCTCGGCGGGAACGTGCGCCGCTTGTAGCGCCTGCGCTACGGCGGGCGGCAACTGGTCCGAGACAAGGGGTTGGGCCCCTGCACTGACAGCCCAAAGCAGTCCGCACCACAGACGCAACAGAACCCCACGATGACAGACAGCTCTTGATATCTGCATGGACAACCCTTACACTGTTAGCACTCGCACATACCGAGTGCTAATAATTCTCTAATCAACCCTCTTGCAGGAGAAATTTCGCATGAAAATTCGTCCGTTACATGATCGCGTGATTGTCAAACGCCTCGAAGAAGAGCGCAAGACGGCCTCGGGCATCGTGATCCCTGATACCGCCACCGAAAAACCGGACCAAGGCGAAGTGCTGGCCGTGGGCAAGGGCAAGGTGCTGGAAGACGGTTCGGTGCGCGCCCTTGATGTGAAGGTCGGTGACAAGGTGCTCTTCGGCAAATACTCCGGTCAGGCCGTCAAGGTTCAAGGCGATGAACTGCTGGTGATGCGCGAAGAAGACATCATGGGCATCGTCGAAGGTTAATCGATCCTCTCATTTTCCGGTTCCCTGGCGCATTGTGCCGGGAATCCAAAGTTCAGGAGTTAAAACATGGCAGCTAAAGAAGTTCGTTTTCATGACAGTGCCCGATCACGCATGGTCATAGGCATCAACATCCTGGCCGACGCGGTCAAGGTAACCCTGGGCCCCAAAGGCCGCAACGTTGTTCTGGAACGCTCCTTTGGCGCTCCCACCATCACCAAGGATGGGGTTTCCGTCGCAAAGGAAATCGAGCTGAAGGACAAATTTGAAAATATGGGCGCCCAGATGGTCAAGGAAGTTGCTTCCAAGACCTCGGACGTTGCCGGTGACGGTACGACGACGGCGACGGTGTTGGCCCAGGCCATCGTTCAGGAGGGAATGAAGTTCGTTGCCGCCGGCATGAACCCCATGGATCTGAAACGCGGGATTGATCGCGCCGTCGTAGCCACCGTGGAAGAGCTCAAGAAGTTGTCCAAGCCCTGCACCACCAGCATGGAAATTGCCCAGGTGGGTTCGATTTCCGCCAATTCCGACAAATCCATCGGCGATATCATCGCCCAGGCCATGGACAAAGTGGGCAAGGAAGGCGTCATCACCGTGGAAGACGGCTCCGGCCTGCAAAATGAGCTGGAAGTCGTGGAAGGGATGCAATTTGACCGCGGCTATCTGTCTCCTTACTTCATCAACAACCCCGATCGCCAGATCGCGCTGCTGGAAGACCCCTTCGTGCTTCTGCACGACAAGAAGATTTCCAACATTCGCGATCTGCTTCCCGTATTGGAACAAGTGGCAAAATCCGGTCGCCCACTCCTGATCATCGCTGAAGAAGTGGAAGGCGAGGCGTTGGCCACCCTCGTGGTCAACAACATCCGCGGAATTCTCAAGACCACTGCGGTCAAAGCGCCCGGGTTTGGCGACCGTCGCAAGGCCATGCTGGAAGACATCGCCATCCTCACCGGCGGTACGGTCATCGCCGAAGAAGTCGGGCTGTCCCTGGAAAAGGTCACCTTGAACGAGCTGGGTCGAGCCAAGCGCATCGAGATCGGCAAGGAAGAAACCACCATCATCGACGGTGCTGGCGACGAAAACTCCATCAAGAGCCGTGTGGCACTGATTCGCAAGCAGATCGAAGATGCGACCAGCGACTATGATCGTGAAAAACTGCAGGAACGCGTGGCCAAGCTGGCGGGCGGAGTTGCGGTCATCAAGGTGGGTGCTGCGACCGAAGTCGAAATGAAGGAAAAGAAGGCACGCGTTGAAGACGCGCTGCATGCCACCCGGGCTGCCGTGGAAGAAGGCATTGTTCCCGGCGGTGGCGTGGCACTTCTGCGTGCCCGCGCAACCCTCAAGACCCTGAAAGGCGACAATAGCGATCAGGATGCCGGTATCAAGATCGTTTCGCGCGCCATTGAAGAGCCCTTGCGGCAAATCGTGGCCAACTGCGGCGACGAACCCTCCGTGGTTGTCAACAAGGTTCTGGAAGGTTCGGGCAATTACGGTTACAACGCCCAGTCCGGCGAATACGGCGATCTGGTCGCCATGGGCGTGGTCGATCCCACCAAAGTCACCCGCTTTGCCCTGCAAAACGCGGCCAGCATTGCAGGCTTGATGCTGACCACTGATTGCATGGTGGCTGAACTGCCCAAGGAAGAAAGCCCGATGCCCGGTGGCGGTATGGGTGGCATGGGCGGCATGGGCGGCATGGACATGTAATCTCGCAACATCAGCGGCAAGAACCCGACGGGTTTTTCCGCAACGCAACAAAAAGCCCGATGGAAAACCATCGGGCTTTTTTACTCCTACAGAACTCACACCCATTTTGTACATGAGTCAAAAAAACCTTTGAACTCCTTGAAAACCTGATTACTATTAACATGGCACTTGTACCCGATTGCCTAATAACGCGTGTGAATCCGGCTCCAATTTTCCCGGAAAACACACCACAAAAACGGAGGAAGCCCATGCAGGTAAATCTTGCCCGGAACGGTAGCGCCTCAATAATCGCCCTTCAGAAAATTTCAGGACAAGTTGAAATAATAGGAGGCTGTCATGTCTGACCTGTCAGCAAGCAAAATTCAAAACAATCCCAAGTATCACCAACTGGTCGCGCAGCGCGACTCTCTGGCCTGGACCTTGTCCGCAATCGTCTGCATCATGTACTTCGGCTTCATTCTCATGATCGCATTTGCTCCGGATTTCCTGACGCAACCCCTGTCCACGGGCAGCGTCGTTCCCGTCGGCATGCCCCTGGGCGTTGGCGTCATCCTGGTGTCGTGCATCCTGACAGCCATCTATGTGCGTCGGGCCAACCACACCTTCGACCCCCTCACTGACGAAATCATTCAGGAATCGCTCAAATGAGAACATGGAAAAATGCCTGCCTGGCAACCCTGGCCACAGCCTCGTCGTTGCTTACCCAGCTTGCCATTGCAGCTGACGGCGCGGCCCCAGCCGCAGAACAGCCCATTAACTGGCATGCCATCGTGATGTTTGTCATCTTCGTTGCCATCACGTTGGGAATCACCTATTGGGCCGCCAAACGAACGAAAACTGCCACGGACTTTTACGCCGCCGGTCGCGGCATCACCGGCCTGCAAAACGGCATGGCCATTGCCGGCGATTACATGTCGGCAGCCTCCTTCCTGGGGATTGCCGCATTGGTCTACATGAATGGGTTTTACGGCCTGATCTTCTCGGTAGGCTGGCTGGTGGGTTGGCCGATCATCCTGTTCCTGATTGCCGAGCGACTGCGCAACCTGGGCAAATACACCTACGCCGACGTGGCCTCGTTTCGGCTGCAACAGGGTCCGGTTCGCACCATGGCTGCAATTGGCTCGTTGATTGTGGTGATCTGGTATCTGATCGGACAGGCAGTAGGTGCCGGGCAACTGCTGCACACCCTCGTGCCTCAGATTTCCTACAGAGAGTCCATCGTCATCGTCGGCACGCTCATTATCGTCTACGTCACCTTCGGCGGCATGAAGGCCACCACCTGGGTCCAGATCATCAAGGCGGCACTGCTTCTTGGCGGAGCCACCTTGATCGCTATCGGCGTCATGGCCCACGAGGGGTTCAGTTTCGAAAAGCTGTTCACCGACGCCGTGGCCATCCATCCGAAGCACATGGAGATCATGAAGTCTGTAGTGCCCATCGGCGCCAAGGCCAACCCGATCGAGTCCATCTCGCTGGGATTGACCCTGATGTTTGGTACCGCAGGCCTTCCGCACATCCTGATGCGCTTCTTTACCGTCACTGATGCCAAGGCAGCGCGCAAGTCCGTTCTGTATGGAACCTGCTTCATCGGTTACTTTTATATCCTGACCTTCATCATCGGCTTTGGCGCCATCGTGCTCGTCGCCAACAACCCGGAATACGTCACCGACATCACCAAAAACATCCTGGCGCTCAAAGGTGGCGGTAGCATGCCTGCCGTTTACCTGTCGCATGCCATTGGGGGCGACCTCTTCCTCGGGTTTATCGCCGCCGTAGCTTTTGCCACCATTCTTGCGGTGGTGTCAGGTTTGACGCTGGCTGGCGCTTCTGCGCTGTCGCATGACATCTATGCCAATGTCATCATGAAGGGCAAGTCCACCGAAGCACAGGAAGTCTGGGTTTCCAAGCTTTGCGTCATCGGCCTCGGCATTCTAGCCGTGCTGCTTGGCATTGCCTTCGAGAAGCAAAACGTGGCCTACATTGTGGCCCTAACCTTCTCGATCGCTGCTTGTGCCAACTTCCCCATCCTGGTCCTGTCAGTGTTCTGGCGCGGGCTCACGACACGCGGGGCAGTGCTGGGTGGCTACACGGGTATCCTGGGCTCCATCGGCCTGCTGATCATCGGACCGACCGTTTGGACCAAGGTGCTTGGAAATGGCCCTGCCATCTTCCCCTATGACTTTCCGACATTCGTCGTTCTTCCGGCAGTCCTGATCGTTGCGTATGTTGCCTCGGTGACGGACAACAGCGAAAGCGCCAGGAAAGAAAGGGCGGCATTTGATGCACAGAAAGTCCGTTCCGAAACCGGGCTGGGTGCAGAAGCTGCAGCATCACATTAGACGGCAAGCGCTGGCAGAACAAGAAATTCCGGGGACAGACCTCCTGACGAGGTCTGTCCCCTTTTTCCTTGTTTCTGTCTTTTTTATCCGGTCATTTTAAGAAGATGTCGTAGTTTGACAAACATCATGGCGGCCATCAGGGCATCGTTGAGCGCGTCATGTTCCGTACGCTCGGGCAAACGAAGGTCCTGCATGATGCTGTGGAAACTTAAATCCACGTTGCTGCCCGCATTCTGGGAAAACTTGTAGTCGTAGTAGAGACCCGAAACCTCAATTTTTCTCTGGGGCAGGGGAATGCCCAGAAAGGGCCGCGCCAACCGGTTTAACATGGCCACATCAAATTCCAGGTAGTAGCCCACCAACGGCCGGCTCCCCACAAAATCCAGAAACTCCTGAATCGCCTGCCGGGGCTCCATCCCATGAGCCACGTCCATACTGCGCAGGTGGTGAATCCGGATGCTTTCTGGTTTGACCTGACCGGAAGGACGGATGAATAGCTCGAGTCGCTCGCTTGTAACGATGCGCGCTTTCCTGATCAGGACCGCACCTATGGAGATGATTTCGTCATTCTCACGATCCAGCCCTGTAGTCTCGCAATCCACACTGACCCACTCGTGGGGCGGGGGCGGGGCGAAAAGCCGGTCATATTCCGGCCTTAGCAACCGCCGCCGGTACCAGGCGCGCTTCAACCCATCCCACATGGTTTACAAGGCATCCAGTTTGAAGTGATAGTGCAATACCCCACGAAAGCGCTTCACCACCTGCAGGCTGTCACGCAGCAGGTCGCGCTCCAAAGTGCTCAATGAAGCCATGCGCACGGTATTGCCAGGGCGCTGCCCCAGAGAAAGTTGATGAAGCCCCTGCTTGAGACGAATGTCCATCAGGTAATACAGGGACTCCTTGAGATCGACGGCCAAATCTTCCGGAATTTTCCCAAGCTGGGCCAGTGCTTCAATGCGCTCGGCAGTGCTGGTAGACGCCAGCCGGGATTCCAGTGCCAGGCTCCGAACACCGTGCACTATCGGAAATATGCCCAGTTTTTTGATGTCCAGTTCGTTTCCTTCACCATCCCCCAGCAGCAGGCGGGACCACCAGGTGCTTTGCTCGGAAAAACTGTCGGCGGCACGGGCAAAATGAGCAAAGAAACTTGGCATGTCCTGCAACGGTCGGTAAATGAAATTCTTGAGCTCCAACAGCAGCTCTGGTGCGCCACATACCGCCACTGCATCGGAAAATATGGCCAGTCGCATATGGGTTTCGGCACTGGGATGAAAAACCCACTGCCTGATGGTTTCCTTGAAATCATTCAGGTTCTGGCACCAAAGCGGATTGCGCATCATGACGCCCCCCAGACAGGGCGGGTAGCCAAAATCGCACAGGGCGTCGTTAAAGGCACTGGTCACCCGCATCAAGTCGGGTGAAAAATAGCCATCGCGCAGGATGAGCCCGTTATCCTGGTCGGTTTTGAGGATTTGTTCCCCCCGGCCTTCACTTCCCATCACGATCACGCAACTGTTTTCAACCAGGTCAGGGGGGGCCAAAAACTGCCAAAGCCGGGTAAAAATCTTGGCATTGAGCTCCTGCACCAGGCGCGCAATCATGCTGACCTTGACTTCGCTTTCGCTGAGGAGCTGAATCAAGCGCTGAATGCTGGTGCAGGCGCGTTTGAGCTCCTCCTGGGTCCGCGCCTGCTGCACTTGGTGCCAAATCAAGTGGGAATGGTTGGAAATGAAGCTCAGCAGATCCAACTGCTCCATCACACCGACAATTTCCCCCTGCCGTTTGACAACCACGCGATGCACACCGTGTCGGATCATCAGGATCAGGGCGTCAAATACGGCGTCATCCTGGGAAACCTCGATCAGTCCCCAAGTGGCCAGCTGCCCCACGGGCAGGATATGCGGGTCACGATCCGACAAAATGGCTTTGCGTACGTCGGTGGACGTGAAAATGCCATAGCGTTCGCCTCTTTGGACCAGAACACTGGACAGCTGCTCGTTTTCAAACAATTGCGCCACGGTGAAGACGTCTGTGGCTTCGGGCACAATGCGCGCAGGCCGCACAAATGCCTGATCGATGCGGGAAAGCATGAGCGAATGAAGCTCCCTTTGTGAGCGGCGCTCAGTCAACGCCCTTAATTTTTGGGAAATGTCTGAAAAGAGCAGGGCGCCGAAGTTGGCATTTGCCGCGATCAGCCGTTTGACGGTGGGCTTGGGCACGAGATAGACGATCAGTTCCTCGGCGGCAGTAAACACACCCGCCACGCTTCCTGAGATCAGCCCCCGTCCGTCAAAGCATTCATCCTTGCTATAGACACAGACCACCTCCTCGTGCTCGGTCTGCTGCACATGGCCCTTGATGATCACGAACAGATGCGTGGGTTCGTCTCCCTGGGACAGAATGATTTGACCCGCCGGGTAGTAGCCGATATCCACGCTATCGCGCACCCACCGCTGCTGCTCGCTGGTCAGTCCATCAAAGGGGACCGCATTGAAATTGAAGGATTTTGGCATGGGACGATGGCCTTGGATACACTATACTTTACGGGCGTTGAATAGTAACCAGGATGCTTCTCATGACCCAAAACAACAAGCCCGAAACGGATTCCCCATCAAAAATATGGTCTGGACGGTTTTCCGTCCCCATTGCTGAATCCGTCAAGGCCTATACGGCCTCGGTGCAGTTTGACCGGCGCCTTGCCGAATTCGACGTTCAAGGGTCGCTCGCTCACGCCCAGATGTTGAGCGAGGCAGGCCTGATTTCTCCCAAAGACCTTGAGGCCATTCAGTCCGGCATGGCAACCCTCCTCGAAGAGGTTCGAAGTGGTCAGTTTCCCTGGAGCCTGGATGATGAGGATGTTCACCTGAACATTGAGCGTCGCCTGACCCTGCTCATCGGTGACGCTGGCAAACGGCTGCATACCGCCCGCTCCCGTAATGACCAGGTCGCTACGGACATCCGGCTCTACCTGCGCCACGAAATCGACCAACTCAACGGGTTGTTGCGCGCCGTCCAGGCAGCCTTGCTGGACCTGGCTGAGCGCCATGCAGCAACCCCGATGCCCGGCTTTACCCACCTGCAAGTCGCACAACCTGTCACTTTCGGTCACCATATGATGGCCTATGTGGAGATGTTTGGACGCGACCGTGAACGATTGTCAGATTGCCGGCATCGGGTCAACCGTCTGCCCCTGGGTGCCGCGGCACTGGCAGGAACCAGCTATCCCATACAGCGGGAACGCGTCGCCGAACTGCTGGGGTTTGAAGCGATTTGCCTCAACTCCCTCGATGCCGTCTCCGATCGCGATTTTGCCATTGAATTCTGTGCGGCGGGCGCGCTCATCATGACCCACATCTCCCGGCTATCGGAAGAGTTTGTCCTCTGGATGAGTCCCCGATTCGGTTTTATCCGGATCGGTGACGCCTTTTGCACCGGTTCGTCCATCATGCCGCAAAAGCGCAATCCTGACGTTCCTGAACTCGCCCGGGGCAAAAGCGGGCGGGTCACGGGGCACTTGATGGCATTGCTGACGCTGATGAAGGGCCAGCCCCTGGCCTACAACAAGGACAATCAGGAAGACAAGGAACCCCTGTTCGACACGGCAGACACCCTGACCAGCACCTTGTCCATATTCGCCGAAATGCTGCGTGACATCACCGTAAACCAGGAGGCCATGCGTCGCGCCGCCCTGGAGGGGTTCTCAACGGCCACGGATCTGGCTGACTATCTGGTCAAAAAGGGAATGCCCTTCAGGGACGCCCACGAAGTGGTGGCAAGGGCTGTTCGACTGGCGGAGGACAAAAACTGCGACCTGTCCGATCTGTCCTTGGAAATACTCAAGGGGTTTTCCGAATCCATCGAAGCGGATGTCTTTGCCGTCCTGACCATCGAGGGCTCTCTGGCCAGCCGTAACATGCCGGGGGGCACGGCACCGGAACAGGTTCTGGCGGCCATAAAAACCGCCAGGGTTACTCAGCTACGCTAAGGTACCCCGTCTTGGGCACCTGCTCCCGGCAAATTTTACGGGTTTCGGGGCCCGAGAGGCGCTCGCCAAACCAGGTGCAGTGGTGGATGCGCTGGCTCTTTCTTTGGCAATAGACGCAGGTACTGCATACTCCAAACGGCGGGCCGCCATTGTAGTTTTGCAGCTCGTACACGATGCTTCTCAGTACGGAGACGCTGAACCGGACCCGGTTGGCACTGATATCGCGGGTTGCAGTCTGCCACAGCGCAGCTGGAGTCGACTCGCTCAAAAATGCCTCACCCAGCTGACTGAGCCGCAACCTCACCACGCGCTTGTCGATTTCGTCCTGGTAGCGTTCGATCAAACCGCGCCGGTCCAGCAGTAGCAGGCTTTGTGATACCGTTCCCTTGGTCAGCCCAAGGTATTCGGACAGGGCTTGGGGGGTATTGCTGAAGCGGTTGGCCTGTTCCAGAAACATCAGGGCCTGGATGTGTACCGGCTGCAGTCCCTCATCGCTGCCGATGCGCCGAAACTCTGAGCGCATCAGATTTGCGAGGCGATCCACAAGGTCGAGAAGAACAACCGGGTTCTTGAGCATGGAATAATACTATCGAGTCAATACTATTTTGTCAAAAATTCAAAAATTGTTTTTTTTAGTATCGTATCGATACCATACCCTACCTATCCCCCTGAAAATCGAGGTTTTTTTGTCTAAATAACCCTTTTTCGCCCCGAGTCAACCCCGTTTTTCAAAACTGTTGCAAATTTGACAATTCCCGTAAAACCCTTGATTGGCGCGGGTTTCGGAGAGGGCAATGAGTCTTTAACGAATCCGGATACCCAAAAATACAGAATAATCGCTGATTGCGGCCCGTGTGATAGACTTTTGCGCATGAAAGACCAGATATTTCTGCCTCGACGCCGAGCGTTGGCGTTCGCATCAACGCTGTTTTTATCGGGCTGCGGACTCAAGAGCGCCTTGACGCTCCCTCCACCGCCGCCTGTACGATCGACAACACCCCAGCCGGATACCCCTAAACCCAAGACCCCCGACGCCTCCTCGCCATAATGCACGATACCTTCCTGCCTCCTGGCATCACCCGTCTGCATGGGGTGCTGCACGTCGAATCCCTGCCCCTGACCAATCTGGCGGAGCGCTTCGGAACGCCTTGTTACATCTACTCGAAATCCGCCATCACGGCCGCATTCAACGAATTTGAACAAGCGTTTGCGTCGCTTCGCCCGTTGATCTGCTACGCCGTCAAGGCCAATGGCAACCTTGGCATATTAAGCCTGCTGGCAAAGCTGGGCGCCGGATTTGACATCGTTTCAGGAGGCGAACTCAGCCGTGTTCTAGCCGCAGGCGGCGCCCCTGGAAAAGTGGTGTTCTCGGGAGTGGGCAAATCTGCCTCCGAGATGGCGCAAGCGCTCCGCGCAGGGGTGTTGTGCTTCAACGTGGAGTCTGCAGCCGAGCTGGAGCGCCTATCGCAGGTTGCCTCGAATCTGGGTCTTCGCGCACCCATATCACTGCGGGTCAATCCCGACGTTGATCCGGGTACCCACCCCTACATCGCCACCGGACTCAAGGAAAGCAAGTTCGGTGTGGCTTATGCAGACGCCCTGGCGCTCTATCAACATGCAGTCCGGCTTCCCGGCATTCAAGTCACCGGCATCGACTGTCATATCGGCTCGCAAATTACCGAACTCCCCCCGTTCATCGCGGCCCTTGAAAAGATCCTGGCGCTGGTGGACCAACTGGCGCAAGCGGGCATCCCGCTACAGCACCTGGACCTGGGAGGCGGGGTGGGTATTCGCTATCGCGACGAAACTCCCATTGTCCTCAGAGACTATGCCCGCGAAGTGTCCTCTCGACTGAAGGGGTTTGGCGGGCGCCTGTTGCTCGAGCCCGGACGCCGCATCGTAGGCAACGGAGGGCTGTTGCTGACGCGCGTGGAGTACCTTAAATCCTCTGTGGGGCACTGCTTTGCCATTGTGGATGCCGCCATGAACGATTTGATCCGCCCCTCGCTCTATGAGGCCTGGCATGAAATCCTTCCCGTCACCGAGGGCACCACCGCCACAACATTGGTGGACATTGTAGGCCCCGTGTGCGAGACCGGTGACATCCTGGGACGCGCCCGCAAACTTGCGGTATCCCAGGGAGACCTCCTGGCCATCCTCTCGGCAGGCGCTTATGGCGCTTCCATGGGCTCGAATTACAACGCCCGCCCGCGTCCCCCGGAAATTCTGGTAGACGGGGATCGCGCTCATCTGATCCGCCGTCGGGAAGCCATCGAAGACCTCTTCCGTGACGAATTGCCGGTCAGGGAGGACTTATAAGCGCCCTCAACATTTTAAAATTGGCAATTCAGTAAATTTAGTATCGTATCAATACTAAATTTCGCATGATCAGTCAAAATAATCTTTGTTATGCATCGTCGAATGCTCCTATCCGCATTTTTCTGAAATAGAATCCAATCACCAAGAGGCATGCACTGATTTTCACAAGTGCCCTTTGTGTGGGTTCATCGGAAAGATCGATTGGTCCCACTTGGTAGTGCGATGCACGAACGATCTGGAACAACCGATCAATACTGACTAAGGAGTCAACGATGGTAGCAGCCAAAAAGAAACCCGCAGCAAAAAAACCTGCGGCTAAGAAAACAGTCGCAAAGAAAGCCGCAGCCCCCAAGAAGGCCGTAGCCAAGAAAGCTGCAGCCCCCAAGAAGGCCGCAGCCAAGAAACCAGCAGCCAAGAAGGCCGTAGCGAAGAAGAAGCCGGCAGCCAAGAAGGCCGCCCCAAAGAAAGCCGCTGCCAAGAAGCCAGTAGCCAAGAAGGCCGCCGCCAAGAAACCGGCAGCCAAGAAAGCCGCTCCCAAGAAAGCCGCGGCTAAAAAGCCGGCAGCCAAAAAGGCCGCTGCCAAGAAACCAGCTGCCAAAAAGCCGGCTGCCAAGCCTGCAGTGAAGAAGGTTGCCGCCAAAAAGCCGGCCGCGAAGCCCGCGATGGCCAAGCCGGCCGCACCGAAGCCAGTAGTGGCTCCGACGGTAGCGCCGATCATCTCAACCCCTTTGATCAAGCCGATGTTCTAGGCAGGATCAGGCTTCACCGGACACCGCACCCGTCAGGGTGCGACGTCCGGTGGTTTTGTGGGTTCGTGCAGGCAAACTGGAATTGAGTTAACGCGGTATGGCAACCAGCGTCATGCGTGCTTCAATGACGTCTGTCTTTTCCAGCAACCTTTCGGATTCCCCGTGACGATCGAAATATCTAGGGCTCGGGATCATGGACGCCAGCCGTGCTGCCTGCGACGCATTCAAATTGCTCATGGGCTCCTGGTAGTAATGCCGGGTTGCAGCGGCGCAGCCAAACAGCCCATCCCCCCATTCAATCACGTTCAAATACACCTCCAGGATGCGCCTTTTGCTCCAGGTGGCCTCGATCATGACAGTGATGACGGCTTCTTGTGCCTTGCGCCAGAGGCTGCGTTGTCCTGACAGGAACATATTTTTGGCCAGTTGCTGGGTAATGGTGGAACCGCCAGCGACCGCTTTACCACGATGGATGTCCTTTTCCAGGGCGCGGCGCATCCCGTCCCAGTCAAAGCCGTGATGTGCCACAAATCCCGAATCTTCTGCAGCAACGACCGCACGCTTCAAGCTATCCGGAATATGCTCATAGGCCACCCAGGGATGCGGCAGGATATCGCCCTTGCCCGTGGCCATGCGCGATTCGGCGCGGATCTTCATGAAGGACGTTCTTTCAGGATTGTGGCCCTTCCACCAAAGCACCTGGACAAAGATCCAGCCTTCCCATAGCACCAATAGCAGCAATGACCAAAGCAGCAGTCGCAACCCCCAGCGAATCAGGCGATGCAAACGGTTCACCCCAACTCGTTCCGCAACTGCTGCAACACCGGGGCTGTGGGTGGAAAAACATGACGCCAGAGGTAAAAAGATTCTGCGGCTTGCTCCACCAGCATGCCCAGGCCATCTGCAAGGAAGGGCGCCCCCTGGGCTTTTGCCAGCTTGAGAAATGGCGTCAGGCCCTTGCCATACATCATGTCGTAGGCCAGCGTTTCTGGACCAAACACGCCATTCGGTATTACAGGCGCGGCACCCGTAAGGCTGCTGGAGGTGGCATTGATGACGAGTTCAAAATGCATCTTCGGAATGTCATCCAACCCGCAAGCCACGGCACGATCCAGAAGATCGTCCCCAATCGCGCCGGATGCCCTCAATTCGGCAAGTATCGCGATCGCACGTGCTGCCGTTCTATTGGCGATCACAAGTCGTGTCGGTCGTTCTGCCAATAGGGGCTGCACTACGCCGCGCGCCGCACCGCCCGCACCCAGCAGAAGGATGTTTCGCTGCTCGAGTGCGATGCGCTGATTCTGGACAAGATCCCTGACCAGTCCCACACCGTCCGTGTTATCAGCAAAAACTTCCTCATTGCGAAAGTCCAGGGTGTTGGCGGCACCGGCAGCTTTGGCACGGTCGGTCTGGATGTCCGCCAGGGCAAATGCGCGCTCCTTGAAGGGCAGGGTAATGTTCAGTCCCTTGCCCCCCTCGGCCCTGAACCTTGCGACGGCAGCCTCAAACTGGTTCGGTTCCGGGCCAATGCGCTCATAGGTCAAAGCCTGCCCGGTAGCCTTCGCAAACAAGGCATGGATTTGGGGGGATCGACTATGGGACACCGGATGCCCCATGACGGCGTACCGATCCATCGTCTGCAATCAGTTCTGCTTCCAGGGCAGCCCGGCAGCACGCCAGCCACCGACACAGTTGCGATGTCCCTGGGCGTCCCGATCCCCCTCAAAACCTTGCAGGACGTTGTAGCATCCCGTAAATCCCGCAGCTGCGGCAGCGGCTGCGGCAGCATGAGAACGCGCACCAGAACGGCATAGGAAAAGCAGCAAGCTGTCTTCTGGTACGGATTGGCGAAGCACTTCGATGAATTCCGGATTGCGCTGGCAGCCTGGGTAGTCCTGCCACTCGATGTGGATTGCACCTGGCACGAAACCCACCCAATCCATTTCGGCGCGGGTTCGCACATCCACCAGTACCGCAACGGAGGCTTCGTTGAGGATATCAAAGGCTTCGGTAGGCAAAAGCGCACCATCGTAAGGCAGGTTGGCTTCACTTCCCCTGTTCTGGGCGATTTTGAGAATTTCTGGAATTTTGGCCATGATGGCTGATCATTCAGTCTGGAATGCCCCATTGTACGCTGCGACGTCATCGGAGCAAGTTTTGGGTGGGCCGGCTGGCATGCACAGATTTAGTGCGATATTCTGCCGTGTCGCACATATTCGGTGCATCCTCAGGAAGGACCTCATCCGCCCCGGGCTTGTGGCACAATGATATATTGTATGGAAGTGGATTGGCACGCAACCTGCTTACATTGTGGGCTGCACCTTTTATATTGACCGCAACCGGGAAAGCCCGGAAGCACAACGTACTCGACGAAGACTTCGTGAGCGAAACAACAGGAGATTGAGAAATGGCTGCAGCTGATGTCATGCAAATGATCAAGGATAACGAGGTCAAGTTCGTGGACCTGCGTTTCACAGATACCCGAGGCAAGGAGCAACATGTCTCCGTGCCCGTCAGTTCATTTGGTCCTGAAAAATTTACCGAAGGCCATGCCTTTGATGGCTCATCCATTGCTGGCTGGAAGGGTATCCAGGCCTCTGACATGTTGCTGATGCCGGACCCCAGCACCGCCAATCTTGATCCCTTCATGGATGAAACCACGCTGTTGCTGACCTGTGACGTCATCGAACCCTCTGATGGCAAAGGCTATGATCGCGATCCACGCTCGCTTGCCCGCCGCGCTGAAGCCTACCTCAAGGCCAGCGGCATTGGCGATGCCGCCTACTTTGGCCCGGAACCCGAGTTCTTCATTTTTGATTCTGTCACATGGAATGTGGATATGTCCGGCTGCGGCGTCAAGATCAGTTCGGAAGAAGCCCCCTGGTCTGCCAACAAGGAATTCGAAGGTGGCAATATGGCCCACCGTCCTGCGGTGAAGGGCGGCTATTTTCCCGTTCCACCGGTGGACTCCCTGCAGGATATCCGCTCGGCCATGTGTCTCGCCCTGGAGGACATGGGCGTTCCCGTTGAAGTGCATCACCACGAAGTGGCCGCTCCCGGCCAGTGCGAAATCGGCACCAAATTCGCTCCGCTGGTACAGCGCGCCGACTGGACCCAGATCCTCAAGTATGTCGTGCAAAATGTGGCTCACTCCTATGGGAAAACGGCCACCTTCATGCCAAAACCCGTGGTCGGCGACAACGGCTCCGGAATGCATGTACACCAATCGGTCTGGAAGGATGGCAAAAACCTGTTCGCCGGCAACGGCTATGCCGGACTGTCTGACTTTGCCCTGTACTACATCGGCGGCATCATCAAGCACGCCAAGGCGCTGAACGCCATCACCAACCCCGGCACCAACTCGTACAAGCGCCTGGTTCCTGGATTCGAAGCTCCGGTCAAGCTGGCCTACTCGGCCCGTAACCGCTCCGCTGCCATCCGTGTTCCATTCGTGCAAAGTGACAAGGCACGCCGCATCGAGGTTCGCTTCCCGGATCCCTTGGCCAACCCCTATCTGGCTTTCTCCGCTATGTTGATGGCCGGTCTGGATGGCGTGCAGAACAAGATCCACCCCGGTGAAGCTGCAGACAAGGACCTGTACCATCTGCCCCCGGAAGAAGACGCCAAAATCCCGTCACCTGCCGCCTCTCTGGATGAGGCGCTGGCGGCCCTGGACAAGGATCGTGAGTTCCTCACCCGCGGCGGCGTTTTCTCCAATGAGATGATCGATGCGTACATCGCCCTGAAGATGGAAGAGGTCACCACCTTCCGGATGACCACCCACCCGGTGGAGTTCCAGATGTACTACAGCCTGTAATTTGCATCACCGGAAGCGCCACAGCTTCTGGGCCAACAGGACAAAGCCCGCTTTCCAGCTCATGGATTGCGGGCTTTTTCATCAAATTTGTCGGGAGCAGGGCAAACCTTGAATCACACGCGATCCCATACCTCCTTCTCCGATTTTGTCGGTCTTGATCTACTCGCCACTGCGGTGATCGTGCTCGACGCCAACATGCGCGTCCGTTTCATCAACACCGCGGCCGAGAACCTGCTGGAAACCAGCAGCAAGAGCCTCATTTCCCAACCGCTGAAAAACCTGCTGCCTGGCGCGGAATCGCTGATTCAGGACTCGCAGGCTGCCCTGGCCCAGAATATGGGTTTCATCGAACATGAATGGCATCTTGCCCGCCGAGGAAACGCTGCCCTGATCGTCAGTTGTACCGGCACCCCCCTTCAGAACCCCGATGACGGCATTCTTCTGGAGTTCCGACCCATCAACCAGCGCATGCGCATCGCGCGTGAAGAAAAGATTCTCGAAGACCAGAAAATCAACCGTGAGCTGATTCGCAACCTGGCCCACGAAATCCGCAATCCCCTGGGGGGAATCCGGGGTGCGGCCCAGCTGCTGGAGCGCGAACTGGACCGGCCGGAGTTGAAAGAATATACACAGGTGATTCGAGCCGAAGCCGACCGCCTGCAGGTGCTAATGGACCGAATGTTGAGCCCCAACCGGCTGCAGCAGGTGGCCCCCCTCAACATCCACGAAGTCCTGGAACGCGTTCGCACCGTCATTCTGGCCGAATATCCCGAAGGAATTACCATCCAGCGTGACTATGACACCAGCCTTCCTGAAATCACCGCCGATCGCGAACAACTGATCCAGGCCGTACTCAACATCGCCCGCAATGCTGCACAAGCCCTCAATGGCAAGGGCGAAATCCTGCTTCAAAGCAGGGCGTTGCGTCAGATCACCCTGGCCCGGCGGCGTTTTCGCCTGGGATTGCTCATACGGATCGTGGATAACGGTCCAGGCATTCCGGAGTCGCTGCAACACAGGATTTTTCAACCCTTGGTCTCGGGCCGTGAAGGCGGCAGCGGGTTGGGATTGATGTTGGCACAAAACTTGATTAGCCAACATCATGGCATGGTTGAATTTGAAAGCGTCCCGGGTCACACTTGTTTTAGCCTGATCCTGCCCATGCCCGATACCGAATACACCTGAGGGCACTTAATGTCATGAAGCCAGTCTGGATTGTTGATGATGACCGTTCCATTCGCTGGGTGTTTGAAAAAGCACTCACGCGCGAAAATATCCCCTTCCAGGCGTTTTCTTCTGCACAGGAAGCAATGACGTTGCTGGAAAGCGAGCAACCCCAGGTAGTGGTGAGCGACATCCGGATGCCGGGAGGTTCCGGATTCGATTTTCTGGAGCATCTCAAGGCACGCTACCCTGATCTGCCTGTCATCATCATGACGGCATATTCAGATCTGGAAAGTGCAGTGGCCGCGTTTCAGGGCGGAGCCTATGAATATTTGCCCAAGCCCTTCGACGTGGACCATGCCATCGAATTGGTGCGTCGTGCCCTGGAAGAGCGCATGCGCACCCAGGATGCCCTGGAGGAGGGCCAGGAGACTCCTGAGATTTTGGGTCAGGCACCCGCCATGCAAGAAGTCTTTCGCGCCATAGGACGCCTGTCGCAATCCAATGCCACCGTACTGATCAATGGGGAATCGGGCACCGGCAAGGAATTGGTGGCGCGCGCCCTGCACCGCCACAGCAACAGGGCCAACAAACCCTTTATTGCCATCAACACTGCGGCCATTCCCAAGGAACTGCTGGAATCCGAGTTGTTTGGTCATGAGCGCGGGGCCTTTACCGGCGCCAATACCCTGCGTCGCGGTCGCTTTGAACAAGCCGAAGGCGGCACCCTGTTTCTGGATGAAATCGGTGACATGCCGGCCGACCTGCAAACCCGTTTGCTGCGGGTACTCTCCGATGGCCAGTTCTATCGCGTAGGCGGACATTCTCCAGTGGCTTCACGGGTGCGCATCATCGCGGCCACCCACCAGGATCTGGAAGCAAGAGTACGCGAAGGGCTGTTTCGCGAAGACCTGTTCCATCGCCTGAACGTCATCCGGATCAGGCTTCCTTCGCTACGCGAGCGACGACAGGACATTGCGATGCTGGCGCGGCATTTCCTGCAGAAGAGCGCCCGGGAACTGCAGGTTGAAACCAAACGGCTCTCCGACGCGGCAGTCCGATTTCTGGAAAATCTTGAGTGGCGCGGAAACGTTCGCCAGTTGGAGAATATCTGTCATTGGCTCACGGTCATGGCACCCGGGGTCAACGTGGACATCGGAGACTTGCCGGCCGAGTTGAAAGGCACGGCGGACGCCCCCGTGCCCATGCACTGGAAAACCGCCCTCGAACTGGAGGTTTCCCAAGCGTTGGCGCGTGGAGAGCGCGGCATTCTGGATCGCCTGAGCCAGGATTTTGAACGGGCACTCATCACCCAGGCCCTGGCCCATACCGGTGGTCGCCGCATTGAAGCGGCACAGCTACTGGGCTGGGGGCGCAATACGCTGACCCGCAAGATTCAGGAACTGGGTCTGGAAGAGTCCGAAAACTCGGCAAATACGGGTGCGTGATCAGAAGGCCGCTCCAACGCGCGCGGCCCCTTGTCGATGGTGCAGGCCCTGCATGACGGGGCCAGGCTATCGCTCGCCAGGATGTGGTCGATGCGTAGCCCCATATTCCGCTTGAACGCGTTGACCCGATAATGCCACCAGCTATAGGACTTCTCGGCCTGGTCAAACAGGCGAAAACTGTCCTTCAGGCCCAGTTTCAACAAGGCTTCAAAAGCCGCGCGTTCGGCATCGCTGCATAACACTTCTCCCTTCCAGGCCACCGGGTCGTACACGTCCCGATCCTCCGGGGCCACGTTGTAGTCCCCCGCCACAACCAGCATGGGGTAACGCACCAGCGTTGCCTCAAGATAATCGCGGAATGCCGCAAACCAGCGCAGCTTGTAGCCATATTTCTCGGAGGTCAGCGACTCGCCATTCGGACAATACACCGAAATGATCCGCACATTGCCATAGGTGGCCGCAATCACACGCTGCTGGGGGTCTTCGAATCCGGGAATGCCGATTACCGGGTCGCTACCCGGTTGCTGGCTGAGCAAAGCCACCCCGTTGTAGGCCTTTTGCCCCGCGATCAAGGCGTGGTAACCGGCGCCCGTCACTGCTTCGAGCGGAAAATTTCCCGACTCGCACTTCAGCTCCTGCAGGCACAGCACGGTGGGTTGGTACCGGCTTAACCAGTCCAGCACATGAGGTAAACGCACTTTGATGGAGTTGACGTTCCAGGTTGCAATCTTCATGGCATTCGGGAATTCATCGTTGATATCGTTTGAGTGTTTTTTCCCGGGCCAGGGCATGGTCCACAATGGGCACCGGGTAATCCCTGCCAATGATACAGCCTGCGGCTTGCTGTTCCAGCAGGGTCATCTGCCAGGGGGCATGGATGCGTCGGGCAGGGACATCCGCCAGTTGTGGCAGGAAGCGGCGAATGAAGCGTCCCTCCGGGTCAAACCGCTGGGCTTGGGTGACCGGATTGAAAATTCTGAACCAGGGTTGCGCATCGCAACCCGTGGATGCCGTCCACTGCCAGCCCCCGTTGTTGGCCGCCAAATCGAAATCGTTGAGCTGTTCGGCAAAATAAGCCTCGCCCAATCGCCAATCCACCCCCAGATCCTTGACCAGAAACGACGCCGCAATCATGCGCAACCGGTTATGCATGAACCCGGTTTGACGAAGCTGTCGCATGGCCGCATCCACGATGGGATACCCCGTAAGGCCCTTCTGCCAGGCATCGAAAAATTCGGGGTTGTCGTCAAATGTCAGGCGCTCGTATTCCGGCTTGAAGGCATGCCCCACCACATGGGGGAAATTGGACAGGATGGAAAAATAAAATTCGCGCCAGATCAGCTCATTGAGCCACACATGCGCTCCTGGGTCGTTCTCAGCCTGGGCGAGGCGCACCAGATGACGGATGGAGAGGGTGCCAAAGCGCAAATGAATGGATAAGCCGGAGCCTCCTGGCCGATCAGGGAAGTCGCGCAACTCATGGTAGCGTGCCATGCGCGGCAAAAATCCTGCCAGCGTGCGTTGCGCCCCGCTCATGCCCGGTTCAATCCCAAGCAGGGACAGATCGGTGCGCTCAAACCCCAGTGCGCCCAATGGCAGCATGGGGCGTTGCTCCGGATCAGCCGCCAGGCGACTGTACTGTGCCGGCCAATTTCTCATTCGCTCAGGCGTCAATGCGCGCAACCAAGCATTGCGATAGGGGGTAAACACCGTATAGGGCCGGCCCGCCAGCGTCAGGAGGTCTCGACCCTCAAAGATCACCTGATCCTGGCTGGTGTGGAAGGAAATCCCGAGACCCAAGAGCGCAGTCGCGACCGCTTCGTCACGCGCTAGCGCCGCTGGCTCGTAATCCCGATTGGTATGGACGGCAGCCACACCCAAAGCCGTCGCGAGCTCGGGGACGCATCGGCGCGCCGCGCCATGCAATACGATCAGCCCCCCTCCCTGCCACTCCAGGGCAGTTTTCAGCTCTGCCACGCTCTCCCAGATGAATTCCACCCGTCTGTCCGCACGATGGGGCAGTGCTTGCAGGATGTCCGTATCAAACACGAACACGCAAAACACCCGCGCATATCGGGCCAGCGCCACGGAAAGGCCCGCATTGTCCTCGGCCCTCAGATCTCGCCGAAACCAGAATAATGCTGTTTCGGCGCCATTGTTCGTCTTGGCGCGCATGTCCGCCCCTTCCAACCCATGATCTGGAAATGCTCCAGAATATGCGATAATTGCCTCCATGGGTCCAGTCAATCTCACGAACCATTTCCTCATCGCCATGCCGGCGCTGCAGGACTCCAATTTTTCCGGAACTTTGACCTACATCTGCCGTCATGACGAGAATGGCGCCATGGGTCTGGTGGTCAACCGCCCCACCAATCTGACCCTGGAAAGCCTGTTCAACCAGATTGACATCCCCCTGTCCCAGGAAAACCTGGTGACCCTGCCTGTCTACTTTGGCGGACCGGTCCAGACGGATCGCGGTTTCGTGTTGCATTCCCCGGTGGGGCACTGGCGTTCCACGCTCAGCATCAATGACGAAATCGGTCTGACCACTTCCCGGGACATCCTGGAAGAAATGTCTCGAGGCCAGTCCCCCGGGGGGGTGCTGGTCTCCCTGGGCTATGCCGGATGGGAAGCGGGGCAGCTTGAAAATGAAATCAAGCTCAACAGCTGGTTGACGGTCGAAGCCCGCCGCGACGTGATTTTCGACCTTCCCGCCGAGGCGCGCTTTTCGGCGGCCCTGGGAATCCTGGGCGTCGACCGCGCCTACTTGTCTGATGAAGCGGGACATGCCTGAGGTTGAAGGCCACATTCTCGCCTTTGATTATGGACAAAAGCGTACCGGCGTCGCCATCGGCGAATTGAGTAGCCGCATATGCCACCCTCTGACTACGATCGAAGCCTCCTCATCAGAGGCCCGCTGGCAGGCGGTGAATAAACTCCTTCGGGAATGGGCTCCGGTGGGCCTGGTGGTTGGCCTGCCGCTCGACGCGGATGGCGCTGAACAGAAGGCAACGCGCCTATGTCGGAACTTTGCCAATGAACTGGAGTCCAGGACGGGGTTGCCCACGGCGCTGGTGGACGAGCGTTTCACCTCTCTGGAAGCCGACCAGTCCCTGAAGGAACGGGGCTATTCCCATCAACAGCGCGCCGTTGCCGAACATGCCGAGGCGGCGGCGCTCATACTGCGGAGTTATCTGGAGTCTCAACACACATGATTGGCAACCCGCAACTGAGCCCCGAGGGCACCCTCCGACACCTGCTTACCATCGAAGGCCTGCCCGCTTCGGTGTTGTTTCACATCCTTGATACCGCCTCGACTTTCGAACATGTGGCGCAGCAGGAAATCAAGAAAGTCCCACACTTGCAGGGGAAATCGGTATTCAACCTGTTTTTCGAAGCTTCCACCCGAACCCGGACCACTTTCGAGATTGCGGCCAAGCGCCTCTCTGCCGACGTCATCAACCTCAATGTCAGCGCCTCCAGCCAAAGCAAGGGTGAAACGCTGCTGGACACGGTGGACAACCTCTCGGCCATGCAGGCCGATATGTTTGTGGTGCGCCACGCAGAAAGCGGCGCGGCCCATTTGATTGCCAATCATGTTGCGCCGGGGATCCATGTCATCAATGCGGGCGATGGCTGCCATGCGCATCCAACCCAGGCATTACTGGACATGTACACCATCCGGCATTTCAAGCGTCGCTTTGAGAACCTCAAGGTTGCCATCGTGGGCGACGTGCTGCACTCGCGCGTGGCCCGCTCGCAAATCCATGCCCTGACCACGCTGCGCGTACCGGAAATTCGCGTCATCGGTCCTAAAACCCTGATGCCCCGAGACGTGGAGCGCCTGGGTGTGCGCGTGTTTCACGACATGGCCCAGGGCCTCAAGGATGTCGACGTGGTCATCATGCTGAGATTGCAAAACGAACGCATGAATGGCGCACTGTTGCCCAGTCGCGACGAATATTTCAAGTACTACGGCTTAACCCCGGGCAAATTGGCCCGAGCCAAACCGGATGCCATCGTCATGCACCCCGGCCCCATGAACCGGGGCGTGGAAATTGATTCCGAGGTCGCCGACGGCGCCCAGTCTGTCATTTTGAAGCAGGTCACTTTCGGCATCGCAGTGCGCATGGCCGTCATGTCCATTCTGGCCAGCAACTGAAGCAGGAACATTCATGAAAATCCAGATCAGCAACGGACGCGTCATCAACCCCGCCACCGGCACCGATGAAGTGCAGGATGTTTTTATCGCAGCGGGAAAAATCGTGGGCCTCGGACAGGGGCCCTCAAATTTTGGCCCCAACCGGGTCATCGACGCCCGCGGCAAAATCGTCATTCCCGGCCTGGTGGATCTGGCGGCGCGCCTGCGTGAACCAGGGTTTGAATATCTGGCCAAACTGGAAAGCGAAATGTTTGCAGCCACCGTAGGTGGTGTCACGAGCCTGTCCTGCCCGCCGGATACAGACCCTCCGCTGGACGAACCGGGTCTGGTGGAAATGCTCAAGCACCGCGCCAAAGGACGCAACCAGACCAATGTTTATCCACTGGGTGCGCTGACCCAGCAGCTGCAGGGAGTGCGCCTGACGGAAATGGGCGAATTACATGATGCGGGCTGCGTCGCTTTTTCCCAGGCCAACGCCCCCCTGGTGGATACCCAGGTCCTTGCGCGCGCACTGGACTATGCCAGCAGTTTTGGGTTTACCGTCTGGCTGCAACCCCAGGATCCCCACCTAGGCAAGGGCGGCGTGGCGCACGAAGGCGAAGTGGCCAGCCGCCTTGGATTGCCCACCATTCCCGCCTGCTCCGAGAGCATTGCCATTTCCACGATTTTGCACCTGGTACGCCACACCGGCGCTCGCGTGCATCTGTGTCGCCTGTCCAGTGCGGATGGGGTGGCGCTGGTGCGTAACGCCAAGACCGAAGGTCTTTCCATCACCTGCGATGTTTCCATCAACCACCTGCATCTATCCGAGCATGATATCGGCTTTTTCAACTCCCATTGCCATTTGATCCCCCCCCTGCGCAGTCTGCGCGACCGGGATGCGCTGCGCGCAGGTCTCGCGGACGGCACGGTGGATGCACTGGTATCGGATCATTCGCCGGTAGATGACGACGTGAAACAGCTCCCCTTTGAAACTTCCGAAGCAGGAGCGACCGGGTTGGAGTTATTGTTGCCGCTGGCACTCAAATGGGCACAGCAGGACAATGTTCCCTTGCCCCTTGCACTGTCGCGCGTCACCGCCGACCCGGCACGCATTCTGGGCGTTTCTGCCGGGCAGATCGGCGTGGGCAGCAATGCCGACCTGTGTCTCTTCAATCCTGAACGCGAATGGGTCGTCACGCCGCAAAACCTGAAAAGCCAGGGCAAGAACACCCCATTCCTTAACTTGCCCCTGTCGGGCAAGGTTTCACACACCATTGTGGGCGGCTTCCTGATTTACGAGGACGCCCGCGCCTGAGGTTGCCTGCCATGAATAATCCGTTACTCGATTTTTCGGGATTGCCCCGCTTTGCCGAAATTCAACCATCCCATGTCGGACCCGCAGTGGACACGCTGATCGCGGAAAACGGCACCATCCTGTCACAAGTGCTGGCGCAGGCCACTGCCCCCACCTGGGAGCATTTCGTCGCCCCGCTGGAAGATGCCAACGAACGACTGTCACGCGCATGGGGCCAGGTGTCGCACCTCAATGCCGTCATCAACACGCCGGAACTACGCGATGCCTACAACGCCAATCTGCCCAAAATTACCCAATACTGGGCCACGCTCGCGCAAAACGAAGCGCTATTTGCAGGCTACAAGGCCTTGCGCGCTTCTCCGGAATTTGAAACGTTGAGTCCTGCCCGCCGAAAGATCATCGAAAACGAATTGCGGGACTTTCGCTTGGGAGGCGCTGAGCTTTCCCCGCAGGACAAGGCTCGCTTTCTGCAAATTCAGGAAGATCTGGCCGCCACGGGCGCGCAATTCGAGCAAAATCTCATGGACACCACCAACGCCTTTGGCTATCTGGTGGCAGACGAGGCTTCCCTGCGCGGATTGCCTGAAGATGTCATTCAGACGGCCCGCGACGCCGCGCTGAAAGAACAGCATGGCGGCTGGAAGCTGACCCTGCATGCACCCAGTTATGGGCCGGTCATGCAGTACGCCGAATCACGCAAACTACGCCAGGAGCTTTACTACAGTTTCGCCACCCGCGCCTCCGAATTCGGAAAAGCAGAATGGGACAACACCCCGCTGATTCGCAAACTCCTGCAATTGCGTTCCGAAGAAGCCCGGATGCTGGGCTTTGAGAGTTTTGCCGATCTGTCTCTGGAACCCAAAATGGCCGAGTCACCGCAAGCCGTGCTGGATTTTCTGAGAGACCTCGCGTCCCGCGCCAAACCGTATGCCGAACAGGATTGGGTTGAATTGGAAACATTTGCCCGGGAAACGCTGGGCATGGACAGGCTCGAGCCCTGGGATGTCGCATTTGTTTCCGAAAAACTTCGCAACCAGCGCTACGCGTTCTCGGACCTTGAAGTCAAACAGTACTTCCCGGAAGATCAGGTATTACGGGGACTGTTCCGGGTTATCCAGCAGTTATACGGCCTCACGGTATCCCGTGCGGACGCACCCATCTGGCACAAGGATGCCCGTTTCTTCGATCTGCGCGACCGCTCCGGAACATTGGTTGGCCAGTTTTATCTGGACCTGTATGCTCGCAATGGCAAGCGCGGCGGCGCCTGGATGGATGATGCCATCACACGGCGGCGGCGTGGCAACGCCATTCAAACGCCCGTGGCCTATCTCACCTGCAACTTTTCAGCTCCCGTGGGAGGAAAACCTGCTACCTTCACCCACGATGAAGTGATCACCCTTTTCCACGAGTTCGGTCACGGCCTGCATCATCTGCTGACCCAGGTCGAGGATTTGCCAGTATCCGGCATCAATGGCGTGGAGTGGGATGCCGTGGAATTACCCAGCCAGTTCATGGAAAATTTCTGCTGGGAATGGGAGGTACTGGAGGGCATGACGCGCCATGTGGATACGGATAAGCCGCTACCGCGCCCCCTGTTTGATCGCATGCTGGCCGCGCGGCATTTCCAGAGCGGCATGCAAACCGTGCGCCAAATCGAATTCTCCCTGTTTGACATGCAGTTGCACACGGGCTTCCCCCAGGAAGACAATCCCCTGCAATTGCTAGAACGCATCCGCGATGAAGTGGCCGTTCTGCGACCCCCTGCGTGGCATCGTTTCCCCAACAGCTTTGCCCACATCTTCGCAGGAGGCTACGCCGCCGGTTACTATAGCTACAAATGGGCCGAAGTCCTGTCTTCCGACGCCTACAGCCTGTTCGAGGAAAAAGGTGTGCTTGACGAGGAGACCGGGGCGCATTTCCGCAAGGAAATTCTAGCAGTGGGCGGAAGCCGCCCGGCGTTGGATTCATTCGTTGCCTTTCGGGGACGCAAACCCAACATCGACGCGCTACTGCGACATAGCGGCATGGGAAAATAAAGGGGCCAAAGGGGGACAGACCTCAAATTGAGGTCTGTCCCCCTTTTATTTGATGCTGATGCCCTCACCTGCACGGACAAAATTGAAGGATCGCGTAATGCTGACCAGGTCGGCCTCGGCGCGCATCGCTTCGGTAAACGGCTGAAACGGTGCCGCCATCTGGATGATGCGGCGCGCCGCATCATCCAGATGGGAACTCCCTGAGGGCTGACGAATTTCGATCAACGCCAGACTGCCGTCCTGGCGGATCGTGGCCGTGACCCGAACCATGCCGTAAAGCGGCCGACCATCCACCGGCGGCGGATAATTGACGCGACCCACCTGTTCCACTTTCTGACGATAGGCTTCCTCATAGGGCCCAAAGACGCTGTCCCGGGTTTGTGGCGATAGCGCTCGCACTCTCTGCCCTGCAAACGGATCCATCGCTTCGCGACGCGCCATCTGCAGGCTTCTTGAGCGCAAATCTTCAGGCGCAGCCAAGCCTTCCGATTGCGGTGGACTTGTGGGGGAGGGTTCACCGGAAGCGGGTTCCTCAGGGGGGGTGGGCAAGCGGCGCAATGCGCGTGGCTGCTCCACGGCGGCAGTGGTCTCCTTCCTCTTCTGTGCGAGCGCATCAGGAGAGCCCCCCATGCTCATGGGGGAAAAATCAAGAAACAACGGCTGCGGCGTTTCCGCTACAGCAGGCGCCCTGACATGAACTTCAGACAACAAGACACCATGCAGCAGCATTGAAACCAGTAAAGCCAGCCCAAGTCGCCGATGGTGCGCGGTCATGAATCGGATATCTCGGCCAGGGGTTCCAGAATTGCCTTGAGCTGACAGAACAGCGTCATGTCCCACAAATTGATGCGTTCAACGCTCACGCGCACGGCGGCTCCTGGAAGTGCATCTGCCGCGCCATGCACCTTGGTGACCAGCGGCAGACCGGCAAGTCGTGCCATCCCCTCACGCAACATCAAAGCGTCTCTTTCATCGATGTTTTCCTGCTGCAGCCAACGCAGACTCCAGTACCGCTCCATATTACGCTGGAATTCATTGTAGGCGTCATAGGCCACTTCAAACCGGCGTGCGATGGCAGGCAAGGCGTCATCCTGCGCCAAGAAGGGAGGCACTCGCCCCGACAACAGACTGATCAACTGCCATTGGTTGATGAGGTCCACATAACGCCGCAGCGGCGAGCTGGACCAGGCATACTGGGCCACACCCAGTCCCTGATGGGGCGCCGGCTTCACCGAAAGGCTGGTTTTGCCGTTGACCTGCGTGCGAAACAGTCCGGGCAGGGCAGCATCCGCCAGTACCTTGCCCCATACGGCATTCACTTCAATCATCAGTTCTGCCACCAGCGTGTCCAGAGGAGCTCCTCGCGGACGCTGGGTAATGGCCACACGATCCCCATCCACCACGAAATTGAAATCGAGGTAATGCTGAGCGGGGCGATCCTTGACGCCGCGCAGTACGGCCAATCGTTGCGCCAATTGCCAAAGTACGCGCAGGGGCGAGTGAAACGGATGGGAGCCTGTGGCCGCTTCCGGGTCAAACTGGGCCTCCAGGTCATGAATCCGCAGATTGCTCGCCACGGAGATGCGTTCAATGCGCGATTCGCGCGCCACCACCGCAAAATCCGATTTTCGCACCGTCAGCATCAACGAGAGCGCAGGATTGACGCGTCCCTCCTCCAGGGTATGTGCGCGGATCACGCTCTCGGGCAGCATGGGAATCTTGTCGCCTGGCATGTACACCGTGGAGAGCCTCTGGCGCGCGACCTGGTCCAGTTCGGAATCCACGGCAAAACCCAGGCCCGGGGCCGCGATGTGGATTCCCACGCTCCAATGGTCCTCGTCCGCCTCGGACACGCTAAAGGCATCGTCGATTTCGGTGGTAAAGGCATCGTCAATGCTGAATGCCCGTACCTCGGACAAAGGCCAGTGCGAATGGTCCGTGGTGAGCGGATAGTTTGCATCGACGGGCAGGGGACCAAAATATTCGAAATGAAACTTTCCCTCGTGCCAGCTGCGGCTATCCCTCAATGCGCCGCAATGCTCCAGTACTTGTGGAATGGTCAGGTGCATCACGGCGCCGGCCGCTTCCAGGGTTTTGTAAGCAAGGGTGTTTTTATCGGGACGATAGAGCAGGGTTGCCAAATCCCCCTTCAGCCAGTCCGGCATCTGGCCTGCCTGCATTTCCTGGATGGCTTGCTGTTTCTGCGCTTCCTGTTGTCGCTTCCTTTCAAGCCCAGCCAGCGCGGCGCGTAGATTGGCTTCCGGCGCCGGACGATAGCGGCCGCGGCCCTTCTTGTAGAAATACATGGGCGCTGCGTGCAATTTAATCAGCACTGCGGCCTGCTCCGTGGGCACCGGCGCATGCCCCACATACTCGCGCGTCAGATCCTCAAACCCGATCTCTGCGTCGGGCGCACAGCACGCCCACAGAAACTCCACATCGATATCTTCGGCCAGCCGGTGCGCCGACTGCATCAACTCGGCAGCCGCAGGCTGGGCGAAGCGCACCAGCACTGCGCTGGACTTGATTTTGCTGCGTTTGCCGTGGGGGGCTTCCACCTGCAAGCTGCTCTCATTGTCCGCCAGGACGGTGGCCACCTTCAGATCACCGTCCTCCTCGTAAAGCACATTCATCACAAAGTCATTCCTCAGACAGCCGCTTCAGGATTTTTTCATGGATCCCGCCAAATCCACCGTTGCTCATCACCAGAATATGGTCGCCTTCCCTCGCTTCCTTCACAATGGAATCAACCAAGCTGTCCATATTTTCGTCAGTAAGCACACGCTCACCAAGCGGTCTTAAAGCCGCAGCGGCATTCCAGCCTAATTGCGCGGCATAGCAGAAGACCCGGTCCGCATCCGCAAGACTGTCTGCCAGGCTGCCGACCCAAACTCCCAGTTTCATGGTGTTGGAGCGCGGCTCAATCACAGCCAGGATGCGTGCCCGACCCACCTTGTTGCGCAGACCCGCCACCGTGGTCTGGATGGCCGTGGGGTGGTGGGCGAAGTCGTCATAGACCGTCACACCCCTGGCTTGCCCGCGGATCTCCATGCGCCGCTTGACGCCAGAAAAGCGACCGAGCGCCTGCATGCCCCGTGCCACGGAAATTCCGGCAAAGCGCGCCGCCAGCAATGCCGCCAACGCGTTCTGCCGATTATGTTCTCCCAGTAAGGACCAGGCATCCGTGGTCCCGACCGGCCGACCCTCCTCTGAAACCGTGAGCGTTCCGGCCGCGTCCGCAGCGCCAGTCTGCCAGCCCTCGGGGGTGCCGAAGCGGGTGACCGGTGTCCAGCAGCCTCGCGCCAGCGTTTCGGTCAGGCGTTCATCCCGTCCGTTGACCACCAGCAATCCGTTGCGCGGCACAGTGCGCACAAGATGATGAAACTGGGTTTCGATGGCGGCCACATCAGGGAAAATATCCGCGTGGTCATACTCCAGGTTATTCAGGATGGCCACCTTGGGGCGGTAGTGCACGAACTTGGAACGCTTGTCGAAAAACGCCGTATCGTACTCGTCAGCTTCGATGACGAACCAGGGATTATCTTGGGGACAGACCTCGCCTTTCAGGCGAGGTCTGTCCCCAAGATAATCCCCCGGCAGGCGGGCAGACACCCCAAAATTGCCCGGCACCCCGCCGATCAGGAAGCCCGGGCGAAGTCCCGCATCCTCCAGAATCCAGGCGGCCAGTGATGATGTCGTGGTTTTGCCATGGGTACCTGCCACGGCCAACACCTGGCAATGGCAGAGAATATTGTCCGCCAGCCATTGCGGCCCGGAGGTAAAGGGAAGCCCGCGGTCAAGAATGGCCTCCATCAAGGGGTTGCCGCGCGACACCACGTTACCAATGACAAACAGATCAGGCTCGAGCCGCAACTGATCTTCGTCAAAGCCCCTGATCAGTTCAATGCCCTGGCTTTTGAGCTGCGTGCTCATGGGCGGATAGACCTGGTCATCGCATCCTGTCACACGGTGTCCCGCGGACTGGGCCAGCACCGCAATGCCGCCCATGAAGGTGCCGCAGATTCCAAGTATGTGGATATGCATCAGGTTCCTGGCGTATACGCAAGAATCGGGGCCAGCCAGCGCTCGGTTTCCTGCAAACCCATGCCCTTGCGACGTGCGTAATCTTCCACCTGGTCACGGGCGATTTTTCCCACTGCAAAATAGGCACTCTGCGGATGAGAAAAATAAAAGCCGCTGACGGCGGCCGTCGGCCACATGGCGTAGCTTTCCGTCAGGTGGATTTCCGCATGCCGTTCCACCTCCAGCAGTTCAAACAATGCCGCCTTTTCTGTGTGGTCCGGACAGGCAGGATATCCTGGGGCCGGCCGAATGCCGCGGTAGCGTTCGGCAATCAAGCTCTCGCAATCAAGACTCTCGTCCCGGGCATATCCCCAGAACTCGCGCCGCACCCGGGCATGCATCCATTCGGCAAACGCCTCGGCCAGCCGGTCCGCCAGGGCCTTGAGCAGGATGGCGCTATAGTCGTCATGGTGCGCCTCAAATTCGGCGATCTTGACGTCAATGCCAATGCCGGCAGTCACGGCAAATGCGCCGACATAGTCTGGAACGCCTGTAGTCTTTGGCGCCACGAAGTCGGACAGGCAGGAATTATGGCGGTCGGCCGGCTTTTCATTCTGTTGGCGCAGATGATGCAGAACCTTCCGGACCGTCGTGCGTGACTCGTCCGAATAGATGGCGATGTCATCGCCATTCTCCTGGGTTGCCGCCGGGAAGAACCCCACGACACCATGTGCGGTCAGCCAGCGTTCCTCCACGATCTGCCGCAACATGGCCTGCGCGTCAGCAAACAGGTTGCGCGCAGCCTCTCCCACCACTTCATCCTGGAGAATGTTGGGGTAGCGGCCACTCAGCTCCCAGGTTTGGAAAAATGGCGTCCAATCGATGTAGGGCACCAGTTCAGCCAAAGGGACGTCCCGCAGGGGCTTAACCCCCAAAAACAAGGGGTGCGGCGGTGTGTAGGCCAACCAGTCGGTTTTCACCCCTCGCTTGCGCGCCGTTGCCAGCTCCAGCAGTTTTGCGCCGCCCTTCTTGCCTTCATGCTGCATCCTGACCTTCTGGAGATCGGCCTTGAGGTCGCGGATGTATGCGTCCCGCAATTCGGTACTGAGCAGTTGCGAGCACACGCCTACGGCACGCGAGGCGTCAGGCACATAGGCCGTGACCCCGTGAAAGTGCGGCTCGATTTTGACCGCCGTATGTACGCGCGAGGTCGTGGCCCCGCCAATCAGGAGGGGTATGTCAAACGATTCCCGTTCCATCTCCCGCGCCACATGTGCCATTTCCTCAAGCGAGGGCGTAATCAACCCGGACAAACCGATAATGTCCACCTTCTCTTCGCGAGCCACCTGCAGGATTTTTTCGCAAGGCACCATGACGCCCAGATTGACCACTTCAAAGTTATTGCACTGAAGCACCACCGCCACGATGTTCTTGCCGATGTCGTGCACGTCCCCCTTGACGGTCGCGAGGAGGATCTTTCCCTTGGTGGTGGAAACGCCCAGCTTTTCCTTTTCGGCTTCGATGTACGGAACCAGATGCGCCACAGCCTGTTTCATCACGCGCGCCGACTTGACCACCTGGGGTAAAAACATCTTGCCTTCGCCAAACAGATCTCCCACCACATTCATGCCATCCATCAAGGGGCCCTCGATGACATGGATGGGATGCTCGCTCAGTAGCCGTGCAGCTTCTGCGTCCTCTTCGATGTAGGTGGCGACTCCCTTGACCAGGGCATGAATCAGGCGCTCATGGACCGGGGCGTTGCGCCACGAGAGATCTTCGGATTGGGTACGTGCCGCCCCACCCTTGACCTGACCGGCAAAGGCCACCAGTCGTTCTGCAGCATCGGGACGGCGATTGAGTATGATGTCTTCCACATGTTCCAGCAGAGCCTGGGGGATTTCCGCATAAACGCCCAGCTGTCCTGCGTTGACGATGCCCATCGTCATCCCGGCGCGAATGGCGTGATAGAGAAATGCCGTGTGAATGGCTTCACGCACCGCCTCATTGCCGCGAAACGAAAAACTGACGTTGGAAACTCCACCGCTGATTTTTGCATGGGGCAAGGTTTGCCGGATGCTGCGCACGGCTTCGATGAAATCCAGGGCATACCGGTTGTGCTCTTCAATCCCCGTGGCAATGGCAAAAATGTTGGGGTCAAAGATGATGTCCTCGGCCGGAAAACCCATTTTTTCGGTTAACAAATGGTATGAACGAGTGCAGATTTCCACTTTGCGCGCCAGGGTATCCGCCTGTCCCTGTTCGTCGAAGGCCATGACGATGACTGCTGCGCCGTAGCGACGGGCCAGTTTGGCGCGCTGAAGGAACTCGGCCTCCCCTTCCTTGAGACTGATGGAATTGACGATAGGTTTGCCCTGGATGCACTTCAATCCCGTTTCCAGCACGCCCCAGTCCGATGAGTCGATCATGATGGGAACACGGGAGATGTCCGGTTCGGATGCCATCAGATTGAGAAAGCGTTTCATGGCCGCCTTCGAATCCAGCATGGCTTCATCCATGTTGATATCGATGAGCTGTGCGCCGTTTTCCACCTGATTGCGCGCCACTGACAGCGCCTCGTTGTAATTCCCGGCCAGGATCAGTCGCGAAAAAGCCTTGGAGCCCGTCACGTTGGTGCGTTCACCCACGTTGACGAACAACGAATCCTCGCCAATGTTGAACGGCTCGAGCCCCGACAGGCGCGTCATGGGCGTTATTTCCGGGACCACGCGCGGTGGAATACCCCTGACTGCGTCCGCAATGGCCTTGATGTGTGCAGGCGTGGTGCCACAGCACCCCCCCACGATGTTGATGAAGCCGGATTCGGCAAATTCCTGCAGGAGGGCAGCTGTTTCAGCGGGCCCCTCGTCATAGCCGGACTCCGCCAGGGGATTAGGTAACCCCGCATTGGGGTGGGCACTGACGAAAGTGTCCGCAACGCGCGCGAGCTCCTCGATATAGGGGCGCATCAACGCGGCACCGAGCGCACAATTCAGTCCGATGGAAAGGGGACGAATGTGACGCAGCGAATTCCAGAAGGCCTCGGTGGTTTGCCCCGTCAGCGTCCTTCCGCTCTGATCGGTAATGGTGCCCGAGATCATCACGGGCAAGCGCATCCCATGGACCTCAAAATACTCGTCGATGGCGAACAACGCAGCCTTGGCATTGAGGGTGTCAAAGACGGTCTCCACCAGCAGGATGTCCACTCCACCCTCAATCAGGCCATCAATCGCCTCACGGTATGCGACAACCAAAGTGTCGAAATCCACGTTGCGAAAGCCAGGATCGTTGACATCTGGCGAGATGGATGCGGTCCGGGTGGTGGGGCCCAGCACACCTGCCACAAATCGGGGCTTGTCCGGTGTCTTGCGCGTCACCTCATCGGCCACCTGCCGAGCCAGTTTGGCTGCGGCAAGGTTGATCTCACCCACCAGATCGGCCATGTGATAGTCGGACATCGACACCGAAGTGGCATTGAAGGTGTTGGTTTCAATGATGTCGGCACCTGCCTCCAGGTAAGCCGCGTGGATGGCCCATATGATTTTGGGCTGGGTTAGCACCAGTAAATCGTTGTTGCCCTTGAGATCATGGGGGAAATCGCGAAAGCGCTCCCCTCGGTAATCGGACTCACTGAGCTTGTAACTCTGGATCATGGTGCCCATGGCACCATCCAGCATCAGGATGCGCTGCTGCAGGAGGGATCGTAGTAATGGCGTTGTATCAGACATAGGGGCAATATGCTACCACGAGCGCCGCCCGGCGCCTCACTCAATGGGGACAGACCCCAAAATGGGGTCTGTCCCCACCACCATAAAAAAGGGGCGTCCGAAGACGCCCCAAGCCCTTGACGGCGGAGTGAAGGTTATTCGACGCGTTCGCCGTGGAGAGCCAGGTCGAGACCTTCCCGCTCCTCTTCCTCGGTTACGCGCAGTCCGATCACCATATCAATGACTTTGAGGATGATGAAGGACATGACGAATCCATAAATCAGGGTGACTGAAACACCCAGAGCCTGCGTTGCAAGGCTGGCATCGGCACCGCTGATTTCCTTGACGTTGAACACACCGGTAAGCAAGGCGCCGACTACGCCGCCAATGCAGTGCACCCCGAAGGCATCCAGCGAATCGTCGTAGCCCAGCATCTTCTTGAGGCTCGTTGCTGCCCAGAAGCAAATCACCCCCGCTGCGACACCGATGGCCAGTGCGCCACCTGCTGCCACGAAGCCCGAAGCCGGTGTGATGGCGACGAGACCCGCCACGGCGCCCGAAGCAATTCCCAGCACACTGGGCTTGCCCTTGGTCATCCACTCGGCAAACATCCAGGCCAACGCCGCAGCTGCAGTGGCGATCTGGGTTACGGTCATGGCCATCCCGGCACGGCCATCAGCGGCCACCGCAGATCCGGCATTGAAACCAAACCAGCCCACCCACAACAGGGATGCGCCGATCAAGGTCAGTGCGAGATTATGCGGTGCCATGGGCTCCTTGCCGTAGCCCACCCGTTTTCCCATCACCAGGGCTGCTGCGAGACCTGCGATCCCGGCATTGATGTGGACCACGGTGCCACCGGCAAAGTCCAGCACACCCTTGCCCGCCAACCAGCCGCCCGGCTCCCACACCCAGTGAGCGATGGGAGAATATACGACCAGCGACCAGATTCCCATGAACCAGAGCATGGCCGAGAATTTCATGCGCTCGGCGAAAGCTCCGGCGATCAAGGCCGGCGTGATGATGGCAAAGGTCATCTGGAACATCATGTACACCGACTCGGGAATGGACGTTGCCGCATGGTGCACCATCACTTTCTTGGCTTCGTTCTGATAGAGCATGCCATTCAACATGAACCGGCTCAGTCCGCCCAGCCACTCCGAACCCGGCATGAATGCCAGACTGTAACCCAGGACGATCCAGATGATGGTCACCAAAGAACAGATGGCAAAGCTCTGCATCAGCGTGGCAAGCACGTTCTTCTTGCGCACCATGCCGCCATAGAACAGCGCCAGCCCAGGGATCGTCATGAGCAGGACGAGTGCAGTGGAGGAGAGCATCCAGGCCGTATCCCCGGAGTTGATCTTGTCCGTACCCACCAAAAATGGCTTGGTCGGCGCGGCATCGGCGGCTGGAGCCGCGGCCGGGGCAGCGGCATCAGCAGCGGGAGCCGCTGCGGCAGCCGGCGCCGCAGCCGGGGTTGCATCCGCCTTGTCGTCGGCCATGGCGTGTCCCGGTCCGATCGACAGGGCCAGAACCAGCATCCCGGCCTTGAATGTGTTCAACAGTGTTTTCATGGTCGTTCCCCTCACAGTGCGTCCGCACCGGTTTCACCGGTCCGGATGCGCACAACTTGTTCCAGTTCATAGACGAAGATCTTGCCGTCGCCTATCTTGCCAGTGTTTGCTGACTTTTCGATGGCCTCGATCACACGATCCAGCATCTCTGTTTTGACTGCGGCCTCGAGCTTTACCTTGGGCAGAAAATCAACCACATATTCAGCGCCTCGGTAGAGTTCGGTGTGCCCCTTTTGCCGGCCAAAGCCTTTCACTTCAGTGACGGTAATGCCTTGTACGCCGATGGCGCTTAGGGCTTCCCGCACTTCGTCAAGCTTGAACGGCTTGATGATTGCAGTAACGAGCTTCATGTTGCCTCCTGAATTAATTGATCGCAGCGTCTTAGAACTTGTAAATTCCCTGCACACCCACCGTAAGCATCGTGGATTGAGGAACCAGATTGGAGTCCAGAAAAACCGCTTTGTCTGCGTGATCCGAACGCACTTCACCGCGCAGCTCAAAGTTCTTGACCGGGGCATACCCCAAGGTAAGCGTCACCTCCTTGAGAGTATTTGATCCGGGAGGCGTTCCCGTCGTGGCAACCGCAATGCCAGAATCGTCCCTGAGTTCTTCGGCACGCAGCGACATCCGATATTTTTCGCTCATCTGGTAGTTCAGGTAAGCAGCGAGCCCCCAATACTTCTCAGTCCCCAGGCCATAGACGTTGTCCTGGGACACATGGTCACCATTCAGGATAAAGGTCGTGGTGTCCGTGAGATTGCTGGTAAAGACCACATCCACCAGGGTACGCGTCCCATTGACCGCCCCGGGGACCGCAGTGGCCACCATCGAAGTCGTGGTGGGAAGCATGGATTCCGAGCCGCTATACAGGCTCACGGCCAGCGAAGTGTCTTTGGTGAACGCCGTGGTCAGCCCCAGTTCTGCCGTTTTGGAACTGTTCATGTCATTGACCTGATCCCAGCCGTTATTCAGGCCCATGATCAGATTTGTGCTGTCGCTGAGTGCTGCAGTGGCACGAAACCCGGTATGCGTGAAGGGAATCTTGCCGAACAGGATGGATCGGGTAATGTTGGTGTCTGCCGAGCTATCGATGACTTCGGCGCCGGCAAGGGTGGCGAATTTACCGCCGATGAAGGTCCAGCTTCCCGAGGCGTATTGGGCATAGGCCTGCGTCACATCGAAGTTGCCGCCAGTTCCAGCAGTTGCGCCTGAAGTACCGCAACCCCCATAGGAACAGAAAATGCCTGCGTCGCTTCCGGCGGTCAGGTTGAGCACACCGCCAAAGCCTTCCTTAGGGGTGCTGGAAATCGTAATGCCCGCCTGGTGCAGCCCAAAGGAGTTCTTGGTGGTGTCAAAGACCTGGACGCTGGTATTGGGAGTTTGGCTATGGCTGATGTAGCTGGCATCCAGATACCCTTTGACATCAATGGAAGAATTGCCAAGAATTTCTCCCAGGGTCGGGCCCTTGGGTTTGGCATCTGCCGGGGCCGGCGCCGGGGTCGCGTCTGCCACTGTGGCCGGGGTGGCATCTGCCACGGTGACATTCTCTTCAGCACTGGCGCTGGCGGATGCCACCACAGCAAGGGCAATCGCCACGCTGATGGCACTACGATGGTAATGTTTCATTTGCTATTCTCCCTCACAAGGTTGATCAAGTTTGATTCCAAATGGCGTTGCAGCTTTCTTTCAAAGAGACCATGCACCGAACATTAAGAAGCATGAGTCGTGCCAACCTTGGGCCGCGCTTAAATTGCCCATTGCATCGTGTTTTTTGAGTCGAACAAAGGCAAATCCAGGAATTTGCGCACTATTTAGGTGCACTCTTGTTTGGCTTTGGCTTGTGATAGTGCAATACTGAAACAAAATTTAACGGAAACTTTCACCATGAACACTCAAGGCTTTATCGACGACGTATCCCATCGGCTTACCGAACTTCTGGCCAAAACACCCGCTGCGGACTTTGAAAAGAATGCGCGCGCCCTGTTAATGAGCCTTTTTGCCAAGGTCAACTTGGTGACGCGGGAAGAGTTTGACGTACAGATGAAGGTACTGGCCCGCACCCGTGAGAAGCTGGCCGAGCTGGAAGCACGCGTTTCTGCCCTGGAAAATCAGAAGCGCTAGCGTGCCAGTTTTACGAAGCTGATGACCACTTTCAGGCCAGACCCGCCCTGGCCCCGGTGGAACGATGCCTCGGCTTCGTGTAGCCGGCTGATTTCGCGCACGATGGCAAGGCCCAGGCCACATCCTTCCGGCTGGTCTGAGGGCAAGCGGTGAAAGGGGGTACCCAGCTTTCCCAGTTCGGCTTCTGGAACACCTGGACCATTGTCTTCGACGCTAAGAAGCACCTTGTTTTCAACGGATTGCAGACCAACCCACACCCTGCCGCCAGGGGGGGTATAGCGCACGGCATTATCCAGCAAATTTGCCAATAACTCCCGTAACATCAATGGGCTACCCCACACCCGGGCGGGTTGCAGCCGAAACTCCAAATCCACATCCTTGCGCGCCGCCAGGGTTACAAAGTCCGCCGACACCTCCTGAAACAGGGATTCAAGGTCGACTGCAGCAACCTCAACCATGCTCTGCTCGGTGTGCTCCAGCCGGGCCAGGGACAGCAGTTGATTGGCAAGATGGGTCGTACGCTGGGTGGTCTTGAGGAGTTCGCGCAGCAGTTTCCTGACATCTTCCGGCGGGGTTTCCAGCCCTACTTCAATCTGACTGCTAAGAGAGGCCAAGGGGGTGCGTAACTGGTGAGCGGCATCTGCAATGAAGCGGCGGTGACTGGCAAATGAAGCGGCAAGATTTTCGAGAAGTTCGTTAATGCCATGAACGATGGGAAAGAGTTCTGCAGGTGCGGTGGCTTCTTCGATGGGTCTTAAGTCTACGGAAGAACGGCTGATGATTTCGTTGCGCAGGAGTTTGACCGGGGACAATGCAAACCGCACTCCAAATAGAATGACCGCAATGGATACCAATGCAAGAAGCACCTCCGGCAACAAAATACTTGCAAATATCCCGTCGGTCAGGCTATTGCGGCCGTGCAATGTCTGGGCCACGGCAATGTAGTAGGTGTTGAGCCCGGTTTTTCCACGCAGAAACACCGCCCGGTTTTCTTCACCATTCAGGGTGACGTCCTGAAACAGGTGGTTGCCTTCCACGGGAAGGACGCCAAGGCGAAACAGTTCGGAATTTCCCGAAAAGACCTGTCCCTTGTCATCCCAGGCAGCATAGGTGACGCGATCGTCATTGTTCTCCTGCAGCATCTGCTGGGCTGCCGGAGGCAGGTTGATCATCATTTTTCCCTGATGGATTTCAATCTGCTTGGATAAATCAAGGGCGTTATCCAGCAGGCCCAGATCGTAAACGTTCATCGCGGCCCGAAGGGAAAAAACATAGGCCAGCATCGAACCGATCAGCAGGATGAGGATCAGCGGCCCCAGTAGCCACTTGAGCAGCATCCGGTATAGGCTAGAGCGGTGATTCATCGACTTTCTCGAGCATGTATCCCAATCCGCGAACGGTTCGAATCACGGTTCCCGAACCTTCAATTTTGCTGCGCAGACGATGCACATAAGCTTCTATGGCATTTTCGCTCAGTTCCTGGCCCAGTCCGGTGATGGCCTGGATCAATTGTTCTTTCGATACGATGCGGCGAGTATGGGTTGCCAGATATTCCAGGACGCCCCATTCCCTACCCGACAACTCCAATGCCTGCCCCAGCAGAAACGCCCGCTTGCCTGCCGTATCCAGTTCCAGCCCGCCAATGCTAAATCGTGAACTCACGGTGCCAAAACCGCGCCGGATGAGGGCTCGCAAGCGGGCCTGCAGCTCGGCCATGGCAATGGGTTTCACGATGTAGTCATCTGCACCAAGATCCAGGCCCTGGACCCGATCCTCCACGGCATCGCGGGCCGTAAGAATCAGTACCGGCAGGGACTGGCCACGTTGACGCAAGTGCCTGACGATATCGTACCCATCCCGGTCTGGCAGCCCTAGGTCGAGCACCAGCGCATCAAAATTTTCTCCAGACAGCACATGCAACGCTTCCGCAACATTTCCTGCAATATCCACTGCAAAACCAGCGTGCACCAAGGAAGCCGACATGGCTTTCCCAAGCGTCCTGTCATCCTCGACTATCAGTATCCGCATCGTTTGTCAGTTTCGTGTCAGTAAATATCGTCAAAATGCGCCGGCAGCTTGAAACAAACGGGATCATTGTCCCCCATGGAACGCCACCTGTGAACTCTGTCGAAAAAAAGCCTTGCGCAGCGAGCATCACCCTGGTGATGGCCGCCACGCTGTTGTTCGGGTACATGCTGGCTGGCTGCGCAGTCGGTCCTGATTTCAAGCGGCCGGAAGCTCCCGCCTCCGAAGGTTACATTCCACACCAAACAGTCGGGCAGACCGCGTCTGTGTCCCAGTCAACCAGTGACGCACAACATTTCGACGCATTCAAGGATATTCCCTTCGATTGGTGGACGTTGTTCCAGTCACCCCAGATCAATTCGCTCATCGAAAAAGCATTCAGGTCCAACCCCACGATCGAGGCTGCGCAGGCGGCATTACGGCAGGCTCAACAAAACACCATTGCCCAGCAGGGCTATTTTTACCCAACGGTTGGGGTGGAGTATCTGCCTTCGCGCAATAAACTGGCGGGCAACATGGGTGGCAATTCACCAGGCATCCAGGGCAACGGCACCATTATACAAACCTACTCAAATCCGGCTGGCCCGGCGCCCTATAACGGCCCTGCCTACTACAACTTTCACACAGCCCAGGTGACGCTCAGCTATGCTCCAGACGTTTTTGGCGGAAACCGCAGGGCTGTGGAATCACTGCAGGCCCAAGCCGAGTTTCAAAAATTTCAACTCGAAGCCACCTATATCACGCTGGCATCCAATGTCGTTGCTGCAGCATTACAGGAAGCCTCGTTACGAGCGCAGATAGCAGCCATCGAGAAAATCATTGAAGACAATCGAAGGGCGCTCGAAATCGTCCGCAAGCAATTCACGATTGGCCATGTCATGGGCATTGATGTGTCAGACCAGGAACTGGCACTGTCGCAAGCAGAACAGGCTGTGGTTCCGTTGAGGCAGCAACTGGAGCAGACCCGCGACCTGATCCGTGTTCTGGCCGGTCATCTACCAGGCGATGATGTCCCGGAAACCTTTGAGCTTTCATCGCTGCACTTGCCTCAGGAATTGCCGCTCACCATTCCTTCAAGACTGGTTGAGCAACGACCTGATGTTCGGGCTGCCGAGGAACAGTTGCATGCCGCCAACGCGCAGATCGGCGTCGCCATTGCGAATCGATTCCCGCAATTTTCCATTACCGGCATGATCGGCGGCGAAGCGTCTGTCCCAAGCCAGATGTTTCAAACGGGCGGCGGATTTTTCAATCTGATCGGCGACATCGCACTCCCGATTTTTGACGGTGGTACGTTACGCGCCAGAGAACAGGGGTCCAGAGACGCTCTGGTTCAGGCGGCCGCCCAGTACAAAAGCACCGTAATCACCGCTTTCCAGAGCGTGGCAGACACTCTGCATGCCATTCAATCGGACGCGGAAGCGTTCAGGATCGCTCGCAAATCGGAGCAAGCTGCCAAAAATGCGCTGGACATCACGCGCAAACAATACGAGGTAGGACAAGTCAGTTATCAAATTCTGCTCGCAGCAGATCAGGCCTATCAGCAATCCACCATCACGCTCACACAAATCCAGACGAACCGATTTGGAGATACGGCCGCGTTATACCAGGCTCTGGGTGGGGGCTGGTGGCATCACACCGATAGCGTCCAGCCCGACACGATGCAGGGAGAACAATCCAAATGAAGATGCCTGAGCGGAAAGCAGTTTTTTGGCCCGCCCTTGCCGTACTTGTCATCACGGGGTTTTACTGGAGTTGGCCATCTCGTGCCGTCTCGAATAATGACCCCGGGGCAAGCAGCCCTGGAAAGACAACGCAGGCGGCGAACGCTTCAGCTGCAGACCGACATATCGATCTGTCTGAAACCCAGGTCAAACTCATCAAGGTGGGGGTCGTCGAAGAGCGCAATTTTGTGCCGAAGCGAGACGCGATGGGAAGCATCGCATTTAATGACGACAAATCAGTACAGGTGTTTTCCACGTACCCAGGAAAAATCACCGAAGTATTCACGGACGTGGGCCGCGATGTTGAAAAGGGACAGGCCCTCTATGCTGTGGAAAGCCCGGATTTTTTACAGGCTGAGTCCACATTGATTTCTGCCGCGAGCGTACGTGAGTTGACGACGCGCGCTTTGGATCGCGCGCGTCAATTATTTGAAGTCCAGGGAATCTCCCAGAAGGACTTGCAGCAAGCGATTTCTGACCAACAAAGCGCCGACGGCGCTTATAGGTCAGCAAGAAGTGCAGTACGCATTTTCGGAAAATCAGAGTCCCAGATTGACGCCCTCATTGTGAGTCGTCATCTTGATGCGTCACTCCTGGTTCATAGCCCGATCAGTGGCAGGGTGGTGAGCAGAAATGCCGCGCCTGGCACCCTGACTCAACCAGGCACTGTCCCGGCACCTTTTACGGTAGCCGACATTTCGATCATGTGGATGTTGGCGAGCGTATCTGAAAGCGATGTTCCCGCACTCCGGGTGGGTCAAGCAGTGGAAGTCGGACTGATGGCTTTTCCTGGACGGTTATTCCAGGGGAAAATCACCAATATAGGCGCTGCCGTGGATCCCAGCACACATCGCGCTCTGGTGCGTTCCGAGGTTCGAGACGCAAAGCACGAATTACGCCCCGGCATGCTGGCTAATTTTGTAATCCAGGCTGGAGAGACGATGCACTCACCAGCCGTGCCGCTGGATGGGGTTGTTCGTGAGGGGGACGGAACCATGACGGCCTGGGTAACGACCGACCGCCATCGTTTTTTCAAACGTACCGTCACCATTGGCTTGCAACAAGACGGCGTGTATCAAATTTTGTCGGGGGTGATGCCGGGCGAAATGGTAGCCGCTGAAGGCGCAATTTTTCTGAGTCATGCCTACGAAACCGAGACTCGCTGAAAAATGCTCAAAAACATCCTGGCCTTCTCTCTGAGCCGCCGCCCCATCATCCTGATCATGCTGCTGGCATTCCTCAGCGCAGGCCTGTTTGCTTATTACAGACTCAACGTCGAAGCCTATCCAAATCCTGCCCCGGTCATTTTGGAAATTACGGCCCAGGCACCCGGGCTATCCGCCGAAGAAATGGAACGGTACTACACTACGCCCATGGAGGTTGGCCTGGCGGCCACGCCAGGTGTTGAAATCATCCGCTCAACCTCATTTACCGGGTTGTCGTTTTTACGTGTCACGTTCAACTATGGTATTGATTATTACTTTGCGTATACGCAGGCTGCACTGAGTTTGCAACAGAACGTCAGTCTTCCCAACAACATCGCTCCCCAGATTCAGGCATCAAGCCTTGTCGGTGAGGTGTATCGTTACCAGATTTCAGGGCCCGCCGATTTTGGACTCACCAATCTTCGCACGGTGCAGGACTGGATTGTGCAACGCCGCCTGCTCACGGTACCTGGCGTGGTTCAAGTCAATACCTGGGGGGGCACCACCAAGGAATTTGAGGTGGAGGCCGATCTTCACAAGCTCGAGGCCTATAACGTCACTGTGCCGCAACTGCTGGCAGCCATCGGAAACTCGAACATCAACGTAGGCGGACGTTCGATCAACTTTGGCCAGCAGTCTGTGAACATTCGCGGTATCGGTCTGATTGACAGTGGTGGCACCCTGGATCTGACCAGAGGCTATAGAGTAAGCGATATCGAAGCCATCGTGCTCAGCGCACCGAAGGGCATTCCCGTTCGCGTAAAAGACGTTGCCCGGGTGTATGTAGGTCACGTTCCAAGACTGGGCAAAGCTGGACGGGACAATGACAACGACGTGGTGGCAGCCATCGTCGTCATGAACAGAACCATGCAAACCAACGATGTGGTTGCCCGCATCAAGGCCGAGGTCGAAAAAATTAACAGCGACGGAAGCCTGCCTGCCGGTGTCAGCCTCGTGCCATTCTACGATCGTACTTCGCTGGTTTCAGTGACCACGCATACCGTGGTTCACAATCTGATTTTTGGCTGCCTTCTGGTCTTTTTCATTCAATGGATTTTTCTAGGCGATTTGCGCAGTGCCATCATCGTCAGTGCAAACATTCCTTTCGCGCTATTTTTCAGCATCATCATGCTGGTGCTTGCGGGAGAGTCAGCCAACCTTCTGTCCCTGGGCGCGGTCGATTTTGGCATCATCGTGGACTCTGCAGTCATCCTGGTGGAAAACATTTTCAGGAACCTTCAGAAAAGAGATGATGCACGCACCGAGATCCTGCATGACCAGGCCCAAAGCGGATATCGCCAGCTCCTCTCGAGCCATGGTTGGACAAACCGTCTACGCCTGATTTTCGTCAGCTCCATCCAGGTGGATCGGGCCATTCTTTTTTCAACTGCCATTACCGTGGCGGCGTTCATCCCGCTTTTCACCATGCAAGGTGTCGAAGGACAGATTTTTGGGCCCATGGCGAGAACCTATGGTTATGCCCTCGCCGGCGCCTTATTGGCAACCTTCACCGTTACGCCTGTTTTGGCATCAATGCTGTTGCCCAAGCATATTGACGAAAAGGAAACATTCGTCGTTCAAAAACTTCGCGAGTACTATCGTCCCGTGCTGCGTTGGGCCCTGGCGCACGTACGCGGCACGGTCATGATTGGCATTCTGTTTCTGGGACTATCCGCCGCATTGTTTTTCCGGATCGGCTCCGAGTTTCTTCCGACGCTGGAGGAGGGTAACTTGTGGATACGCGCCAGCCTGCCTCCCACCATTTCGCTTGAAGCCGGTTCACCCGTGGTGGATCGGATGCGTCAGATTTTGATCAGCCATCCAGAAGTCATCACGGCTGTTTCCCAGCACGGAAGACCTGACAATGGCAGTGATGCTGCCGGTTTCTACAACGCTGAATTCTTTGTGCCCCTCAAACCGTACAGTGAGTGGCCCGAGGGCATGACCAAGAAGCATCTGATTGACCAGCTCCAACAGGAGTTCTCCAGAGAATACACCGGCGTCGAGCTCAATTTCTCCCAGTACATACAGGACAATGTTGAAGAGGGTTTATCCGGGATCAAGGGGGCCAACTCGATCAAGATCCTTGGCCCTGACCTTGCCGTCCTGGAAAAACTCGCGGATCGGGTTCAGAGCGAAATGTCGCAAATCAAGGGGGTTTCAGATTTGGGCGTTTTCAGGGTCATGGGACAACCCAACCTGAACGTGACGATTGATCGGGCCAAAGCTGCACGCTACGGACTGAACACTGGCGACGTCAACACCGTCATCCAGGCGGCCTTGGGAGGAACCCAAGCCACCACGGTTTATGAGGGAGATCGCCAGTTTGCCCTGACGGTACGCCTTTCACCGGAATACCGGAAAGATATTGAATCGGTGGGACGCATCAAAGTGGGATACCAGACTCCCTCCGGAGATACTGCATACATACCCCTCAACGAGCTGGCCTCAATTTCTCTCGACACAGGAGCCTCATACATCTATCACGAGAAAAATCAGCGATTCATCCCGGTCAAGTTCAGCGTTCGGGATCGCGACCTGGGAAGTACGGTTGCTGAAGCCCAGGAGCGCATCGCCAGAAAGATTGCATTGCCTGAAGGCTATAGAATGGTCTGGGCTGGAGAATTCGAGGAGCTGCAACTGGCAAAAAAGCGATTGGAATTCATTTTGCCCGTTGCCATTGCCATCATCCTGGTATTGCTCTACACATTGTTTAGCTCAATTCGTGACAGCCTTCTCGCAATGGCCGCCATTCCATTCTCCATCGCGGGCGGGATCATCGCGCTGTATATTACGGGACTGCATCTCAGTGTCTCGGCAGCGATAGGTTTTGTATCGCTCTTCGGTGTGTCCGTCATGAATGGCATTCTCGTAATCACCTACTACAATCATCTCGTCGTTGAGGGCATGCAACCCCTGGAAGCCATGTTTAATGCCTCCGAGCAACGCATGAGACCCATGCTCATGACGGCACTCTCTGCCTGTATTGGCCTACTGCCTGCTGCTTTGTCCACGGGGATTGGCAGCCAGGTACAGCGACCTCTTGCAACAGTCGTCGTGGGTGGCATGCTGCTAGGACCCATCATGCTACTGGTGGTGGCACCCGCGCTTCAGATGATGTTTCTGCGTAACGACAAGGATCAGACAGATGTGACGTCTGAAGCCGAATAATTTCCGCTCACCAGGATTTCTGAAGGCTGCCCCGATAGCACAGGGCCTCACCCAAGGCCGCGTGATCTACCTGCTCACGGTCATCGATGTCAGCGACGGTGCGCGCGACCCGTAACACCCGGTGGATGGCTCGCGCGGATAACTGGAATTGTTGTGCTGCCTGCAACAGAAATTGTTGCACTTCGTTGTCCAATGCAACCCAGCGCACCAGTTCGTCGCCTCCCAGCACGGCATTGCGTCGTCCCTGTCGCTGCAGCTGACGCATGACCGCTCGCCCAACCCTGAATCGAATCTGTGCGCTGGACTCGCCAACGGGCCCTTCCTGCAACTCGTCGGGCGAGAGCGCCGGGACTTCCAATTGCAGATCAATGCGGTCCAACAGCGGGCCGGAGATGCGACGCGCATAGCGCGCAACCTGTTCCGGGGTACAGTGGCAATGTCCAGAAGGATGTCCACGGTAACCGCAAGGGCAGGGATTCATGGCACCCACCAGTTGAAACCGGGCGGGGTAGACCATTTTGCGCGCAGCGCGAGAAATGGTGATGATGCCGGTTTCCATGGGTTCGCGCAGCATTTCCAGCACCCGCCTTTCGAATTCT
>DAIBBI010000024.1:0-2962 GCA_027442615.1 Ferrovaceae bacterium | reverse complement strand
GTGTCGGCATGAGCCCAATAGGCGCAGGAATAGATCATCAAGGGATCGAGCATGGCCTCAAAGAGATCGTTGCCCACATCGTAGTGACGCTCACCCACCTGAAAGGCCCGGTGCCTGCTTTGTAGATTGAACAGCCGGTGGCGGAGTACCTCGAAGGCCAGCTGCAATTTGAGTGCGGGGGGCACCTTCTGATCCAACTGCACCCTGAGGATGCGGTGAAAAAATTCATCCAGCTGCCCGCAGTCCCAATCCCCGTCCATGTAAGACTCACCCAGGCCCAGTGACCATTTGCCCAGAACCTTGGTGTAGAAGTCAGTACGATGCACCTGCACATCCCACGGATGAGGTCCGCCAAGCTGAATTTCCGCCAATTCCAGCAATGCCCTGATCTTGCGTTCCCTCGAATCGATTCCAGTCATAGCGATAAGGTGGTCATACCTGAAAAGCCATCATGAAACGAAGACGGCCTGATCTTAATGATTTGTCCTGGATTAGTCCACAGGGCAATGCACGCCCCTTGCCGGAACCGGTATAGTCCTTCATTATTGCCCAGATAAGCCCTGCGATTCCAACTTGAGCGTCGTTGATGAATCTGGATATCACCTTTGTCAGCTACCTTTCCGCCGCAATCGCTTTTGCGGTTCTGGGGATGTTTCTGTTCATCAATTCCAGAGGACAGCGCTTAGGCATACTGCTGACGTTTGCCTGCCTGTTTTCGGCCCTATGGGCAGCAGTCAACGCGTTTGCTGACTTTGCGCAGCGAATGCCTCTTTTCATCGAATCCATGGAGATTGCCAGAAGCGGTGCCTGGCTATTATTCCTGTGGGAGGTATTGGCGCATCCCAAGGAAGGGAGCGAACCCGGGGGCCCCGGCCGTTTGCTGCCGCTGCGCACGGGCCTGATTGCCCTTTGCCTGGTGCTTCTGGCGATTTCCTTTTACGCGAATACCAGCAACTCACCACCAGGAAGGCTTGTATATTCTCTTGATATTTTTGGCCATGTACTGATCGCGATTATCGGAATGCTGCTGGTCGAGCAGCTCTTCAGAAACGCGCATCCAGACTCCCGCTGGGGCATCAAATTCATGTGCCTCAGCATCGGTGCAATATTTTCCTACGATTTTTTTCTATACTCCGAAGCCCTGCTCTTTTCCAGAATCAACCCGAATACTTGGATGGCGCGGGGTCTCGTCAATGCCATTGTGTCCCCCCTGATCCTGATCTCCGCTGCACGCAACCCCCAATGGTCCGTTCGCGTCCATTTATCCCGCCATGTGGTATTTCACACCATGACGCTGTTTGGCGCGGGGGTGTACCTCTTAATCATGGCAGCTGCGGGGTATTACATCCGCATATTCGGCGGCTCGTGGGGCACCGTATTGCAGATTGCATTCTTTTCCGGCGCCTCCCTGTTATTGTTGGCCATTCTGTTTTCGGGAAAGATTCGTGCCAAACTGAGGGTGGGTTTGAGCAAGCACTTTTTCAGCCATCAATACGATTACCGTGAAGAGTGGTTACGCTTTACCCGTACCCTCCTTGGCGCAGGGTCTACCGGCCAAATCTACGAAGCCGCCATCAAGGCAACTGCCGGCCTGGTCGAGGGTAACGCTGGGGCGCTGTGGATTGAGCAGGATAATGGTACGGGTTACGCGTGCGTCGCACGCCAGAACATGCTCATGCCGGACTTCGTCATCCCTTCTGAAGACCCCATGGTTCAATTTATGACCCGCACGCAGTGGATCATCAATCTCGACGACTACCGGCTTGGCCACCGCCACTACGCAGATCTGCAACTCCCAGCCTGGCTATGGGACAGAAAAGACGCCTGGCTGGTTGTGCCGTTGATGCTCTACGAGCGACTACCGGGCTTCATCGTGCTTTCCCAACCACTCGAGAAAATGGAATTCAACTGGGAGGTCAGCGATCTTCTCAAGGCCGCAGGACATCAACTGGCCAATAATCTGGCGCAAAAGTAGGCTACCGATGCCCTGCTGGTGGCGCGTCAATTTGATTCCTTTAACCGCATGTCAGCTTTTGTGGTGCATGATCTCAAAAACCTGGTGGCTCAGCTCAGCCTGATGCTTACCAACGCCGAAAAACATAAATCCAACCCGGAGTTCCAGGAGGACATGTTGAGTACCGTAGAAAATACGGTCACCAAGATGAATCATCTCCTGTCCCAGTTGGGCCAGAACCATTCGCGCGGCTCGGGCAAATCCAGAATCGATCTGGCCAAGCTCCTGGAATCCGTCATCGACGGCAAGTCTGCCCTCAAACCCAGGCCCAGCCTGAAAACCAACGCAACCCTGTATGTGCATGCAGAGCAGGAAAGACTGGGGCGGGTTGTGGGTCACATCATCCAGAATGCCTGTGAAGCAACACCCTATGATGGTCGTGTGGAAGTGCGGCTTGAAAAATCTGAAGACATGATCGTCATCGAAGTGGAAGATAACGGAAAAGGCATGGATGCGCTCTTTATCCGCGAGCGGCTGTTCCGCCCCTTCGACTCGACAAAGCATTCCGGCATGGGGATTGGTGCCTACGAATGCCGGGAGTATTTTCAGGAACTGGACGGATACGTCGAAGTGGAAAGCACTCCTGAAATGGGAACCCTGTTTCGCCTCTACCTTCCGGATTCCGATGACCAAGCCGCGGCGAAAGCCCGGTAATTGGCTTACCTCAAGTTGAGTCGATTCAGCAGGTCGTAGAGCGTGGGGCGGGTAATGCCCAACAGGCTGGCAGCCTCAGCCACGTTGCCATTGGCCTGGGCAATGGCGCCGATGATGGCCTTGCGCTCCGCTTCTTCCCTGATCTGCCGAAGGTTGATGGGACCGCCCCCCGGAGACGTTCCGGCGGTTTCCAGAGCAAGGTCTGCAGCGCTGATCAGGGGGCCTTCTGCCATGATTACTGCGCGTTTGATGACGTTTTCCATTTCGCGAACGTTGCCCGGCCAGTCATACTCG
>DAIBBI010000052.1:0-15554 GCA_027442615.1 Ferrovaceae bacterium | reverse complement strand
GGCCCTCATGATCGGGCTGGCCCCTGCGGGTACCTATAACCTCCATACCAATACCCTCCTGAATTCGGTCTCGTTTTTCATCAGCAGCGGCATCCGCCAGTGGGCACTGGCTAGCCTGTGCATTGGCTTCGGTCTGCTACCGGCTTATTACTTCCGCGTTCCCGCACCGGGCTATGAATGGGCCGTGGTATCTGGGAGTTTGCTGATTGCAACAGGAATCGGCTTGCAATACACCGGCATCCAGACCTTCAAGGGCGAGCCCATCCGCCGGAGGCTCGTAGCCCTGCTGGTGGTGGTGGCCTTGCTGGAAAATATCTGGTGGAGCGTACTGCAACCCGATGTGGCCGCCCGTTCCATTGCCAACTCACTTCTGTTTGGCGCAGGCTTTGCGGCCTGTGCCCGAGCACTGCTGATCCAGATCGAAGCACCCCTCAGGACGGCCTACTGGTTTACCGGCGCGGCCTTTGCCCTATTGGCCGCATCGCTGTGGATACGGGCCCTCATGATCGGGCTGGCCCCTGCGGGTACCTATAACCTCCATACCAATACCCTCCTGAATTCGGTCTCGTTTTTCATCAGCAGCGTGGTGCAGCTGTGCGTGGCCTTTGGTTTTGTGCTGATGGTCAACTACAGGTTGATGACGGACATCCAGAAAATTGCCTCGCGCGACATGCTCACGGGCGCCTTCACGCGCCGTCGGCTGGAGGAGGAAGCGTTGCGTCTGCTGGCACACTGCCTGCGTACGGGCGATGTGCTGGCCATCATGATGATTGATGTGGACCATTTCAAATCGGTCAACGACCGTTACGGTCATCTGGTGGGCGATGCCGTATTGCGTCAGCTTGCCACCATCGCGCAACGCGCCATCCGTACCGACGACTACTTTGCGCGCTATGGCGGCGAAGAGTTCTGCATTCTGCTGCTGTCCACCACGGAACAGGAAGCCATGGTGCTGGCCGAGCGTCTGCGCGAAGCGTACGCCGCCCTGACCCTGGAAGCGGGCCTTGAGACCCTGAAGAGCACCATCAGCATCGGCGTGGCCGACTCCACCCGGGCGGGGCCTAATTGGCACGCGCTGATCTCGGCTGCCGACCGGGCCCTCTACCGCGCCAAGCAGGCGGGACGAAACCGGGTGATGTCCCATACCGCCCTGGAGGAACCCGTACTGCTGAGCTAGCCCCCACCTTGCAGGCGATGTGGGCTAAAATGCCCCAAACCAGAGGAGGCCGTCCATGGAAGCTGCCATTTACAGGAAAGTTGACCGGCGCATCATCCCCTTTCTTTTCCTGTGCTACATCCTGGCGTACCTCGATCGCGTCAACGTGGGCTTTGCCAAACTGCAGATGTCGCACGACCTCGGCTTGAGCGACGCCGCTTACGCCACGGGCGCCGGAATTTTCTTCATCGGCTATTTTTTCTTTGAAGTGCCCAGCAACGTGCTTCTGAAACGCTATGGCGCACGCCTGTGGATTGCACGCATCATGATCACCTGGGGCATCGTCTCCAGCGCCATGATGTTCATGAAAAGCGAACAGAGCTTTTACGTCATGCGATTCATTCTGGGGCTTGCGGAAGCGGGCTTCTTTCCCGGCGTGATCTACTATCTCACCCTGTGGTACCCCTCACGCCAGCGCGCCACGCGCACCGCCGGGTTCGTGGCGGCCATTGCGCTTGCCGGGGTGATTGGCAACCCCGTCTCCGGCGCCATCATGGACCTGTTTTCGGGGGCATTTGGCATTGCCGGATGGCAGTGGCTGTTCCTGATCGAAGGCATTCCCTCCATCCTGGTGGGCTTCTGGGTGATCTCCTACCTCGACAGCAGCATCAAGAATGCAAAGTGGCTTACGGCCCAGGAAAAAACGGTGCTGTCCCAGGCCGTGGATGAAGAGGAACGACACAAGCCCCACACCAACCTCTCCCACGCCTTTAAAAGCGGCCGCGTCTATCTGCTCTGCGCCATCTATTTCACGCTCATGGTGGGCCTGTACGGCATTGCCTTCTGGTTGCCCACCCTGGTCAAGGCCTTTGGCGTGAAGGGCTATCTCAACGTGGGCCTGATTGCGGCCATTCCCTATGGCGTGTGCACACTGGGCATGATCTGGTTAAGCCGCCATTCGGACCGCACCGGCGAGCGGCGCATCCATTATGTGCTCAACGTCAGCGTCGGCGCCCTGGGGCTGGTCCTTTCCGGCCTGTTTGCTTCCAACCCGGTCATTTCCATCATTTGCCTCTCCTTCGCCACCCTCGGGGTGGTGGGCTCGATGCCCCTGTTCTGGCCCATGCCCTCGGCCTTTCTCACCGGCACGGCAGCAGCGGCGGGCATTGGCATCGTCAATTCGGTGGGCAACCTGGGGGGGTATTTCGGGCCCAACATTCCCGTGTGGGTCAAGCAGTATTCAAGCGACCCCTCCGCCGCGCTCTACACCATTGCGGCCATCCTGATGGTGGGCGCACTGCTGGTGCTGTTCTTCATCCCCAAAAGCGTGAATGTCCCCCGATCCTAGTCCTCCGCGCACTTAGCAGCATCTCAATTTTCCCGTCTTGATCTAAAGCAAGCCGCCCTCCATCTGGGCGCAAGTTTTTACAATTCCTGCAACTTATTTTTGCACTGCAGTAATAGAATGTGCAGGTTTAAATTGGGTCCAACCTTGTCTGAAGGTTGAAACGGAAACCCTTGCAAAGACAGGTCATTAACTCATGCAATCCGCCGCAAGTTTCGTAACTTATTGATTTTACACATACTATGAAAAACTTCTGGATCAAACTGCTTCCCCTGCTGTGGTTTGCACAAACCAGCTGGGCCTGTGTGGGCGATTGTGGCAACAGCCACTGGGCCATCCTGGACCCCAGGGGCCCCATTGCGGCCGCCGAAAAGCACCTCATCCTCACCGCCTTTGCTCTGATGCTGATCGTGGTCATTCCGGTGATCGTCATGACCTTTGCCTTTGCCTGGAGATACCGGGCCTCCAACACCGCCGCCACCTATGCACCAAAATGGGACAATTCCCATGGGGTGGAGGCCGTGGTCTGGCTGGTACCCGCGGTCATCGTCCTGATCCTCAGCACCCTGGTGTGGCGTTCAACTCACGACCTGACCCCGGAAAAACCGCTCGTCTCCGCCGTCAAGCCGCTGACCGTGGAGGTGGTGGCCCTGGACTGGAAGTGGCTGTTCATCTATCCCGAACAGGGCGTGGCCACGGTCAACCAGCTGGTGATCCCGGTGGGCACGCCGGTCCGGTTTCACATCACCTCCGATTCGGTCATGAACTCGTTTTTCATCCCGCGCCTGGGGGGGCAGATCTATGCCATGGCCGGCATGCAAACCGAGCTTAATCTTCAAGCGGATAGCGCCGGAACCTACCGGGGACTGGACACCCAGTTCAGCGGCGCAGGTTTTTCAGGCATGCATTTTGAAGCGCGTGCCACCCCGCCTGAGGAATTCCAGCGCTGGGTGGCGGAAACCCGGAACAGTCGCCTGGCGCTGGACGAAACCCGGTTAAAGCAACTGGAAGTCCCCAGCGAGGACGTGACGCCCACCTATTTTTCGCGCGTGTCGCCCCAGCTCTTTGAATCCATCCTGCAGAAATACGCTCCCGATGCAGGCGCCAAGATAAAAGGATGAACCTCATGATCCCCTCCGCTGTTCTAGGCAAGCTCACCCTCTCCGCCATTCCCTATCACAATCCCATCATCATGGGAGCCGTGGGTACGGCTTCCCTGCTGGGCCTGCTCGTCATGGTCTGGGTCACCTGGATGGGTCGCTGGGGCTACCTGTGGCGCGAATGGCTCACCAGCGTGGACCATAAGCGCATCGGCGTCATGTACGTCATCCTCGCCGTCATCATGATGCTGCGCGGCTTTGCCGATGCCATCATGATGCGCACCCACCAGGCGCTGGCCGAAGGATTGAGCCAGGGCTACCTGCCGCCGGACCATTACAACCAGGTCTTCAGCGCGCACGGCACGATCATGATCATCTTTGTGGCCATGCCCTTCTTCATCGGGTTGATGAACTTCGTGGTGCCACTGCAGATCGGAGCCCGCGACGTGGCCTATCCCTTCGTCAACTCCGTCAGCTTCTGGATGACGGTGGCCAGTGCCCTGCTCTTGATGGTCTCGCTCGCCGTGGGCGACTTTTCCCAGGCGGGCTGGTCGGGATACCCCCCGCTGTCCGAAACGCAATTCAGCCCGGGTCCGGGCGTGGATTACTGGATCTGGGGGTTACAGCTGGGCGGGGTGGGCACGCTGCTCACCGGCATCAATTTCTTCGTCACCATCCTGCGTCTGCGGGCACCGGGCATGTCGCTCATGAAAATGCCGGTGTTTACCTGGACCATCCTCGTCACCACCGTGCTCATCATGCTGTCGTTTCCGGTGCTGACCGCCACCCTGGCCCTGCTGACCCTGGACCGCTACCTGGGCATGCATTTCTTCACCAATGACCTGGGCGGCAACCAGATGATGTTCACCAACCTGTTCTGGGTTTGGGGTCATCCCGAGGTGTACATCGTGATCCTGCCGGCCTTTGGCATTTTCTCGGAAGTGGTGTCCACCTTCTCGCGCAAGCGGCTGTTTGGTTACGTCTCCATGGTGTATGCCACCGTGGCCATTGCCGTGCTGTCTTTTGGCGTGTGGCTGCACCATTTCTTCACCATGGGGGCCGGGGCCAACGTAAATGCCTTCTTTGGCATTGCCACCATGGTGATTGCCGTGCCCACCGGCGTGAAAGTGTTCAACTGGCTCTTTACGATGTACCGGGGCCGGATCGAGTTCACCACCCCCATGCTGTGGAGCCTGGGCTTCATCGTCACCTTCACCATCGGCGGCATGACGGGCGTGTTGCTGTCCGTGCCGGGCGCGGATTTCGTTCTGCACAACAGCGAATTCCTGGTGGCCCATTTTCACAACATGCTGATCCCCGGTGCCCTGTTTGGCTACTTTGCCGGATACACCTTCTGGTTCCCCAAGATGTTTGGTTTCCGCCTGGACGAAAAATGGGGGCGGCGCGCCTTCTGGTCGTGGCTGGCCGGCTTCTACCTGGCTTTCATGCCGCTCTATGCCCTGGGCTTCATGGGCATGCCGCGGCGCCTCGTGCACTACGATAATCCCATCTGGCAGCCTTACCTTCTGGTGGCCCTGCTGGGCACCTTCCTCGTCGCCTATGGCATTTTCTGCCAGGTGGTGCAGCTCATGGTGAGCATCCGCCATCGCGATGCCCTGCGCGACACCACCGGTGACGTGTGGAACAGCCACTCCCTGGAATGGTCCACAACCTCGCCGCCCCCCTTCTACAACTTTGCCAGGCTGCCCCGCGTGGAAGCACTGGACGCCTTTGCCCACATGAAGGAGCAGGGCCTGCCCCATCGCGCACAGGCTCCCTTTGCGCCAATCCACATGCCACGCAACACCGGTGTGGGTGTGGCCATGGGGGCCATCACCTTCGTGTTCGGCTTTGCCATGGTGTGGCACATCTGGTGGATGGCCAGCGCCAGCCTCGCCGCCATGCTGGCGGTGGTGGTGATGCGGGCCAATGACGAGGACGTGGATTACATGGTGAGCGCCGAGGAAGTGGCGCGCCTTGAAAAAGGCAGCGCACCCGCCATGGCCTTTGCCTCCGCTGCAGCGACACCTTCCGACCTCAAGACCCAAGGATGAATTCCATGACTGCCACCGCACACGCGCACGAGCACGAGCACGACGCCACGGAGAATGCCGTCTTTGGCTTCTGGCTGTACCTGATGACCGACTGCATTCTCTTTGCCAGCCTGTTTGCCACCTTCGCCGTCCTGCACCACAACACCGCGGACGGCCCCACGGGCAAGGAACTGTTCGACCTGCGTTACGTCCTCGTGGAAACCATGTTCCTGCTGCTGTCGAGTTTTTCCAACGGGCTGGCCATGCTTTCCCTGCACCGTCAGGCGCGCCGGGCCACCGTGCAATGGTTGCTGCTGACCGCCCTGCTGGGGCTGGGGTTTGTGGTGATGGAAGTGAACGAGTTTTCCCGCCTCGTCATGGAAGGTAACGGCCCCGACCGCAGCGGCTTTCTTTCGGCATTTTTCGGCCTGGTGGGAACGCACGGCGCGCACGTGAGCATCGGCCTGATCTGGATGACCGTCATGATGGGCCAGCTCATGTTCAAGGGCATCACGCCTGCGGTGACTTCCCGGCTGCTGCGCTTGAGCCTGTTCTGGCACTTCCTCGACGTCATCTGGATTGGCGTGTTTACCGTGGTTTACCTGATGGAGGTACTCTGACATGCAACCCCATTCACACGGCGCCTCGCACGGCTCCACCCGCGGCTACCTTCTGGGATTTGCCCTCTCCCTCATCCTGACCCTGGTGTCCTTCGGCCTCGTGATGGACGGCGTCTATCCCGCCTCCGTCACCCTGGTGATCCTCGTGGCTGCGGCGCTGCTGCAGATCCTGGTACAAATGCATTTTTTCCTGCACCTCGACCGCTCCTCGTCGCAACGCTGGAATGTGATGGTGCTGCTCTACACGCTCATCATCATCGCCTTCCTGGTGGGTGGCTCGCTCTGGATCATGCATAACACGGCCATTCGCATGATGCCCATGCCCATGACCATGAACATGGGCCACTAGACATGAGCGCACTCAGGGATTACGGGTCCCTGGCCAAGCCTGGCATCATCATGGGCAATCTGGTCTCGGTGGTGGGCGGGTTTTTGCTGGGCAGCCATGGTCAGGTCAACGGTGCCGTTTTTGTTGCCACGCTGCTGGGCGTGGCGCTGGTGATCGGCGGCGGCTGCACCTTCAACAACTGCATAGACCGGGATATCGATGCGCTCATGTGGCGTACCCGCAATCGTCCGCTGGTGCAAAAGCGGGTGTCGCTCGGTGGGGCACTGACGCTGGGAACGCTTCTGGCCCTGGGCGGCTTTGCGCTGCTGGCCCTGTTCACCCCGCCGATAGTCGGCCTGATTACTGCAGCGGGGTTTATCGTCTATGTGGGGTTTTACAGCCTGGGGCTGAAACGGACCCGCCACGGCACCTGGGTGGGCAGTCTGTCGGGCGCAGTGCCCCCCCTGGCGGGCTATTGTGCCGCAAGCCCGCACCTCGACATGGCCGCGCTGATCCTGTTTGCCATGTACGCCGTGTGGCAGTTTCCCCATGCCTACGCCATCGCCGTACTGCACCTGCAGGACTATGCGCGGGCCGCCATTCCGGTGTTGCCCGTAGTGCAGGGGGTGGCCAGGGTCAAGCGGTACATGCCCGCCTATGTGGCGCTTTTCACGGCAAGCGGACTGCTGCTGTTCCTGACCCATAATGCGGGGTGGGGCTATCTTGCGGTCTTGCTGGGCGTGGGATTTGCCTGGATGCGTTCGTCCTGGAACAGTCGCCATGGAGAGGATGACCGGCGCTGGGCAAAAACTTCCTTTGTCTATTCCGTGGTGATGATCATGGCCCTGAGTCTCATGATGTCCGTGGATCATTCCCTAGCGCAGGTTGCCGGTATGTCCCAGAGAATAGCTGCCGGGTTGTGGCCACACCGTCAGGCCGTGCGGCTCCTGCCCCACCTTGACCTGCATGACGCCCCCCGTGACGGTGTCAAAACGGTAGACCACGTCGTCAAACCGGCCTGACAGCCACAGCGATTTTCCGTCCACGCTCACGTTGCCCATGTCGGGGCTGCCGCCGCCTGGGATGATCCACTGCGCGGCCACTTTTCCGGTGGCAAAATCGATCACGGTCACCCCGCCCGGACCATGGGGCTTGCCGTGGATTTTATGCGTGCCGCGAAAGGCCACATACAGGTTCTTGCCATCCCGGCTGGGGTACAGGCCATGGGTGCCGATGCCGGTGCGAATGAATCCGGTCTGCCTGAACCCGGCACCGTCCACCACGTGGACGCCGTCGGCATCCATGTCAGCCACATAAAAGCGCTTGCCGTCCGGCGAGCTGCGAATGTCCTGGGGCATGCCCTTGGTGGCTGTGCAGATTTCGTTGGCTCCGGCCTCAGTGGGCAGCGCCCCTTCCCTGTAGCGGGTGCTGGGCATGGCAAGTTTCAGGTAGCCCAGAACCTTGCGGTTGGCCAGATCGATCTTGACGAGCCCGCCCTCGAACTCGCAGGTAAACAGCACATAGCTGCCGTCCACGGAGAAATCTGCGTGGTTGATCCCGCCGCAATGGGGCGTGTCGATGGAATACTGCAACGCCATGGTGTGCGGGTCACGAAAGTCCAGGCGCTTGCGTGCCTCGGCCACGATGATGGCCGACTTGCCGTCTGGCGTGAAGTACATGTTGTAGGGATCGTCCACCACCACGGCCTTGCCGGGCTTGCCGGTGCGCGGATCGATGGGGGTGAGGCTGCCGGCGTGGGTACGCTCGGCATTGTTGGTGACCCACAGCGTCTGCAGATCCCAGGACGGCACGATGTGCTGCGGGCCAACGCCCACCTTGAAACGGTCCACCACCTGCATTTTTGCAGGGTCGATGACGTAGACGTCATTGGAGCGCAGGTTGGGCACGTACACCCGCGTCAGATGATCCTTCACGGCGGAACTGAGGTGCGAGGCGCCGATTCCGGCATAGATGTTGGGCGCATCCGACGCCGAGGGCTCGTTGGCGCGCGTCACCACCAGCACGGCGCTCAGTAATGACAGCGCGGACGCCAGGAGTAGGGGCTTGCTGATTTTCATGGTGAGGATCTTTATCCGAATCCGAAAAAAATGATCATGCTAGCGAGGGGCGCGGGTGAGCGCCTGGATCGCCGCTACTGAAGCATCCACAATCTGCGCCACACCCTGCCGACCCAAATCGGCAGATGCCTGGCGCGGGTCCCCGTACACGCCATCAGTGGGCCCGGGTTTTGTGGCACGGGCCAGCGCCTCGGTGCGCACCAGGGTTTTGTCCAGCGCCAGCGCCAGGGACGTATCGGCAAGCCCCGCATGGGTACCGATCTCTCCACTGCCGTAGCCGCGGCTTCCGAGTGCCGCAGCAAAGGCATCCTGTGATGCATGGTAATAGTCGCTCAAGGCATGCACGCGACAGCTGGGGTCATGAGCCCATTCGCGGTTGAGCTTTGCGGCCACGCGCGCCTCGCTTTTTTGATAGCCGCCATGATCGCCCAGAAAAACGACGTCACGAAAGCCATGCTGCTTGAAGCTGCGCGCGGCACCCTCCAGCAGGGCCTCAAAGGCGGGTTCAGGAATCGAAATCGTGCCGGGAAAACGCATGTGCGCCGCGGGCGGCCTGATCGATCCTTCGGGCACGTAGGCCACCACTGGAGCCACCAGTGCATTGCCCAGGCGCTGCGCAATGTCGTCGGCGAGAAGGCGCACCCGCACATTATGCTTTCCCAGCACCATGTAAGGACCGTTCTGCTCGGTGCCGCCAATGGGGATCAGGATCGTGGTGGCGCCTGCCGCCACCCGATCGCGCAGCTCGGTCCAGGTCAGCGCTTCCAGCGCCACGCTGGCAGGGGTGGCCGCGTACGCCACATCCTGCATGCAGACCATTCCCAGAAAACAGGCCAGCACGGACACCCCAAAAAAGCGGGTCAAGGGGGGCGGGATCCTGCAAAGCCGTGATTGAAGTTGCATGTTCATGCCCGGGAGTATAGCAAGCATGCCGTGCCCATAAAAAAACCCCCTGAGTGCAAGGGGGTTAAAACAGCTCCTGGAGGGGACCGGAAACTGAAGGTGCCATATTAAATGATAATCATTCTCATGTAAAGCCCAATCTTCAAGGTGAGTTACAAGAGTCGTCCGGTCAGGTTAGACTCGCACATCACAGCAGGAGAACCATCATCAAGCGAATTCCGGTGACGACCTGGATACTGACGTTGTTGACCGTCATGTATTTCATTACCTATCTTGACCGGGTAAACGTCAGTACGGCCGCAGCGGGATTCGGCAAGGACTTCGGGCTGAACAACACGGAGATTGGCCTGGTCTTTTCCATGTTTGCCTATCCCTACCTGGGATTCCAGATCATTGGCGGCTGGATCAGCGACCGTTTCGGTGCCAGAAACACCCTGTTGGCTTGCGGCCTCGTCTGGTCGATCGCAACGATCCTGACCGGCCTCTCTGCCGGCCTCGTCTCGATACTGGCCTGCCGGGTTCTGCTGGGCATGGGTGAAGGCGCCACCTTCCCTGCTGCCACTTCGGCCATGTCGCGCTGGGTTCCCAGGGAAAAGCGCAGTTTCGCGCAAGGGCTGGCCCATTCGGGCTCGCGCATTGGCAACGCGCTGGCACCCGCAATCGTCATTGCCATCATGGCGGCCTATGACTGGCGCATGTCGTTCTACCTCAGTGGGGCTGCAGGCCTGGTATGGGTGCTGCTCCTCGCCCTGTTCTTCACCGAACACCCTCAGGACCATCCCCGCGTCACCGTGGCGGAACTCGCGGCGTTGCCGCCCCCCAAAACCACGAAAGCCCGCGTCTCCTGGAGCGCCCTTTTCAGGCGCATGTTTCCGGTCACGCTTGTCTATTTTTGCTATGGCTGGACGCTCTGGCTGTTTTTGAGCTGGATACCGCAGTACTTCCTGCATAGCCACGGGCTGGACCTCAAAAAATCGGCGCTATTTGCATCCAGTGTGTTCCTTGCGGGCGTGCTGGGTGACACGCTGGGCGGCCTCGTTTCCGACAGGATCCTTCACAGAACGGGCAATTTGAGATACGCCCGAAGCCTCTTGGTGGCGGCAGGCATGGGCGGTGCCCTGCTCTCGTTACTGCCCCTGCTGTTCATCCATGATCTTTATGTCTCGTTGGCATGCCTTGCGCTGGGCTTCTTTTTTGCGGAATTATGCATAGGGCCCATGTGGGCCATTCCCATGGACATTGCCCCGGAGCATTCCGGAACAGCCAGCGGCATGATGAATACGGGCTCGGCGTTGGCCGCAATTCTCAGCCCGGTGGCCTCGGGCTATCTCATTGACGTGACTGGAAACTGGGAAGTGCCCTTTATCGGCAGCATGGTCCTGATGGGTATTGGCGCGCTGCTTTCCTTTCGCATGAAACCCGAGCGTCCGTTTCAGCTGGAAGGGGCCCCGATATCGGCTGCGCTCGAGTCAACACCCGCATGATGGCCCGAAGGAAGAGGTCAGGATGAACTTGTGGAATCCCCTGCAGGACGCCCCTGGCCGCTGGAAGGTGGGCGACCCCCTGGAGAACGTGGGCACGCCGGCGCTTCTCATCGACCTCCAGGCCTTTGACCACAACCTGAGGCAAATGGCGGACCTGGCAAGGCGCCACGGCATCGCCCTGCGCCCCCATGCCAAGGCGCACAAGTCCACGGCAATCTCGAGGCAGCAAATCGAGCAGGGTGCCGTGGGCATTTGCTGCCAGAAGCTTAGCGAAGCCTATCCGTTTGCAGCAGCGGGGGTACGCAGCATCCACATCAGCAATGAATTCGTCGGCAAGGACAAGCTGGCAATGGCTATGGACCTTGCAGGTCGCGTCGAACTCAGCGTATGCGTCGATCACATGGCCCAGATCAACGCCCTTGGCCTGGCAACGCAACGCTCGGGGGTTGCCCTGACCGTGTTCCCCGAAGTCGACATCGGCCAGGGCCGTTGCGGTGTGTCGGATGCCGATGCCCTGATGACGCTAGTGGACGGGATAGCCCGGCACAGCCTGCTGCAATTTGGCGGATTGCAGGCCTTTCACGGAGGGTTGCAGCATATTCCGGGATGGGCCGAGCGGCGGCAGGCCACCTTGCACGCCACTGAAAGGGTCGCGCAATGCGTTCGGTTTCTGGAAAGCCGGGGCGTACCCTGCGCCGTCGTGACGGGGGGCGGCACCGGCACCGCAGAATTCGACGTGGCCAGCGGCGTTTACACCGAAATCCAGCCCGGCTCCTATATTTTCCTGGATGGCCACTACGGCGCAAACGAATGGCATCATGGGGGACAGACCTCAAGGCACAGCCTGTTTATCGTCACCACCATCATGAGCACCGCAAAGCCCGGGCGTGCCGTATGCGACCTCGGTCTCAAGGGCGTTGCCGTGGACTCGGGGTTACCGGGGCCGTGGACTCATGACGCAGGATCGGCGCTGCGCTACGTTGCAGCAAACGATGAACATGGGGTACTGGAACTCCCCCCGGACCTTGACAGGGACCTTCTGGGCGAACGGCTGCTGCTTGTTCCGGGCCATTGCGACCCGACGGTCAACCTCTATCAGCAGTACACTGGATTTCGGGACGGCAAGGTGGCCTGCCTCTGGAACATTGAATCGCGCGGACTCAGCCAGTAGGCCCGGATTAAACCACGACCCGTCGTTGCCATTACGGACTTTTCCATGCTTGATTTCATTTTCAGCCCGACCACCCTCATCGCCTTTTTTACGCTGGCTGCACTGGAGATCGTCCTTGGCGTGGACAACATCATCTTCATCAGCATCCTCACCAACCGCCTGCCCGGCGAAATTCGCGATCGGGTGCGCCGCTTTGGCTTGTTGTTTGCCCTGATCACACGGATCCTGCTGCTGCTCAGCCTGTCCTGGGTCATGGCGCTGACCGACCCCCTGTTTACGGCTTTCTCCCAGACCATCAGCGGCAGGGATATGATCCTGCTGCTGGGTGGATTGTTTCTGTTGTGGAAATCGTCAAAGGAAATCTATCTGGAAGTGGAAGCCAGGGAGGCGCATGTCACCAAAGCGTCGTCAGGACCCGGCGCTTCCAGGGACGCGAGTGCGAAATTGTTTTGGGGTGCGGTGATTCAAATCGGCATCCTTGATATCGTGTTCTCGCTGGACAGTGTCATTACGGCCGTGGGTCTCGTGGATGAAATATCCATCATGATCGCCGCCGTCATCGCAGCGCTTTTCATCATGCTGTTTGCCGCCAGGCCCATTGGGGACTTCGTCCATAAACACCCCTCGATCAAGGTGCTGGCCCTGTCGTTTCTCACCACCATCGGGCTGGTACTGATTGCCGAGGGCATGAAAGTACACGTACCCAAAGGCTATGTGTACTTTGCCATGGCCTTCTCCCTGGGCGTGGAATTGCTTAACATTCGCGCGCGCAGCAAAAGGAAGGTGATTCGCTGACCGTTTACATCTTTTTTCACACCTTAAAGATGCGTTGCAATTATTCCGTGAACCAAAGCAGGGGACGTGGCGTCTGTCACTGGTGATCATCAACACACAACGAGGACACCATGAATAAACATTCCATTGCAGCGGCTTTGGTTACCCTGACACTTTCAACCGCCACCCTGGCCGCCGATCCTGGCACCTTTGGCACCTACATGGGTGCCACCGTGGGCCAGTCCCAGATGTTGGGAAATGGGCTTTCCAGCAATTCGGGTAACGTCCTGGGCGTGTTCCTGGGCCAGGATTTTGCCCGATGGAAGGGTGTGACCTGGGGTGCCGAAGGCGCCTACAGCACCCTGGGAAACTTCTCCGGGCTGGGCTATGACGGCCACGCATCCGAAGCAGACATCTCCCTCATCGGAACCTACTACCTGGATCATGCCAACAAGCTGGGCCTGTACGGAAAGCTTGGGATCGATCACACCTGGGTATCCGTTGCAGGAAATTCGGCATCCGAGGATGGGGGCACCTATGGCGCCGGGTTGCGTTACTTCGTCACTCCCCACGTGGAAACCCGGCTGGGATACCAGTACTACAGCATTGGAGGTTCCAATATTCTGGCCAATCATGATTCAGGCTGGAACCTGGGTGTGGCCTACCATTTCTGATCCAATCCGGCGCTGACCCTGATTGAACTGGCGTCTGGGACACCGCTGCCGTTATCGTGTTTGCCGGACAGAAAGCCGGCATCAAGGAAGTGGGCGACGGAATCTGGTCCGTCGCCTTTGTAGTCAAAATGCTGCTGCCAGCAACCCTGCCAGTTTTCGCCTGCAATTGGCGCTTCCCATGCGTTTCGGGCAGGCATCAGTTCGATTCCGGGTCCGGAATCGAACCCGTGTCCATCGGCCCATCAGCGCAGGTCGTACCAGACCCCTCGGCCACTGCCGTGCTGGTTCAGCGTGCCGCGTTCGACCAGCGCACGGAAATGCTGTTTGAGCGTGTTGCGGCTGGCCCCGGTCAGCTTGATCGTCTCGCCAATGGTGACGCGGCCGTGCTCGCGGGCGAACTCGACGATCTGTAGCTGCAGTTCAGGCATGGCCGCCAGCACGATCTTCTCACGCTCGACTTTCTTCTCCAAGCGCCGCACCTGCTCGGCCAGGGAGCGCAGGAAGAACACCAGCCACGGCTGCCAGTTTGGCGACTCCGTGCGGATCGTGCCTTGGGTTTGGCGCAACGCCAGGTCATAGGCTTCCTTGCTCTGCTCGATCACGCTTTCCAGCGAGATGTACGGCACATAGGCATAACCGGCCTGCAGGAGCAAAGGAAAGGCCGACTGAGAACAGTCGGCCCTTTAATACTGGTGGCCAAGGGCGGAATCGAACCACCGACACAAGGATTTTCAGTCCTCTGCTCTACCGACTGAGCTACTTGGCCATGTAAAGCCCGAGATTGTAGCAGAAAAATATTCCTCTTTCAGTCGTTTGACGAGCGCTGCCACCGTGGGCACGTCCTGAATGCCGCTGACGCTCTGCCCCGCCCCCCAGATGTCGCGCCATGCCTTGGGACCGGTCGCTTCCACGGCGGCAAAGTCCATGGCGGATTTGTCGCGCAGCGGCAGGTGATCGGGGTCCAGTCCTGCTGCGATGATGCTGGATTTGAGATAATTGCCGGCCACGCCCGTAAAGTAGGGCGTATTGACGATGTCCTGGGCTTCGGCAGCCACCAGGGCTTCCTTGTAGGCCGTGCTGGCGTGCGCCTCCTGGGTGGCAAGAAAACGCGTCCCCATGTAGGCAAAATCTGCTCCCATCACCTCACTGGCGCGGATGGCCCGGCCATCGGCAATGGCCCCGGAAAGTGCCAGGGGGCCGTCCCAGAAGCGGCGCACGGCCGCCACGAAGGCAAAGGGGTTGAGCGTGCCGGCGTGCCCTCCGGCCCCGGCGCACACCAGAATCAAGCCGTCCACGCCCTCGCGGATGGCCTTCTGCGCATGGCGCACGCTGATCACGTCGTGAAACACCAGTCCGCCATAGTCGTGGATGCGCTGCACCAGACGCCCTGGCGCGCTCAGGCTGGTGATGACAAGCGGCACCTGGTACTGCACGCACAGGTCGATATCCCGATCGAGGCGTGCATTGCTGGGGTGAACGATCTGGTTGACGGCAAAGGGCGCCACCACCCGCCTGGGATCGGTGGCGCGAACCTCATTGAGCGTGGTGGTGATTTCCTCAAGCCAGGTTTCCAGCATGGGGGCCGGGCGCGCGTTGAGCGCCGGGAAGGCACCGATCACGCCGTTGACGCATTGTGCAATGACGAGTGCCGGCTGCGAGACAATGAACATCGGAGCCCCGATCACCGGCAAGGCCAGCTGTCCCGCAAAGGCCGCAGGAAAAGTCATCAGGCGCCCTCCTCCTTCAGTGCCCGGCGCAGGATCTTGCCCACGTTGGTGTGCGGCAACTCGTCGCGGAACACGATGTGGCGCGGAATCTTGTAGCCCGTCATCTGCTCGCGGCAAAAGGCGGTGATCATCTCGGCCGTGAGGTTGGGGTCGCGGCGCAC
>DAIBBI010000046.1:0-5577 GCA_027442615.1 Ferrovaceae bacterium | reverse complement strand
GTCGGCCACGTCCGTCTTGGACTGCAATTCGCCAGAGAGCTTGGCAGATTCGCCGCGGGCAAGGAGGGCTTCGTAGTTCTTTTTGTAGATGTCGTAATTTCGGGTCAGTTGCGTATATTGGGCTTCCACCTCGGGAATCCGTCCGGCCTGCGCGCGCAACCGGCCATATTGGCGCTGGTATTCGTTCATGCGGGCTTGGAGTGAAGACACTTCCGCGGTGGCTTCGGCCAGCGAAACATTCAATTGCTGATAGAAGCTGTTTTGCGCCAGGCCAGAGGAGGGCTTGCGGATACTGGCTTCTTTCTTTCGGGTTTCTTCCAGTTCGGCAATCAACCGTTTGGTGGCCACGATGTCGGGGTACTGGTCCGTGTATTTAAGGCGGAGGCTGTCGAGATTCTGCTTCAGGCTCTGGATGCGGCTATCGATCTCGGGATTGGAGCCCGTGGTGGTGTCCATGACCAGCGAGGGGTCTTCACCCGAAATCTGCCGTTTGAGGGAATCGCGCCGGTTTTCAGCCTCACGCAGGGCCATTTCCGCCTGGTTCATTTTTTCCTGGGTGCCGGCCAGTTCGGTGTAATAGTCCTGACCGATTTCCCCCGGGAGAATGCCGATGTTTTGCTGCTTGAACTGCTTCAGGGCGTTCTCGGATTCGATCAGCTTGGCCTCGTAATCCTTGACCTGATCATCGATGAATTTCTGGGACGAGGTGATGTTTTTACGGTTGTTGCCCAGTCCGCTCTCCACAAAGATGGTCAGGAGCGACTGCACCACCTTTTTGGCAAGCTCGGGGTTCCGGTTTTCGTAGGAAATGGTGTACATGTCGCCATATCCAGCACCCTTGAGGGTGATCCCCTTTTCCATGCCGTTGATGATCGACTCCAGTTGCGAGGGGTTTTTGGCTTGCAGGTCCAGATCGGTCATGCGCGCCACTTTCTCGAGGTTGGGGCGGCTGAGGAGGGTATTGGCCAGGATGGAAACCTGTTCATTGATGTTGGGCTGGACCGCAATCCCTGCCAGCAGGGGCTTGAGCAGCGACTGGCTGTCCACATACACCCGTGCCGAGGCCTGATATCGATCAGGGATGTTGAAAACGGAAACCCAGCCGACAATGGACACCAACCAGGCGGTAATGATGACATACCAGCGGTGGCGCCATACCGCCGCCGCATGCCCCATCAACTGGTCAACAATTTCATGCATGCCGTATCCCTAATTGGTGTTGCCCGCCGGATGCACGCCAGACCCATCCCTTCCAGTCCGGCATATACAGGCGGCCCGTCAATCCTGCGTGGGGTTAAAAGTAGCTTTCTGGAATGATCAGGACATCGCCCGGCATCATGGGTACGTTGGCACTGATGTCACCGTAGCGCATCAAGTTTTGCAGCTTGACCGAAAACTGTTGGTTGGTCCCGTTGACGTTGCGCAGGATGGTGGCGCGGTTTCCGGCTGCAAAATCGGTGATGCCCCCCACCGCAATCATGACGTCCATCAGGGTCATGTTTTCACGATATTGCAGCGTCTGGGGTTTTGTGGCCTGGCCAATCACCCGGATTTGCTGGTTGTAGGGCCCCACAAACCCCTTGACGATGACGGTGACGACGGGATCCTGAATGTATTTGGCAAGCGCTTTTTCAAGATCGCGTGCCAGTTGGGTTGGGGTTTTGCCCGCAGCCTGCATGTCTTCAGCCAGGGGCGTGGAGATCTTTCCGTCGGGGCGAACGGGCAGAAGTTCGGACAGTTCCGTGTTGTGCCACACCACGATATTGACGTTATCGCCAGGGCCGATGATGTAGTTGTAGCTTTCGGGTTCGGCGACATTTTTGGGTGCGGGCTCGAAGCTGGCACATCCCCCCACCAGCGTTGCCAGCAAGGCCATGATCCACATTGTCCTGCTTTGGATACCGTTTTTAATCGTTCCCACAATCGCTCCCCATTGTCAGACCCACGCCATTGAACTGTGCCCTAACGAGCGCCTTTTCCCCACAAGACGATTTGTACCGTCTTGAATAAAATCATTAAATCCAGAAACAAACTGTGATTTTTGACATAGTACAAGTCATATTGCAGCTTTTCAACAGAATCTTCCAAAGAAGCCCCGTATGAAAAGCAGACCTGGGCCCAACCGGTAATGCCAGGTTTGAGGTTATGCCGAAACTTGTAGAGGGGAATCTCTTCCGAGAGCTTTTCCACAAAATAGGGCCGTTCCGGTCGGGGCCCCACAAAACTCATGTCACCGTTGAACACATTGAAGATCTGCGGCAGCTCGTCAATGCGTAACTTGCGCAGGATGCTGCCCAGCCGGGTGATTCGGTCATCGTTCTTTACCGCCCATTGGGGGGTGCCATCCTTTTCGGCGTCGTTGCGCATGCTGCGAAACTTGTAGATGGTAAACACCTTGCCATACTGGCCGACACGCGCCTGGCGGTAGATGATGGGGGCGCCGCTCTCGAGAAAAATCAGCAGGGCGGCCACGGCCATGATGGGAAGTGCCACCACCAGCAGCAGAAAGCTGACGACGAGGTCGAAAACGCGTTTCTGCAGCAGGCCGCGTTGAAACCCATCCGAGTGGATCATCCATCCGGTGTTGAGGGAATCCAGTTGCAGGGCACCCACCTCGCGCTCGAAGAATGATGAGAGTTCCGTGATGCGAACCCCCATGAGCTTGCATTCCAGCAAATCATCCAGGGGAAGCCCTCCGCGGCGATCGCGAATGCCCACGATGATTTCCTGAATGCCGTATCGTTTGACGATGGCAGGAAGCCGCTCTGGATCGGCAAGAATTTTTGAGGCGTCCACGGCGTGTTGACTGCTGCTGAAGGGCAGGTAGCCAACGATATTGAGGCGTCGCGACAACCGGCCATTATGCTGGTACAACGCATCGATCTTGGCTGCGCGGCTTCCAGTGCCCAGCACCAGAATGCGACGCTTCATGCCGTCCAGGTTCATCCAGCGTAACGCGATGATGCGAAGCGTGGCTACCGTGACGATTGAAATGATGAGGGCATAAGCCAGAACATAAGGTTCAAGAAAAAATTGCGGAAAAAGATAGAAAATGACGAGCAGCACCATAAACCCGATCATGGCGGCCACCCCGGCGCGCTTGAACATGCCGCGCAATCCGCCTTCCCATTCCCAGGATTCGTACAGCCCCCCCGCCGTCATGCTGCCCACCATGACGGCAGCAAAGAGCAGGCCCTTGGAAGGCAGGTTTTCCAGAAAGCGGGTTTGAACGAGGGACTCATGGCCATACCTTATGGAACTGGCCACATAAATCGAGTAGAAGAAAACCAGTGCATCCGTGACCAGTTGGAGTATGGAGACATGGGAGATGTAGTGTCTGAAAAGGCGGATCATGGCCTGGTCTTTTTAACCCGATACTTCTGATGCAAGTAGTTTACGGTCGATTTTGCCATTTGGGTTGCGTGGCAAGTGATCTGCAGGATACCCCCTGATTGAAGCTGGAACCATGAATGCAGGCAAGCGGCGGCGGCATTCATCCATCAGGGCTGCAGGGTCCAGTGTGGTGCCGGGGCGAGAGGTGACCACAAGCACGATGGCCTGGCCCAGAACCGGGTGGGGCACGCCAATGGCCACCGCCTCATTGACGAGATTCGTGGCATAAACCACTTCCTCCACTTCGGTGGGGCTGACCCTGTATCCGGAAGTCTTGATCATTTCATCGCGACGGCTGATGAAGTAGAGAAAGCCTTCTTCGTCGGTCCTGACCGTATCTCCAGACCAGACGGCCCATTCAGGCAAGACCAAACCTGGAATTTGCCCGGGCGACGGCTTGAATCGCTCCGCAGTCTTTTCCTGATCGTTCCAGTATCCCAGGGAAACCAGTACGCCGCGATGGACCAGTTCTCCGGGTTCGCCGGGAGCGCAGGGGGACCCATCTTCGCGCACCACCAGGATTTCCGCGTTGGGAATGGCCTTTCCGATGGAATCCGGACGACGGTCCACCTCTTCGGGGGGCAGGTAGGTGGAGCGAAAGGCTTCAGTCAGGCCGTACATGAGATAAGGGCGGGCGCGGGGCAGTTTGAGCCGCAGCTGATCCAGGGTGGCCTTGGGCATGGCGCCGCCGGAATTCGTGAAATACCGAAGCGTTGCGTCTTCGGGAGCAGGCCAGGATAACTGGGCCAGCTGAATCCACAGGGGCGGGACGGCCGCAAGCCCGGTAATGCGCTCCTTGCCGACCTCCTTGAGGATGTCGCCGGGGAGCAGGTGGTTCATCAGGACGGCACAGGCACCCGTTAGAAAGGCCGTGGTCAACTGGTTGAGCCCGTAGTCAAAGCTGAGTGGCAAGACGGACAGGATCCGGTCTTCGGGCTGGTTTTGCAGATATTGCGCCACGCTTTTGGCGCCCGTGACCATGTTGAGATGGGACAGGACGACGCCCTTGGGTTTGCCGGTGCTGCCCGAGGTGTACAGGATTGCGGCCATGTCACCGTTGATGGTTCGATGTGCCCGCCGTTGCATTCCGGTAGAGGTGGATTCCCAGGGGGCCAGATAAATGCCGGGTAAAGAGGGTTCGATGCCGGCCTGCTCCGACTTGTCAACCAGAAGTACCGCATGAAGATCTGGGCAGTCCCCCAGGGCGGGCGCCAGCGCACGCAGACGGTCGGAGGAGGTGACCAGGATGCGGACGTTGCAGTCCCGCAGGATGTAGGCCACCTGCTCGGATTTCAGTACGGGGTTGACCGGCACGAATACGCCGCCAGCGGCGGAAGTGCCAAAAAGTGCAGCGACCGTCTCGATGCGCTTTTCAAGATAAACGGCTACCCGTTCAGATTTGTTGAGTCCAAGCTCCAGCAGGGCCCCTGCAACTCCCGATACATGCTGCGCCAGTGCTGTATAGTCCAGATGCACATGCTGATGCACCAGGGCTTCTTGTCCGGGCATGTTCTGCGCAGTTTCGGTGATCAGTTCATGTAACAGTTCGGCCATGGGGCTACATGCGTCTGTCGTGAGTTTGACGAGAGCGATATTACTATAGAATCCGGGTAGTTATCAGGCGATGTTGGTTTCTCGCGGGGTTTTCTGTGCAGAGGGGAGGACATCATGGGTCATGGAAAAGGACGGGTATTGCTGCTTCTGTGGGTTGCCTGGAGCTGGTGTGTATCTGCCGCCAGTGCAGCAAGCCTTGCCGACACCATCGCCGCGATCAAGCCCTCCATCGTCGCCGTAGGCACCACGGAGATGAACCGCGCCAGCCTGTCCCGATTCATGGGTACAGGCTTTGTGGTAGGGGATGGCACCTATGTGGTCACCGCTGAACACGTGGTGTCCGTGGCGCTGGATTTCGATCATTCAGAATCGCTGGCCATCTTCAGCGGTAACGGCACGAAACTGTTGGCCAGGACAGCAAGCAAGGTTTCCATCGATCACGAGCATGATCTGGTGCTGCTGAAAATGGACGGCCCCCCGCTACCCGCCGTTCATTTTGGCGATTCAAACCATGTGCGGGAAGGTGATGCGCTGGCGTTTACAGGTTTTCCCATTGGCACTGTGCTGGGCATCTACCCGGTTACCCATCGGGCCACCTTGTCCTGCATTACGCCCATCGTCATTCCCGTT
>DAIBBI010000023.1:0-3510 GCA_027442615.1 Ferrovaceae bacterium | reverse complement strand
TGGGAGACGCCGGACACGCCAAGTTATAAATCTGATCCACTTCCACATAAAGTGGAAAGGTCACATCGTGGCGCATCAGTTCAAAGAGAGGGTGTTGAAGCAGATGGCTTACGTTGGATCTTCGACCCGTAAAAAAATTGTCAACACAAAGCACTTCATGGCCATCGGCCAGCAACCGCTCACACAAGTGCGAACCCAGAAAACCAGCCCCCCCCTGTCACCAAGATTCTCCGAGCCTCCACATCTTCCCCTTGAAATATTATTGAGCAATAGTAGCCCGGCGTAGAATATCAGGCCTAACCTATTCCGGCCAGGGGGCACCCAGCTCGTTTTGGGTGAGTTGGGGGTTTTCAAATAGGGTCCATGTCCCCACAAAACCGCGCGTCCATATCCCCAGGGTGAGCAGGCCATCCCGGTATTCACAACGATAGGTGGCCGCCACATTCTTTTTTGTTGTTCCCACGGAGACATTCAGCAGTTCTGCATCAGTCTCGATGATCACGCCATCCTGGGTGTGCAGGGTGCGCTCTCTGATGTTTCTGGCTTCAGTGGCAGGAGAGGCGTTCAGCATGGATAGGGGGCAGGCTTGTTCCATTGCGGCCATGTCCTTGCCTGGTTTGCTGGCGATGACCCTGTTCTCTGGGTGGTCGAGTTTGAGTTCTGACGGATAACCTTCTGCATGGGCGGCAGCGGCAAGACTTAAGAGCAGCATGAACGACATCCTGGAAAGCTGTTGCATGGCAATGGGCTCCTGGTGACATGAATCAGTGATGAATTCTAGCAAAATGCCGGTCTGCCAGAATTTTTTGTTCGGGCGTCAACTTTCTGTAAAACTCCTTGAGCGCATCGTCCATTTTCTCAAAACTCGCCAAACGATCTTTCATCAAGGCGATGTGACGGTCAAAGCGTTCAGGCGCCGTTTGGGGCTTGTCATGCATGGCGCCAATCATCTGATCCCTGATGTCCCTGACATTCTGTTTGGTCTTTTCGGCATAAATATTCCAGGCCTGTTCCTGATCATTGGTGATTTTGAGCTCGGCCTTGAGCGCCGAAAGACGCTTTTCAACATTTTCAACCGGGTCTGAATGTTCATGTGGGGCACTGCATGCTGCGTTGCCCATCAGCCCTTCTGCACGAACAGGCGTGATAGAAGCCACCCCCAGGATTGAAAAAAACAGGAATATAATTTTCTGAATGTTTTTCATTTGCATCACCACAAAAAACGCATCTGAAGTTTCCTTTTAATGGCGTGTTGGGCCGGATTCAATCATCATCCATGCCCCCAAAACCGCCATCGCCCATGCCGCCAAAGCCTCCATCATCCATGCCGCCGAAGCCGGCATCATCCATCCCGCCAAAGCCTCCAAAGCCCTCACCTGCATAGCCGGGATCAAAATTACTGTATCCGTAGCCGATGGGCATACCGCCGCAACCTGACAAAGCCAGAAATAACGCGCTCGCCAAAATCAAATTTTTCAAATTAGCAGGTGACATGAAATAACCCAATCGTTTTTCCCCTGGCTTTATTGTATGCCACCACAGCGTCCGTCGTGGGTCGCAATATGACCCGGCACTCATGGTGCCTGAAGTACGCTTCTGCTTCGGGCGACAGCTCAAGGTTCTTGAACTGGCCGGCCCCCAGCACAAGGGTTTCGCATCCTTTCTCGAAGATGAATTCCGCCTCTTCGCGCGAGATGATGTGTGAGGTGTTGTAGTACTTTTTTGAAAACCGTTTCTTGCGTTTTAGCACCTCGCCCGACAAACGGATGACTATATCGTACGGGTAGCTGGCCCCATTGACCGTAATGCTGCCGTATTCAGTAGCGTCTATTTTCATGACCGGCCTCCTGATCAAGTAGCCTTGATTATCCGAACCTATTCGCATTACTTTCTTCACAGAATTGTTACGACTTATGAGAACCGGCATTGCCCCGAAGTGGAACATCTTCGTTTACACATTGCTACGCAACGAGACAGGGCGGGCGGGGTGGCGATGATACGATCAGGTCCATGCAAATCAAAGACAATGTCATCGGCCCGGCAAGCCGCCCCTTCATCATTGCCGAAGTCGCCCAGAGCCATGAAGGCAGCCTTGGCCTGGCGTTTTCATTCATCGACGCAGCCAGGGAATGCGGTGCGGACGCCATCAAGTTTCAGACACATATCGCCAGTGAAGAGAGCACCCCTGCAGAACCCTGGCGGGTCCGTTTCAGCCGTCAGGATGCCACCCGCTACGATTACTGGAAACGCATGGAATTTACCCGTGACCAGTGGCATGAATTGAAAGCGTATGCGGACAGTCGCAACATCGTTTTCCTGAGTTCGCCGTTTTCCATTCAAGCCTGTCAGTGGCTGGATGAAATTGGCGTTCCCGCCTGGAAAATCTCTTCGGGAGAAGTCCATAACCAGCAACTGCTCAAATGGGTGCTGGCCACAGGAAAACCCAGCATCCTGTCGAGTGGGCTGAGCGCCCCGGCCGAGACCATTGCACTGGCCCGCGCCATTCGTGATCAGGGCGTGGCGGTGGCGGTACTGCACAGCACGCCCATGTACCCCACTGGGGCTGAAGCGGTCGGACTCAATCTGGTGGATCTGCTTACTCGCGCCCTGCCCCATGTTCCCATTGGTTTGTCCGATCACTCCGGCGTGCCATATCCCGGCATTGTGGCAAGCTACCTGGGCGCTGCGATCATCGAAGTGCATTTCACCCTGCATCGCAAGATGTTTGGACCGGATGTGTCCGCGTCCTTGACACCTGAAGGGCTTGCAGCCCTGGTGGAAGGATCGCGTTTTGCCTGGCACATGCGCCGTCATTCGGTGGACAAGGTCCAGCAGTTGCGCGAACTAACCTCGGAACGGGTGATGTTTAGCCGAAGCCTCTACACCACCCGCGACATCATCGCGGGCGAGCTGATTGCCGCTGCGGATGTGGCATACAAAAAACCTGGAGGGGGGCTGTCTTACGACCATCTCGAACAGATTGTGGGGCACCGGGCACGGCAGGCGCTACCCAACAATCACCCCCTGAGTCTGGACGATGTCCTGTAAGCGCCGGGTCTGTGTGGCCATTACGGCCCGGCCCAGCTATTCGCGCATCCGCACGGCCCTTGAACATCTCGCGCAGTATTCCGCCATTGATCTGCAGATTCTCTGCTCGGGGTCGGCGCTGCTGGATCGTTATGGCCGGATCATCGACTTGATTCGCGCGGATGGCTTCAACGTCACCGAAGAGCTCTTTACTTTCATCGAAGGCAATGAGCCCATCAACATGGCTTTGACCACGGCCAATACCATCCAGGCTACGGCTTCAGCCATCCGCAGAATCAACCCGGATTTTCTCGTCACGATAGCCGATCGCTACGAAACCCTGGGCACGGCCGTTGCAGGCGCCTATCTGGGTGTGCCGCTGATTCACATTCAGGGCGGCGAGATCACCGGCAACATCGATGAAAAAGTACGACATGCAGTGACCAAGCTGGCTGATGTCCATCTGGTCTCCAATTCCAATGC
>DAIBBI010000005.1:0-12201 GCA_027442615.1 Ferrovaceae bacterium | reverse complement strand
CGAGCCGTACGGGCATTTCAAGGCAAAGATTTCTCTGGAATACCTTGAAAGCATCAAGGATCGTCCAGACGGCAAACTGATTTTGGTGACGGCCATCAGCCCCACCCCCGCAGGTGAAGGCAAGACCACCACCACCGTGGGCCTGGGCGACGCCCTGAACCGCATCGGCAAAAAGACCATGATCTGCCTGCGTGAGCCTTCCCTGGGACCCGTGTTTGGCGTCAAGGGCGGTGCAGCGGGTGGCGGCTATGCCCAGATCGTTCCGATGGAAGATATCAACCTGCATTTCACGGGCGATTTCCACGCCATCGCTGCAGCCAACAACCTGTTGGCTGCATTGATCGACAACCACATCAACCACGGCAACGAGCTGCGCATCGACCCGCGCCTCATCCAGTGGAAGCGTGTGGTGGACATGAACGATCGCGCCCTGCGCAAGATCGTGGTGGGCCTGGGCGGTACCGCCAACGGCTTCGTGCGTGAAGATGGCTACGATATCGTGGTGGCTTCCGAAGTCATGGCCATCCTGTGCCTTGCCAGCTCGTTGATGGATCTGAAAGACCGTCTGTCGCGCATCATCATCGGTTACACCCAGGGCGACCGCAAACCCATTTACGCCCGCGACCTCAAGGCGCACGGTGCCATGGCGGTCCTGCTGAAGGACGCCATCAAGCCCAACCTGGTGCAAACCCTGGAAAACAACCCCGCCATCATTCACGGTGGTCCGTTTGCCAATATCGCCCACGGTTGCAACTCCGTCATCGCCACCAAGGCCGGCCTCAAGCTTGCCGACTACGTGGTGACCGAAGCCGGTTTCGGTGCGGACCTCGGTGCCGAGAAGTTCATTGACATCAAGTGCCGCATGGCCGGGTTGAACCCCTCTGCCGTCGTCCTGGTGGCCACCATCCGCGCCCTCAAGTTCCATGGCGGCGTGAAGAAGGAAGACCTCAACAAGGAAAACCTGGCCGCGCTGGAAAAGGGCATGATCAACATCGAGCGCCACCTGGAAAACATCCGCGACAACTACGGCCTGCCTTGCGTGGTGTCGGTCAACCACTTCACCTTCGACACCGAAGCCGAAGTGGCGCTGCTGAAGCAGAAGATCGAATCCCTGGGTGGCAAGTTCGTCCTGGCTCGCCATTGGGCCGAAGGCGGCAAGGGTGCGGAAGAAGTGGCCCGTACCGTGGTGGACCTGATCGAAAAATCCAGCAAGAAGCACACCTACGTCTATCCTGACAACATCACCTTGCAGGAAAAGATCACCACCATCGCCACCAAGATCTATCGCGCAGGACAAGTCACGTTTAGCGACAACGCCCGCAAGCAGCTCGACGAGTGGAACAAGGACTACGGTCACTTCCCCGTTTGCATGGCAAAGACCCAGATGTCCTTCACCGCTGACCCCAACGCAAAGGGCGCTCCTACCGGGCACACCCTCAACGTGCGCGAAGTGCGTCTTGCCAACGGTGCAGGCTTCGTGGTGGCCATTTGTGGCGACATGATGACCATGCCTGGCCTGCCCAAGGTGCCGTCGTCCGAGAAGGTGGACATCGACGCCAACGGCAGCATCGTCGGCCTGTTCTAAGCCCATGCGGGCCTGCTCATCCCTGAAATGACGGTGAGCATGGCCCGCAGTCCTTCGCCGCCCTCCGCGGGGCCAAAAACCCTTGCGGAGTGGCTGGCGCACACCGAGCAGCTCCATGCGCTGACCATCGACATGGGGTTGGCACGCGTGTCACAAGTGCGGGATGCAATGACCTTGCATCCCAACTTTCCCATCATCACCGTTGCCGGGACAAACGGCAAGGGTTCCACCTGTATCCTGCTGGCCGCCTGCCTGAGCGCCGCAGGCTATCGCGTGGGTGTTTATTCCTCGCCGCACCTTGTGCGTTACAACGAACGCGTGCGGGTGGGGTCTTCTTTTGCTTCCGATCAAAGCCTGTGCGACGCCTTTGCCAAGGTGGAGGCCGCGCGCGGCGACCAGTCGCTCACCCCCTTCGAGTTTGGCACGCTAGCAGCAATGCAGGTATTCATCGAGGCCGGTCTTGATGTCGTCATCCTGGAAGTGGGGCTGGGCGGTCGATTGGATGCCGTCAATATTTTCGATCCCGACTGCGCCATCGTCACCAGCATTGCCATCGATCACGAGGCGTGGCTGGGCAACACCCGCGAGGCCATCGCCTTTGAAAAAGCCGGCGTGTCTCGCGCCGGGCGCCCCGCCATCTGTGCCGACCCCGAGCCTCCCGCCGCCATTGCACAAACGGCGGCGCGCCTGGGCGCCCGGCTGTTGCAGATCGAGCGGGATTTTTCTTGTCAGGTGAGCGCCGGGGGCTGGTCGTTTGCACTGGGCCCGCGCACGCTCGAGGCTCTGCCGCGTCTCAAACTCGCCGGAGCTTTCCAGTATCGCAATGCGGCCGCAGCCCTGGCCGCAATCCTCAGCCTGGAGGACCGCCTGCCGGTCTCCATGGAGGCCCTGCGCGAGGGGCTGCAGTCGGCCACGCTGCCCGGGCGCTTTCAAAAGGTGTCCCAGGCGCCGCTTGTCATCATGGACGTGGCGCATAACCCCCATGCCGCGGCGGAGCTGGCCGCCAACCTGCGCGCCGAGCCCTGCGACGGCAAAACCTGGGCGGTGTTCGGGATGCTCAGCGACAAGGATATTGCAGGGGTCATCGCCCTGCTCGACCCGCTGGTGGATTGCTGGTGCGTCACCGGCATCGAGGAGGCCCGTGGCGCCTCCTTGCAGGACATGCAGGGGCATCTGTCTGGCGTGCGCGGCAGCGTGAGCAGTTGCGCTTCGCCGCAGGCAGCATTTGAGGCAGCCGCCCGAGGGGCTCAGGCGGCAGATCGCATCGTGGTGTTTGGGTCCTTCATCACGGTGGGAGCCGTGATGGCTTATCTGGAAGAAACGGCTTAGGCCAGCTGCACTGCTTTTCTGATGCAGCGGTCGAGGGCGTTGAAGTACTCGTTGGCAAGGTCCGAGGGCTGCAGAAACTTGAATCGGTTATCCTGACCCGAGACGATTTCGATAAATCCGCGCGTTCGCAGTTCCTTCAAGCGTCCATGCAAGGTGGCAGGAGAGGCCAGCTCGGTCATTTCAAGAATGTTGCTGACGGTGAGCATCTGATCGTTAAGCCGGCTGGTGCCGATGGCCATCAGGATTTCAATTTGCACCGGGTCGAGCCCCTTGAATGAGGGCTGGGCTTCCACCGACTCGGCAAGCTTGTGATATTTGAACAGCGCTTTCATGGCATTTCCAGACGGGATTGAAGTGTCAAATTTTATTCCAGAAGCCGCATGCAGTGGCAAGAAATATAACTTTATTAAGTTATAGCAACGATAGCTTAATCTTAATCCTGATAAAAACTGCAGCCAGTGTGCGATGCCGGGACGCTGGGCGGTATACTGCCCCGATGCCCATCAAGCATTTCTGTTACGCTTTGTTGCTTCTGCTGGCGCTCGGCGGCTCCATGGCAGTCCAGGCCGCCGACGTGCTGCCGCAGGCAGATGCGGTGGCGTGGTGGGTGTGGCCGCTGGGGCTTTTCGTGGTGTGCTTTTTCTTGGGCATCGTGGCGGTGCCCGCCGGGGTGGGAGGTGGCGTGTTGTTCGTACCCATCGTGGGCGGCTTCTTTCCCTTCCATCTCGATTTTGTCCGGGGGGCGGGCCTCCTGGTGGCCATGGCCAGCGCCCTGGCAGCGGGTCCCTCGCTGCTGAAGAACGGCATGGCCCATCTGCGCCTCGTGATGCCGCTCGCCCTTTCCGCCTCGCTCAGCTCCATGGGGGGAGCCATGGTAGGCCTGGCACTGCCCGCCAACGTGATCCAGATCATGCTGGGGGGCATCATCCTTGCCATTACGGCGCTCATGATCCTGGCCCGGAAGTCCGACTACCCCCAAGTGCCCCGGCCTGACGCACTGTCGCAACGCCTGGGCATTCATGGCGTGTTCTGGGACATGATTTCAGGCAGGGAAATTCCCTGGCAGGTGCACCGCACCCCCACCGGGATCGTGCTGTTTCTGGTGATTGGGTTTCTGGGCGGAGTCTTCGGCGTGGGGGCAGGCTGGGCCAACGTGCCGGCCCTCAACCTGCTGATGGGCGTGCCGCTTAAACTTGCGGCGGCCTCTTCCAGCCTGATCCTCTCCATCGCCAGCGCCTCGGCCACCTGGTACTACCTCAACAGCGGCGCCATCCTTGCCATCATTGCGGTGCCCGCCGTGGTGGGCATGATGATGGGCGCGCGCATCGGGGCCCATTTGCTGACAGTGCTCAATCCTGCCCTGATCCGCAAGGTGGCGATCTCCATGTTGCTGTTTGCGGGGATGCGCACCCTGCTCAAGGGCCTGGGGATTTAAACGCCATGAGCAAGCCCCACCAGCCCCCGGAACAGGTGCGCTACGCCACGGTGCTGCACTGGGGCACGCTCACGGGGTTTGTGACGCTCGTGGTCACCTTCGTTTTGTACATGACGGGCCTTGCCGCAGCCGATGTGCCGCTTCACCAGTTGCCGCAACTGTGGAAGCTCTCCGCCGCAGATTATGCGGCGGCCACGGGCCTGCACGATGGCTGGAGCTGGCTGTTTGCCCTCAACAAGGGCGATTTTCTCAGCCTGCTCGGCATCGCCATCCTCTCGGCCTGTCCCATTCTCAGCATCGCCGCGGTGGTGCCGGTGTATCTGAGGGAAAAAAATTATGTCTATGCCACACTGGGACTGATGGCCGTGCTGGTTTTGCTCTATGCTGCCTCGGGAGTGAGCGTTCATCACCACACATAAACCATGACCCATCCCTTCCAACGCATTTTACTGGTCTCGGAACATACCGAATTTGACAGCGGGGCCGAGCGGCTGGCCTTCGACATCGCCCGCCAATGCGGGGTGGGGCTGCGCGCGGTGTTTCCCGTGGCTCACCACCTGGAATACGAAATTGGCTCGCCTGATCTTGCCGCACGCAGCGCGCGGGAATTTGCCGGGAGGGCGGAGCAGTTGCGTGCTGCGGCCCGTGAGGCCGGCGTGGTACTGGACCTGGTGGTGCGGCAATCCGGAGCGCCGCACGAGGCCATCGTGCAGGAAGCGCGGGAATATGGCGCCGACCTCATCATTGCGCGGCGTCGGGGACAGCGCAGTTTCCTGTCCAACCTCATGATCGGCGAGATGGTCAGCAAGGTGGCCATTGGCGCCCCCTGCAGCATGCTGTTCGTGCCGCGCACGGCGCGCCTGTGGTCGCATGCCATCCTGGCCGCCGTTGATCCCGAGGCTGGGGAGGCAGCCGTTGCCGCCGTGGCCACCCAGGTGTCACAGGCCTGCAAGTTACCGCTGACGCTCATGACGATCGGCAAGGGGACTGCGGGCAAGCCCCATGAAGCCATTCTTGCCACGGCAAAGACCCTGCAGGCGGACCTGATCGTTCTGGGACAATACCGCAGTGGCATCACCAAAAGCGTCATCGGGCAGTCCGAACATTCCGTTCTGGTGGTCAAGGGCAACGCGTAATCATTCAGTAGGAGCCAAGCTTATGTACCAGCGCATCCTGGTTGCAGTGGACGGCAGCGACACCTCCGAGCGCGCCTTGCATGAGGCCATGCTGCTGGCCAAAAACCAGCAGGCCTTGCTGCGCGTGGCCTATGTGGTGGACGAGGCCAGCATTTTCAGCGACACGGAATTCGTGGACCGCACCGCCATCGAGCGGGCGGCCATCCACACGGGGCACAAGGTCCTCGAAAAAGCCCGGAAGGCAGCCGAGGCCGAGGGCGTGTCCATCGAGACCAAGATGCTTGAAACGGAGAGCGTGGGCGAAAAGGTGGCCCACGCCATCGTGGAAGAGGCGCGCCATTGGCCGGCCCACCTCATCGTGGTGGGCACCCACGGGCGCAAGGGATTGCGCCACCTGTTGATGGGCAGCATCGCCGAAGGCGTGATGCGCGACAGCCCCGTGCCGATCCTGCTGGTCAGGAAATGACCTGGTAGTACAGGTTTTGCGGGTGGTTGGCTTCCGCAAAGAAAAACCAGCGCTCGGCCAGCAACCCTGTGTATTGCAGCAGGAAGGCAAGCGGCAGCAACCCCTGTTGCGAGAGTCCCGCCGCCAGCAGCGCCAGCGGCAGGGCGAAGGCGAGGACGAGAAAGCCGGGCTTGATGGCGCGCATGAATGCGGCACTCTTGCCATGAAAAAATTCCCGCGTATTGAACGACCCGCCCATGGCGCCCTGCGCCTTTTGCACGATGTGCGGATGGCGAATGCCGATGGCGCTTTGCAGCGTGGTGGTGGGCTTGAGCCGCGCATTGCGGATGAGCGATGCGCTGCGCCCCAGCAGGGCCAGGAGGGTGGTGGCGAGCGCCACCTGCACATAAAACGGCATCAGGACGGGGGCGCCAAAAAGCGCATAGGCCGAGGCCAGGGTGGCGCCCGAGGCGCATCCCATCAGGAGGAAGTTGGCCACGGTCAGCGGACTGGCCCATTCCTTCATGACCTTGATGGCCATATAGACCATGCCGGTGCATACGAAGAGTCCCAGCGCCAGGGCTGAAGCCATGCCGCCCAGCAGGCGCGTGGCCGCGATGCCGTTCCAGTGCGCCAGCAGGTAAAGCAACACCATCCCCAGAAACCCCATCAGCACGATGATCTCGCGCGACAGCCAGGAGGTGCGCCACATGGTCATGGCACGCCAGCTGCGGCTGGGGTGGCCGAGGTGAAAGAAGGAGGCAAGCAGGCCCAGGGCACAGAGCACCAGCACGATGATGCTGCCGCCGATATAGAACCCCGGCGTGACCGCGGCGTGCAGCAGCTCCGTGGCATAGAGCAACAGAAAAAGGCCCTGTCCGGCGCCAGTCAGGGTGGTGAGAAAAATGATGGAGAAGGCTGGGCGCATGGTGGTCGGCGTTCAGGTGGCAAAATCTTCGGAAGTGGGCGGCAGGAGGTCTGTCCCCTCCACCTTCAGGGGGTTGGTGCTGCGATAGATCTGGTCGTCCTGGATTTTCAGCGCGGTCTTGCGCCGCGGCAGGTAATGGTTGGCGGGTTGGGTGCCGCACTCGGGCATCAGGGCGTAGCCGGCATTCTCGCTGATGGCGACGGAAGCGTCCGATTCCGGATCATGCACGTCGCCAAAGATGCGCGCGCCCGCAGGGCAGGCCAGCACGCAGGAGGGCTTGCGCTCCGATTCCGGCAGTGCCGCATCGTAAATGCGGTCCACGCACAGCGTGCATTTGGTCATGACCTTGCGTTCTTCGTCGAACTCGCGCACGCCGTAGGGACAGGCCCAGGCGCAGTATTTGCAGCCGATGCACTTGTCGTAGTCCACCAGCACGATGCCGTCTTCCTTGCGCTTGTAGCTTGCCCCCGTGGGACATACGGGCACGCAGGGCGGGTCTTCGCAATGCAGGCAGGACTTGGGAAAATGCACCGTCTGCGTGTTGGGGTACGTCCCCACCTCGAAGGTTTGCACGCGGTTGAAGAAGGTGCCACTGGGGTCCGCTGCGTAGGGGTTGGCGTCGAGCAGTGGTCCTGCGGAACCCGAGGTGTTCCACTGCTTGCAGCTGGTGACGCAGGCGTGGCAACCCACGCAAACGTTGAGGTCGATGACGAGGGCAAGCTGGGTCATGTCACTCGCCTCCCTTGCCCGCAAAGAACGACAGCCAGGCCGGCATGCGGCCCATGCCGGGAATGGGGCGCATGGTCTTGAACTGGGGCCAGGACTGTTTTTCCTCGTCGGGTTGCGCCGGATAGATGCGTACCTTCACGTCGTACCAGGCGGCCTGTCCCGTGACGGGATCGGAATTGGAGAAGCGCTTGCCGTTTGCATCGGCGGCAAGTTCCTCCGAGATGAGGTGGTTGAGCAGAAAGCCCTTCTGCGATTCGTTGGCGTCTGCCGAAAGGTTCCAGGCACCGGAGGATTTGCCGATGGCGTTCCAGGTCCACACGGTGCCCGGTTCCACGGCCTCGGAATAGCGGCACAGGCAACGCACCTTGCCCCACTGCGATTCCACCCACAGCCAGCCACCGTCCAGGATGCCCGCAGCCCGGGCAGTGGCCGAGTTTACGTACAGGTAGTTGTGCGCATGGATCTGGCGCAGCCAGGCATTCTGCGAATCCCAGGAGTGGTACATGGCCATGGGGCGCTGGGTGATGGCGTTGAGGGGAAAGCGCGCGTTGTCGCTCCGGGATTTTTCCAGGGAATCATGCCAGAAGGGCAGCGGATCGAAATAGGTGTCCACCCGGTGGCGCAAATTGTCCGGCGGCTGCTTGCCGGGACGCTTGCCCTGGGCCGCAAGGCGAAAGCTTTGCAGGAACTCGGAATAGATGTGGATGACGATGGGGTCGTTGTCGCGTCGCAGGCCCGCCTGCTGCGCCCATTGCATGTAGCCCCTGTTCCAGTTGCGCATGTACTGGTAGGAGGGCGGCAGCGTCTCGTGGTGGAAGCAGTTGTTCTTGGCGTACATCTCCCACTGGTTGGGGTTGGGCTCGCCGCGCATGGACTTCTCGCCGTTCTTGCCACGCCAGCCCGTCAGAAAGCCGATGCCCGAGCCCGGGGCTGTTTCGTAATTGACGATGAAGTCGGGGTAGTCCCTGAACTTTCGCGCGCCCTCCGCCGTGGTGAAGGCGGGAAACTTCAGGCGGCTTGCCAGCTCGATCAGCACTTCCTGAAAGGGGCGGCACTCGCCCTTCGGCGGGAGCACCGGAATGCGCACGGCATCGGTGGGCCCCTCGTATTCCGAGATGGGGCGGTCCAGCATGGACATGCAGTCGTGACGTTCCAGGTAAGTGGTGTCGGGCAGGATGAGGTCGGCAAAGGCCGTGGTCTCGGACTGGAAGGCGTCGCACACTACGATGAAGGGAATCTTGTATTCGCCGTCCTTGCGCTTGTCCACCAGCATGTTGCGGATGTTGCTGGTGTTCATGCTGGAGTTCCAGGCCATGTTGGCCATGAACAGCAGCAGCGTATCGATGGGGTAGGGGTCGCCGCGCCAGGCGTTGGTGATGACGTTATGCATCAGGCCATGGGCGGAGAGGGGGTATTCCCAGGAGAAGCCCTTGTCGATGCGCACGGGCTGTCCCTGTTCGTCCACGAACAGATCGTCGGGGCTTTCGGGCCAGCCCAGCGGCGCGCCCTCCAGCGGCGTGTCCGGTTTCACCGCCTGCGGGCCCTTGGGCGGGCGGGCGTTGGGAGGAATGGCGCGCGGGTAGGGCGACTTGTGGCGGAAGCCGCCGGGGCGATCAATGGTGCCCAGGAGCGACATCAGGATGGCCAGCGAGCGGATGGCATGAAAGCCGTTGGAGTGGGCAGCAAGCCCACGCATGGCGTGGAAGGCCACGGGGCTGCCGGTGATGCTTTCATGCTGCTGCCCCCAGCAATCGGTCCAGGCAATGGGCAGCTCGATCTTCTGGTCACGCGCGGTCACGCCCATTTCGTGGGCCAGGCGGCGGATGGTGTCGGCCGGGATGCCGGTGATGCCCTCGGCCCATTCGGGCGTGCACTCGTAGACCCGCTCCTTGAGCAACTGGAAGGCGGGTTTGACCGGCGTGCCGTCCATGAAAAACTTGCCAAAGAGGGCGGGGTCTGTCCCCTCCGTGTGGGTGGCGACAGGCCTTCCGGTGTGGCGGTCCCACCAGTAGAAGTTGTGGTGGCGCAGCGGGTTGATGACGTCGCCCTCGGGGTTGCGCATCATCATGCCAAAGTCGTTGCTGGCGGGGTCCTGGTTTACCAGCTGCCCGGAGTTGGTGTAGCGCGTCAGGAAGTCGCGGTCGTACAGGCCCAGCGAAATGATCTCGCGGATGATGGCCAGCAGCAGTGCGCCATCGGTGCCCGGCTTGATGGGCACCCACTCGTCCGCGATGGCGGCATAGCCCGTGCGTACCGGATTGATGGCGATGAAGCGCCCGCCATTGCGCTTGAATCGGGCAATGGCGCTTTTCAACGGATTGGAATGATGGTCTTCGGCGGTGCCGATCATGAAGAACAGTCTGGCGCGGTCGAGGTCGGGGCCGCCGAACTCCCAGAAGGATCCGCCGATGGTGTAGATCATGCCCGCCGCCATGTTGACGGAGCAAAAGCCGCCATGGGCGGCGTAGTTGGGCGTGCCAAACTGGCGGGCAAAGAGGCCTGTCAGGGCCTGCATCTGGTCGCGCCCGGTGAAGAGCGCAAACTGCTTGGGATCGGTGGCGCGCAGCTTGCGCAGGCGCGTCTCCAGCAGCGCATAGGCCTCGTCCCAGGAGATTTCGGTGTATTCGTTGGCGCCGCGTTCGCTGCCCGGCTTGCGCAAGAGGGGCTTGGTCAGCCGCGCGGGCGAATACTGCTTCATGATGCCCGACGAACCCTTGGCGCAGATCACCCCTTTATTGAGGGGGTGCTCGGGGTTGCCCTCGATGTAGCGCACTTCGCCATCCCGCACATGCACGCGAATGCCGCATCGGCAGGCGCACATCTAGCAGGTGGTGGTCCGAACGACAGACGGCTCCTGCGATGGCGGCGCAGCCATCGGGTCCTGCAGCGGTCTTGTGGTCATTGAGGGGGCCTGGTTTTGATTTGTAATTGGCTCTCGTGCATTAAGAAGAACGGGCGACCTTTCGTCTATAGTCACTATGGGGGGGTGTGGGGTAGCTCATGTGGGTGATGCCGCAGGAATGCTGCGGCGCAAGGTTCGAGAGGAAGCTCCCCTGTTTCTTGTCGCGCCTTCCAGGTCGAGCAGGGGGTGGCTTGATATGAAAATAAGCGATAAAGATATTAGTTAATAATATTTTTAATTATATAAGGTGCCCCTTACCATTCAACCCATACAACCGGATTGGACAAGGTGGCCCCTCATGGCTTCAACACTTTCAACGACACAGCCCGCCCTGGGCTGGCGCGAACTCTTCAGCAAGGAAGACTGGTGGGCCATCTGGATTGGCCTGGGGCTGCTGGCGGCCTCGGTGCTGCTGTTCAACGGCGGGGGCAGCATGCAGTGGCTGGCCGTCACGCCGGGCAAGTGGCATACCCTGCAGGATCTGGGCCACCAGATTGCCGCCAACGCGTCGCGCTACGGGGCGCTATTCCTGTTGTGGGCGGTCATCCTGGGGGCGGCCGTATCCGCCCTGAAAATCTCCCTGCGCGAATTCCTGCCTTCCTTCGGCTTCATCTACCTGGTCTCGGTGGTCATCTTCTTTCTGGGGGAATGGGATGAGGCGCACCACTACAACCTGGAGCCGCCGCTGGTGGCGCTGGCCCTGGGCATCGTGATCGCCAACGCATTCCGGCTGCCCGCCTGGCTGGAATCGGGCTTTCGCGTGGAGTTCTACATCAAGACGGGCATCGTGCTGCTGGGGGCCACCTTGCCCTTCACGCTGATCCTGTGGGCGGGCCCGGTAGCCATTGCGCAGGCCACCCTCGTCTCACTCGCCACCTTTGGCACCATCTTTATTGTGGGCAAGCGGCTGGGCCTGGACCGTCGCCTGGCTGCCGTGCTGGGGGTGGGGGGTGCCGTGTGCGGTGTGTCGGCCTCCATTGCCATCGCAGGGGCCGTGGGCGCCAGGAAAGAGGATGCACCGGTGTCCATCTCGCTGGTGGTGTTCTGGGCCATCGTCATGATCTTTGCCCTGCCCCTCGTTGCACGCGCCCTGGCATTGCCCACGGGGGTGGCCGGGGCGTGGATCGGCACCTCGGAGTTTGCCGATGCGGCGGGCCTGGCTGCGGCCCAGGCTTACGGCGGCTACGCCGGCAACGTGCCGGGTATTACCGGATCGCCGGATGCTGCGGTCAATGCCTTCACGCTGATGAAGGTGATCGGACGCGACGTGTGGATTGGCATCTGGGCGCTGGTGCTGTCCATCGTGGCCACCACGCGCTGGGAATCCACGGGCGTGAGCGGGCGGGCCGGGGTGGGTGAAATCTGGCGGCGCTTTCCAAAATTCGTCCTCGGTTTTCTGGTGGCGTCCCTCGTGGTTACGGCGATTTCGCACGGCTACAGCTTTGCCGATTACAAGAAGCTGGTGGAGCCGGGCCTCGTGGCTCCCATCAAGAACCTGCGCACCTGGGCATTCATTTTCTGCTTCTTCAGCATCGGACTGACCACGCGCTTTTCCGACTTTACGCGCGGCGGCGCCAAACCTTTTTATGCCTTCACCGCCGGCGTTGCCGTCAACGTGGTGCTGGGCTACATCCTCTCCACGCAGGTGTTCGTGGGCTTCTGGACGGCGCTGGGGCAATGAACTGCGGCCAGTGCCAGCATTTCGACAATGC